>NZ_JACBXA010000065.1 GCF_013870515.1 Streptomyces albidus (ex Kaewkla and Franco 2022) | reverse complement strand
GCGCCGGCGAACCTCGAACCGCCGGTCCGTAGGCGTCTGGTGCGCGGCGCCGCCACGGCCTGCGAGGTCTCCGGCGGCTTGTCCGTGCCGGGAAGATCCTCCCGGGTCGGGCCACGCCCGTGGTCCTCGTACTCCACGCTGGCGGACTCCAACACGAGGAGCCGCTCCCGGAGTTCGACGCATCGCGCCTCGACCCGGGTGAGATAGTCGCGAGCCCAGATCAGATCGGTGCCGGTGCCTGCGGCCGCCCCGTCCGCGGCCCGTCTCTCCAGCGCGTGAAGACGGCTCTCCGCATGGTCGAGTTCGCGTGCGGCGACGGTGAGCCGGTCGCGAAGTAGCGGCTCACCGCCTGCGTTTGCGTCGAATGCACGGGCTGCGGCGCCGTGCAGGGTGCGCAGGCGTCGCTCCGCCCGGTGCGCCTCACCGGGACCGTGGAGGCGGGCCAAGTCCTGGAGCAGCGAAGCGACGACGTCCCACGGAGGCATCTCACGCCCGGACAGGCACTCCTGGAGCCCGTGCGGGTCGTGCTCGGTGAAGACGGCGTACCAGCCTTCGCCGGGGTCAAGTCTCCTTGCCAGCCCGATCAGTTCGGCCGCGTACGTGCGCACCGGTCCGGGCACATGCCGGTAGGTCGCCGGCGCGGGCACATCTGCCATGCACCGAATTGCACACCCGCCGTGTTACGGCAGTTGCGCCTCGGTGCTACGGACAGTTTTCGTCCCGCGCCGACGACCCGTCGACCGCTACTTCTCGGGATGGACCACCATCGCCGAGCCGCCGCCGCGCCGCTCCTTCTCCGCGACCGCGAGCCAGCGTCCGTCGCGCAGCGGCTGCACGGCGGTCGCGGCCCCCAGTTCGGGGATCTCCTTGAAGGAGTGACCGATGTCCTCAAGTCCGGGCCGCACGTCGCTGTCGTACAGCTTCGGCTCGATCTCGGTCTTCTCCGCGTTGCGCTGGCTGGCCCGCGGAGCGTTGAGCGCCTTGTCCATCGGCATGCCGCGGTCCACGTGGTTGATCATGGTCTGCAGCACGGTGGTGATGATGGTGGCGCCACCCGGCGAACCGAGCGCGAACGCGGGCTTGCCCTCGTCCAGCACGATCGTCGGGGACATGGACGAGCGCGGCCGCTTGCCGGGGCCCGGCAGGTTCGGGTCGTGCACGTCCGGGTCGACCGGCTCGAAGGAGAAGTCGGTCAGTTCGTTGTTGAGCAGGAAGCCCCGGCCCGGGACGGTGATCCCGCTGCCGCCGGTCTGCTCGATGGTGAGGGTGTAGGAGACGACGTTGCCCCATTTGTCTGCCGTCGTCAGGTGCGTGGTGCTCTCACCCTCGTACGGCGTCCGCGTGGCCTTGTCGGCGGAGCCGCAGTCGGAGGGATCACGCGGATCGCCCGGCGCCACCGGGCTCTTGAGCACCTTGTCGTCCTTGATCAGGCAGGAGCGCGAGTCGGCGAAGCGCTGCGAGAGCAGCTCCTTCGTCGGCACGTCCTCCGCCGAGGGGTCGCCCACCCAGCGCCCGCGGTCGGCGAAGGCGACGCGGCTCGCCTCGATGTAGCGGTGCAGCAGCTGCTTCTTGCTGAGCTTGCTCAGGTCGCTGCGCTCGAGGATGTTGAGGGCCTCGCCCACGGTCGTACCGCCCGAGGAGGACGGCGCCATGCTGAAGACGTCGAGCCCGCGGTATCCCGTCCGGGAGGGCGCCTGCTTCTTGACCTCGTAGTCGCCGAGGTCCTCACGCGTCAGATCGCCGCTGCGGACCTTGCGTTCGGAGTCCGGGTCGACCGGCGGCTTCTGCACCGTCTTGACGATGTCGTCGGCCACGGGCCCCTTGTAGAGCGCGTCGGCGCCTTCGCGGGTCATCGCCTTGTACGTACGGGCCAGGTCCGGGTTGCGCATCGTGCTGCCGACCTCGGGCAGCTTGCCACCCGGCATGAACAGGTCGACGGTGGCGGGGAAGTCGCGGAACCGCTTCTCGTTGTCGGCCGTCTGCTGGCGGAAGGTCTTGTCGACCTCGAAGCCCTTGCTGGCGATCTTCTCGGCAGGTGCGAGCACCTTGCCCATCGACTTGCTGCCCCACCTGTCCAGCGCCTGCTCCCAGGTGGCGGCGGTACCCGGAGTGCCCACGCTCAGCCCGCTGGTGACGGCCTCCTCGAAGGGCAGCGCCTTGCCGTCCTCCAGGAAGAGCTTCTCGTCCGCGCTCTTCGGTGCCGTCTCGCGGCCGTCGAGCGTACGGACCTTGCCGCTGGCCGCGTCGTAGGAGACGAAGTAGCCGCCGCCGCCGACTCCCGCGGAGTACGGCTCGGTGACGCCCAGCGCCGCCGCGGTGGCCACCGCGGCGTCCACGGCGTTGCCGCCCTGCTTGAGAACCTTGATGCCGGCGGCCGAGGCGTCCGGGTCCACGCTGGAGACCGCGCCTCCGTGGCCGACCGCGACCGGTCCCTTCGAGCCGGATCCTCCGGCGTCGTTCCCCGTGCCCATCCCGGCGGGCGCCAAGGTGACGCCCAGCGCACCTATGGCCGCCGTGGCCGTGATCAGGGCGAGCAATCTGGCGGAACGGCGGTTGGTCATGCGCCGCATGAAGACCTCCTGACGGGATTGGTCCGCGCAGACTAGCCCGCCCTCGCCCGCACGTCAGCACCGGTACGGCCTACCTTCCGGTACTCTCCCCGGCCTCCCTTCCCGTACCGCCCGGTTCAGTGCCGGATGTACGCTGCCGCCCCATGACGGACAACCTGCGGGAGATAGTGCCGGCCGTGCTCGCGGCAGGCATCGCAGCCACCTTGGGCTGGTTCGCGCGTGCCCGTCTGCACAAGTACCGACAAGGGCGCAGGCAGCGCTTCTTCGGGCTTCCCCACCACTCCGAGTGCCTGCTCGTCGTCGACCGCGAGACGAGCACGGGGGAATGGGCCGTCGCCCGCAACGACGTCTTCGCACTGCTGGAACTGTCCGCGCTGATCAAGGACTGCGGCGCGAACGTGGACGTCATACCGCACGACATGGCGCAGCAGGGATTCGGCGAGCGCACCGAGTTCTGCATTGGCGGGCCCGTCTCCAACCGGCGGATGGCCGCCCATATCCAGTCGCTTCTTCCGGGCGTCGCCGTCGACACCGACAGCGGCTCCTCCCCGGACCGGGGCGCCTTCACCATCGGCGGCGAACGCCATCTGATGGAGAAGGGCACGCGCGAGCACGTGCTGCTCGCGCGTCTCACGGCAGGACAGGACGAGGGTTCCCGGCCCGTCTTCCTCATGTGCGGCCAGCATTCGATCACCCATCAGGCCGCTGCCCGCCATCTGGCCCGCCACCACACGCGATTGATGCGCAAGTACGGGACGAGCGGCGACTTCTGCGTGCTGCTGAGGGTGGTCAACTCCCAGGCGTACGGGCCGGACGTCGTCGAACTGGTCGCCGACGTCACGCGCGCCGCCACCACCGCCCCGGTCCCCGCCTCCGAATCCGCGTCGGGCGGGCGGCGCGGCAGCCGTCGCGCGTCGAGCTGAGCGAGGCGGGCTGACACCGGACCACGGCACCCGCACCACGTCGTGTCGGTACCGGTGTCGGTGCGGGCCTCAGCGTTCCGAGAACTCCGCGTAGAGCTGCGACAGCTCCGGCGTGCCCGTCTCCGCCCAGTTGCCGCCCTCTTCGAGGACGTCCAGCTCCCTGCCCGAGGGCAGTCGCACCACCGGTTCGCCGTCCGGCCGCAGCCGCCAGCTCGTGCCCGGCACCGTACGGATGATGACCGTGCCCAGATAGAGACCCGCGTCGCTGCCGAGCCAGGGTGAGACCTCCGGGTCGTCACGCCAGCGCGGAAGGAGCTGGTCCAGGGCGGACAACGACTCGGCCGTGTCGTCGAGTTCGACCCCCGACCGCCCCGCGTGGTCACGCAGCAGTTCGCATTCGGACAGCAACTGCGCCGCGCTCTCCGGGTCGCTGGACACGGCGTCCGCGAGCGACACGCTCCGGCCCGGGCCGTGTCTCTTACGCCAGTTGTCCAGGAAGGGGATGTTCATACGCATCAGGGTGGCATCCCCACATGAGGGAGCACCACAGGCACGCTGTGCACATGCAGTGGTGGGGAAAAAACGCCGTGTGTCCGACTGGACACCTTGACGATGCTTTGCCGCCTCTCTACCTTCACCGGGCCTCGGTCGAATCGGGGCGCGACAAGCGGGTGTTGGAGCTGGACCCGGAGAGAGGACAGTCGGCGTGCGCAGACGTCTGTGGAGTGTTCCCCTCATCATCCTGTTGACCGCCGCGGGTTCGCCCGCGGTCGCGTTCGCAGAGGACCGCACGACGACCACCGAGCCGCTCCCTCTGGAGCGGCTCTTCGACAATCACGCGGTGAGCGACGACGCCCGGCCCGGCGAAGCGGACTTCGACGGTGCGGGCAACTCGGTCTCCTCGCAGGACCTCGGCGCCGCCGGCTGGCAGCCCGGCCGACGCCTCGACATCGACTCCGTCTCGCTGCGCTGGCCGCACAGGCAGCCCGGCAGTCCCGACAACGTGGTCGCCGACGGGCAGCGCGTGCGGATGCGCGGAGTGGGCAACGCCGTCTCGCTGCTGGTCGCGGGCACCTCCCGCAGCGGTCTCCCCGGTGGGGACGTGACGGGAAGCGGCACCGTCGAGTACTGGGACGGCTCCAGGAGCACGTACTCGCTCAGCGCGCCCGACTGGCGCGGCGGCCCGCTCGCCACCAAAGGCGTCGCGCTGCCGCACGTGAACACCCGGTCAGGCGGCCAGCTCGCGGAGAAGGCCAAGCTCTACGCCGTGACCGTGCCCGTCGAACGGGGCCGCCAGATCCGGTCGCTGACGCTTCCGGCCGACGCGGGCCCCGAGTCGGATCTGCACGTCTTCGCCGCTTCCGTACGCAGGGAAGAGACGGGCTGGACCGGGAGTTGGACCACGAGCAGCGCGGGCTACACGACCGTCGGGCCGTGGCAGAACCAGACGCTGCGACTCGTGGTGCACACCTCCGCCGGCGGGTCGCGCACCCGCATCCGGCTCGCGAACACCTTCGCCTCGGCGCCCGTCGAGATCGGGCACGCCTCGGTCGTCGTGCAGCAGGAGGGCGCGAGCGGACGGGGACGTCCCGTGCCGCTGCGCTTCGACGGCCGCGCGGGAGTCGTCATGCCCGCCGGCGCGCACGCGGTCAGCGACCCCGTCGGCTTCCAGGTGCCGCCCGACACCAACCTGCTGGTGAGCATTCACCTCCCGGGCCCGGTAGCGGCGGCGCCGGTCCACAGCGAGGCCATCCAGCGCTCCTACGTGAGCGCGAACGGCAGCGGCGACCGTACGCAGGACACTCAAGGCGGCGCGTACACAGGGTCGTTGGGCGTGTGGCCGTTCCTGACGGGCGTCGACGTACGGGGCGGTCCCGGGTCGGTCGTCACGTTCGGGGACTCCATCACGGACGGAGTGCGCTCCACGGAGGGCGCCAACCTGCGGTGGCCGGACGTGCTTTCGCGGCGGCTGCGCGCCCAGCAGGAGGTGCCGCGCTACGGGGTGCTCAACCATGGCATCTCGGCGAACCGCGTCACCTCCGACCGCTATCCCGGCGACGGCGTCAGCTCCGACACCGGAGGAGTGAGCGGCCTGCACAGGCTGGAGCGCGACGTGCTGGCGCAGACGAACGCCCACACCGTCGTCGTCTTCGAAGGGATCAACGACGTCAGATGGGGCGCCACGGCCGAGCAGGTCGTCGCCGGGCTGAAGACGATCGCGCAGCGTGCAAAGGAGCGAGGGCTCCGGGTGGTGGGTGGAACCCTGACGCCGTGTGAGGGCTACAAGGACTGCTCACCGGAGGTGGAGGCGAAGCGCAGCGCGGTCAACGCGTTCATCCGCGACAGCGGCGGCACGTACGACGCGGTGCTCGACTTCGACGCGGCCGTACGGGATCCGGCACGGCCTCAGCGGATGCTGCCCGCGTACGACAGCGGCGACCATCTCCACCCCGGCGACGCGGGCTTGAAGGCCATGGCGGACTCCGTGGACCTCAAGAAGCTGGTGCCGTAGGGCGAACCGCGCCGGCGCCTCGCGCCGGAAGAACTCCGGCCGTCCCCGGGAAACCCGGGGACGGCCGGAGTGCGGGGCGAGCGGGACGGCGCAACCGGCGCCGCCCCGCTCCGACGGCTACCCGGCCGTCCGCCCGCTCAGAAGGTGAAGGGTCCCGGCGTCTGCGGCGAGGTCGCGGTGCAGTTCACCGTGATGACTCCGAAGATGACCAGCTTCAGCGACTTCGCCTCCATGACGTCGCCCGCAGCGACCGTCCCGTCCAGAGGACCGGAGTTCACGTCGTCACCGGCCGACATCGCCGGGTTCGAGCTTCCGGAGAAGGTCGCGGTGTCGGTGCCGTTCTTGGACAGGGTGAGCGTGGTCTCGACAGAGCCCGCGCCCACGTCTATGGGGGCCTTGACCGCGGAGGAGGAGAGAGTGATCGTCGCGGCGGTTCCGTCCTGCGTGGCGACGAGCGTGGCCTCGCCGGCGCCGGCGCTTCCGCAGTCGGCCGTCACGGTGGCGGTCGTCGGGTCGACCGCCGCGGCGCCCGGGGCGAACGCGAGCGCGCACGCCGTCAGTGCTGCCGTGCCCAGTGCCGTTGCGAGAGCTGATCTGCTGCGTCCCATGGTCATGCCTTCCGGTTGGGGGGAATAGCCGGGCCACCGCATCGTTGCGTCACGTCTGACGCGCATGGGCGCGGTGTGGGGGGTGCGTGTGCGTGATGCGGTGTCCAGGAATGTGCACGGTCCGCGGCTCGGGCCGCACTCGGGGACGCCACGGGTGTCTTTGACGGCTCGTCATTCGACGCGTTGCTATTGATGCGCGTGACGAGGGAGAGCGCAAGAGTGCCTGCGGGGCATTTTGAGCCATTGAAACAAGCGTCCGGCGACAAGGGTGCAGACGCAGGTTTCTTGACGACATGCCGGACATGCGCGGACGGACGCACCCGTCGCACGCGGTGCGGAGGCGCCCTCGCACCGCCTGACGAGAGCCCAAGTACCGCCCCTGACCTGGGCGTTGGACGGCATCGCTGTGTGCGGAGCCACGAGCCGTCACCCGCGACGGGAGCCGATCGGGCACGCGGCACGCCCCGTTGGAGCGCGACGGGATCTCAGCGCATGCCGGGCGGGACGGCCTCCGGCTCAGATGTCGAGGTCGACGACCACGGGGGCGTGGTCGGAGGCCCCCTTGCCCTTGCGCTCCTCACGGTCCACGTAGGAGTCCTTGACGGCGGCCGAGAAGGCGCCGTTGCCGTAGACGAGGTCGATGCGCATGCCCCGGTTCTTGGGGAAGCACAGCTGCCGGTAGTCCCAGTAGGTGAAGGGCTGGTCGTACTTCAGGGGGCGGGGCACCACGTCCGTCAGGCCCGTGTCCCGCAGGGCCGCCAGCGCCGCCCGCTCGGGCTCGGTGACGTGCGTGGAGCCCTCGAAGGCGGCGCGGTCGTAGACGTCGTCGTCGCTCGGCGCGATGTTGTAGTCGCCCAGTATGGCGAAGGGGAGGTCGCCCGGCGCCTCGCGCTCAGCGGTGAGGCGAAGCGCTTCGAGCCACTCCAGCTTGTAGGCGTAGTGAGGGTGCCCGACCTCGCGGCCGTTGGGCACGTAGACCGACCAGACCCGCACACCGCCGCACGTCGCTCCGGCGGCCCTCGACTCCTCGCCGCCGTCGAACGCGGGCCCGCCCGGCAGCCCCAGGACGGTGTCGTCCAGGCCGACGCGGGAGAGCACCGCGACGCCGTTCCACCTGCCGTCGCCGTTGACCAGCGCCTCGTAGCCCAGGGCGCGGACCTCTTCGGCGGGGAACGCCTCGGCGGAGCACTTCAGCTCCTGGAGGCAGACCACATCGGGGCCGGAGGACTCCAGCCAGGACAGCAGCCGCGGAAGCCGGGCGCCGACGGAATTCACGTTCCAGGTGGCGATACGCATACGTGTGAACCTATCGCGCCACACTGACACTCTCGCCGGGGGTGAGACGGCCGTGGTCGACACCGCCCAGGTCGCCGATCAGGCGGTCGTAGACCGGACGCCCCTGGTCCGCGAGGAGTCCGTCGTGCACGTCGATCGCCCGCCTCGGGGCGACCTCGCGCACGTAGTCGATGACCTCGGAGACCTTGCTCCAGGGCGCGTGCACCGGAAGCAGCAGCGTGTCCACGGGGCGGCCGGGGACGGTCAGCGCGTCTCCCGGGTGGAAGAGGGAACCGTCCACGACGTAGCCGCAGTTGGCGATGCGCGGGATGTCCGGGTGGATGACGGCGTGCAACTGGCCGTGCGCCTCGATCTCGAAGCCCGCGGCCTCGAAGGTGTCGCCGTCGCCGACGGTGTGCACGCGCCCCGGGAAGACCGTGGAGATCTTCTCCGCGACGCTGCGCAGCGTCCAGATCTGCGCGGCCGGGTTGGCCTCCATCGCCGCGCGCAGCCTGGCCTCGTCGAAGTGGTCGGGGTGCTCGTGCGTGACGAGCAGTGCGTCGGCTCCGACGGCGGCGTCCGCTTCGCTGAAGCCGCCGGGGTCGATGACGAGGGTGCGCCCGTCCTGCTCGACACGTACGCAGGCGTGGCCCTTCTTGATCAGCTTCATGTGCCCATTGTGCCCGCAGGGGCTACTCGTCCGGTGTCGTCTCCTCGCGGATGATTCCCTGCGCCAGAGCGAACGCGGAGTTGGCCGCCGGGACTCCCACGTACACCGCGGTCTGCAGCAGCACTTCCTTGATCTCCTCCGGGGTCAGCCCGTTGCGCAGGGCCGCCCGGATGTGGAAGGTCAACTCGTCGAAGTGGCCGCGGGCGATGAGCGCGGTCAGCGTGATCACGGAGCGGGTGCGGCGGTCCAGGCCCGGACGGGTCCAGATCTCACCCCAGGCGTAGCGGGTGGCGAAGTCCTGGAAGTCCTGCGTGAAGTCGTCGGCGTTCTCCTGTGCCCGGTCGACGTGCGCGTCGCCCAGCACCTCGCGGCGGACCTTCATCCCCGCGTCGTAGTTGTCGGTGCGGGCCGCCGACTGCTCCGCGGATTCCAGCTCCGCGATGGCGCCGACGGGCCGGTGCGGGGAGGGCGCGATCACGGGCGCGGGCGCCGGCGGGCCCGCGGGCGACTCCTGCCAGCTGGTGGTGAAGTGCCTGATGAGCAACTCGGTCACGGCGGCGGGCTGTTCGACGGGCGTCAGGTGCGAGGCTCCCGGCACTATGGCCAGCCGCGCGTCCGGTATGCCGGCGACCAGGGCGCGCGCGTCGGAGGGCGGTGTCGCCTCGTCCTCGGCGCCGGCCATCACCAGCGTCGGCACACCGATGCTGCCGAGCTCGCTGCGTACGTCGAAGGCGGCGAGCACTTCGCAGGCAGCTATGTAGCAGCCGGGGTCCGTCGTACGGACCATCTGCACGGCCCACTCCACGATCGCGGGCTGGGCCGCGACGAAGTTCTCCGTGAACCAGCGGTCCGGAGTGGAGCGCGCGATCGGGTCGAGACCGTTCGTACGGACGACGACGCCGCGCTGCCGCCAGGCGTCGGCGGTGCCGAAGCGGGGCGACGTGGAGATCAGTGCGAGGGAGGAGAGGCGCTCCCGTGCCAGCAGACCGAGCTGTATGCCGACGGCGCCGCCGATCGAGCAGCCGACGTAGCCGAAGCGGTTGATGCCGAGGGAGTCCAGCGTGGCGAGGAGGCGCTGGGCGAGCGCGGCCGCCGAGTCCGCGGGATGGGCCGGTGCGCCGCCGTGTCCGGGCAGGTCGAAGCGCACCACCCGCCAGTGGCGGGTGAGTTCGGGGATCTGCCGGTCCCACATGTGCCAGGTCGTGCCGAGGGACGGACCCAGCACCAGCACGGGGGCGTCGTCCGGTCCGTCAAGACGGTGTTGCAACATCAAGGCGCTCTGCTTCTCGCTCACGCGGCCACGCTACCCAGCGGGGCGACGGAAACGGTCTCGGGGTTACTGCTCTGCACATCAGAACTTCACTGTGGACACGACATACACACGCGGCCGCTTCTCATAGGTGCGGTCGACCGTGATCGCCACATCCGGACGCCCCTTGCCCTGCCGGAAGGTGGTGCCCGCGTAGTCGTGTCCGTCCTGCTTCAGGTTCCAGCCGACATTCTCCGCGTGCTTGTCCTTGATCGTCACCTCGCCGCCGCGCAGGGCGGTGCGGTCGGTGCCGACGTCCTCGAGGAAGTCGCCGAGGCGCTTGTCCGAGGTACGGAACTGCACGTAGAGGGAGCTGGTCTTCCAGGAGTTGGCCTCGTAGAAGGCGTGGTGGCTGGACTGCAGGGGCAGCGGCACGTCGTAGACGTTGCGCTGCACCTTGCTCGGCCAGCCGTAGGTGAGGTTGGTCGCGGCGGCGTTGCGCTGCTTGTCCTCGCCGCTGTCCCGGCTCTGGAAGGCCGACCTGACCAGATACCCGCCGGGCACCGCGATGAGCAGCACGACGATGAGCAGGGTGAGCAGGCGGTGCCGCGGCCGGTGCGGAGGCCTCTTCGAGGTCCGCACGGGCGTGGGGGACGAGGTGGTCGTCACTGTCCCACCGCCCGGCGCAGGTTGTCGGCCGCGCGTTCGTACCGTTCGTATCTCTCCAGGCGGCGCCTGTTGGCCCGGCGGAAGCGGCGCGCGACGAGCCGCGCGAGGTCGGCGGCACCGACCATTCCCGCCTCGGGCCCGAGTTGTGCCTTCGCGATGGTGGCCTCCGGCCGGTATCCGCGTCCCGTCAGATGACGCTTGAAGGCGTCCCTCGCGGGGTCGATGAGTAGTTCGTCGGCGGCGCTGACCCCGCCCCCGATCACGAAGCCGCCCGGGTCGAGGGCCGCGGCCAGGTTGGCGATGCCCACACCCAGCCAGTGACCGATGTCCTGGAGGAGCTCGGTGCACATGGCGTCGCCGTTGCGGGCGAGTTCGGTGATGAGCGGCCCGGTGATCTCGGAGATCTGACCGTCGACGCGCTCGATGATGCCGTACGCGACCGGGGACTCCGCCGCCGCGAGCTCGCGGGCCTCACGCACCAGTGCGTTGCCCGAGCTGTACTGCTCCCAGCATCCGCGGTTGCCGCAGGGGCAGCGGTGGCCCCTCGGCACGACCTGCATGTGCCCGAACTCGCCGGCCACCCCGTACTTGCCCCGCTTGACGCGGCCGTCCTCGAGGATGGCCCCGCCGATGCCCGTACCGAGCGTGATCATGACGAGGTGGTCCTCGCCGCGGCCGGCGCCGAAGCGCCACTCGCCCCAGGCGGCGGTGTTGGCGTCGTTGTCGACCATGACGGGGACGGCGAGGCGCGCGGTGAGGGCGTCCTTGAGGGGCTCGTCCCGCCAGGCCAGGTGCGGGGCGAACAGGACGCGGGAGCGGTCGGCGTCCACCCAGCCCGCGGCGCCGATGCCGACGGCGTGCACGTCGTGCCGGTCGGAGAGGTCCAGCACGAGCTCGGCGATGGTGTCCTCGACGACCTTCGGGCTCTTGGACTTCTCGGGCGTCTCGGCGCGCACCTGCTCAAGGATCTGGCCGTCGGCGTCCACGACGCCCGCCATCACCTTCGTGCCGCCGATGTCGATGCCCACTGTCGGCACCCGTGGTGCGGAGAGGTGCGAGCGACGTTCCCGGGTGCTGACGGTCCTCAGGACGCTGGCGCTGGGTGCTGTGCGCCTGTAGACACGGTCCCGGTCCGCGCGCTCTCGGTACATGCTCACTGCGCGGCCTTTCGTATGTGCACGGCTGCTGGCTTCTCGGTCACGTGTGCCTTGGCCGGGGCCGTCCGGCGAACGGCTCCACGTCCCCCTGGGACGCGCAGGCCCGGGTACCCCGGACGGTGCTCCGTCCACGTGGCCGATTCTGCCTTACCGAGCGACATGGTCGCGCAATACCGTTCCGCGCGGAAAAGCACCGCGCGGCGTGAGCTTCACCTCAGATGCTGGGGTACGGGCGCGCGCTCCAGTTCGTGGCTGAGCTGTTCCAGCTCGCTGCCTCCGGACATCTGCCGCGTGAGTTCCTCCAGCTCCAGCCCTTCCTTGCGGTGGCTGCCCGCCATCGCCCCCCGCTTGAGCAGCACGAAGCGGTCGCCGACGAGATAGGCGTGGTGGGGGTTGTGCGTGATCAGGACCACGCCGAGTCCGGCGTCACGGGCGGCGGCCACGTACTTCAGTACGACACCGGACTGCTTGACGCCCAGTGCGGCCGTCGGCTCGTCCAGCACCAGCACCTTCGCGCCGAAGTAGACGGCGCGTGCGATGGCCACGCACTGCCGTTCGCCCCCGGAGAGCGTGCCGATCGGCTGGTCCACGTCACGGAGGTCGATGCCCATCCGCAGCAGTTCGCTGTGCGTCGTACGGCGCATGCGGTCCACGTCGAGCCGGGAGAACGGCCCGCGGCCCTTGACCGGCTCGGAGCCGAGGAAGAAGTTGCGCCAGACCGGCATCAGCGGGACGACCGCGAGGTCCTGGTAGACCGTGGCGATGCCGCGGTCCAGGGCCTCGCGCGGGGAGCCGAGCGCGGTCTCCGCGCCGTTGATGCGGAAGGTTCCCGAGTCGTGCTGGTGCAGCCCGGCGATGATCTTGATCAGCGTCGACTTGCCCGCGCCGTTGTCGCCGAGCACGCATGTGATCTCGCCCGCGTGCACCTGGAGGGAGACGTCCTCCAGAGCGCGGATGTTGCCGTAGAACTTGCTGACCTGCGCCAGCTCCACCAGCGGGGCGGCGCCCTCCGGAACCGCGTCCTGCGGCTCCGCTGTCTCGTCCGTCACGCCGCGCGCAGAGGTGTCCGCCACCGTCTCCGCCCCGGTGTCCTTGCCGGTTTCCTTCTCCGCGGTCATCGGTTCGCCTCCGCCCGCTTACGTATCCACGCGTTCAGCAGGGTGGCGACCAAGAGCATCGCCCCCAGGAAGAACTTGAACCAGTCGGGCTCCCACTGCGCGTACACGATGCCCTTGCTCGTCATGCCGAAGATGAGGGCGCCCACGGCCGCACCGACCGCGGAGCCGTAGCCGCCGGTGAGCAGGCAGCCGCCGATGACGGCCGCCGCGATGTAGATGAGCTCGTTGCCGACGCCCTCGCCGGACTGGACGACGTCGTAGTTGAAGAGCAGGTGCTGCCCGGATATCCAGGCGCCCAGGGCCACCCCGAGGTAGAGGCCGATCTTCGTACGGGCCACGGGGACGCCGACCGCGCGAGCGGTGTGCTGCCCGCCGCCGACGGCGAAGATCCAGTTGCCGGCGCGTGTACGCAGCAGCAGCCAGGTCGCCACCGCCACCAGCGCCAGCCACCACACGACCGTGACCTGGATCTGGGCGGAGCCGACCGTGAACTCGGAGGCGAAGAGCGCCCGCGCCGACTCGAAGCCCTCCATGTCGGCGATGCCCTTGGTGGAGACGGTGCCGCTGATGAGCTTCGTCAGGCCCAGGTTGAGGCCCGTCAGCATCAGGAAGGTGCCGAGGGTGATGATGAAGCTCGGCAGCCTCGTACGCACGAGCATGTACCCGTTGAAGAAGCCGATTCCCAGCGTGACCAGCAGCGAGACGCCGATGCCGACCCACACGTTGGCCGTCATCTGGTAGCTGAACATCGAGGAGACCAGCGACGAGGTGGTGACCATCACGCCGGTCGAGAGGTCGAACTCCCCGCCGATCATCAGCAGCGCCACCGGCACCGCCATGATCCCCAGCGTGGAGGAGGCGTAGAGCACCGTGGAGAGGCTGGAGGCACGCAGGAAGCTGTCGGCGGCGAACGAGAAGAAGACGAACACGGCTATCGCGCCGACCACGGCGCCGAGTTCGGGGCGGCCGAGAAGGCGGCTCAACAGCGAGCGCTGCACCAGCCGTTCATCGATCTTGCGCGCCGTGTCGGCGCTGTCAGCCGTCCGGGCGATCTCGTCCGGGGCGGGCTCGTCGGGCTTGTCCGACTCGGGTGTGCCGGCCGGTGTGGGTGTGGGTGTCGCCGTCATCGCGTTCCCCGCTTCGTGTACTTCTGCAAGGTCGATGCGTCCTTCTTGGTGAGGATCTGAGGGCCGGTCAGCACGGGTTCGCCGCCGCCCAGCATGTTGGCGTTGTAGCGCTGCAGCCACAGCAGGTCGACCGCCTCGTAGCCCTGCAGATAGGGCTGCTGGTCCACTGCGAATCCGAGCGATCCGTCCTTGAGCGCCGTGGCCGCCTGGTCGTTGAGGTCGAAGGTGCTGATCTCCGCCTTGCTGCCCGCGCCTTCGGCCGCCTTCACGGCCGTGGGTGCGAACGGAGCTCCCAGCGTCAGGACGCTGTCGACCTTGCTGTCCGACTGGAGTTCGGCCTCGATGGAGGACTCCACGGCGGGCATGTTCGTGCCGTCGACGTGCAGGTTGCGCACCTTGCCGTCGAAGGTCTTCTCCACTCCGCGGCACCGCTCCTCGTGGCCGACGTTGCCCTGTTCGTGGAGCACGCAGATGGCCTTCTTGCGGCCGCGTTCGTTCAGCTCCCGGCCGACCGCCTCCCCTGCCAGCACCTCGTCCTGGCCGAGGTGGGCGAGCGCACCGAACTCCTTGGACTTGTCCTGGCCGGAGTTGATGGTGACGACGGGTATGCCCGCCTTCACCGCCTTCTTCACGGCGCCCTTCATGGCGTCCGGCTTGGCGAGGGAGACGATCAGGCCGTCCACGTCGTTGTCGATGGCGGCCTGGACGAGCTGGGCCTGGCGGCCCGCTTCCTTGTCGTGCGAGTAGAGGAACTCGATGTTGTCCTTCGCGGCGGCCTGCTCGGCACCGCTCTGCACGATGTCCCAGAAGGTGTCGCCCTCGCCGGAGTGGCTCACCATCGCGATCTTCCAGCGGGGGGTGCCGACGCCGGCCTCGCCCCCGACGGTGGCGTTCCGCTGTTCCTCGGCGCGCTTGCCGCCGGTGCTGCTGCATCCCGCGAGCCCGACGGACGCGAGGACGACTGCTGCCATGACGGCTCGCGTCGCGCGTACTCCCGTGCGGTTCCCGCGGAACCTCTCCAGCCTCGACACGTGCTACTGACCTCTCGGTACGGGTACTGCTGTTCTCCCGGCTCTCCCCGGCTCCGCCGGGTGCGGCCCCGACGGCGGGCGCAACCGCCGCCGGCCGGTGCCCGGCGGCGGTGACCGGCGCGGATGCCCGCACGAGTATCGGTCACCGCCACCGGGGGGAGGTTCACCGGGTTCCGCGCTCGGTGTACTTCTCCAGCCTCGGCACGTCCTTCTCCGTGACGATCTGGGGCCCGGTGAGCACGGGCTTGCCGCCCCCGAGCTCGTTGGCGTTGTACGAGTGCAGCCACAGGGCGTCGATCGCCTCGTACCCCTGAAGGTAGGGCTGCTGGTCGACGGCGAAGCCGAAGGTCTTCTCCTTCAGCCCCTTCACCACCTGGGCGTTGAGGTCGAAGGTGTCGACCTCCGCCTTGCTGCCGGCCTTGTCCTTGGCCTTGGCCGAGGTCGCGGCGAAGGGCGCCCCGAGGGTGAGTACGGAGTCGATGTCGGAGTCCGACTGGAGCTTGGCCTCGACGGAGGACTGCACGTCGGGCATGTTCGTGCCGTCGACGTTGAGCGTCGACATCTCGCCGTCGAAGCTCTTCTTCGCGCCCGCGCAGCGCTCCTCGAGGGAGACGTTGCCCTGCTCGTGGATCACGCAGAGGGCCTTCTTGCGGTCGCGCTTGTTCAGCTCCTCGCCGACGGCCTCGCCCGCGATCGCCTCGTCCTGGCCGATGTGCGCGAGTGCGCCCACCTCGGACGCGAACTCGGCGCCGGAGTTGATGGTGATGACGGGGATCCCGGCCTTCTTCGCCTTCTTCAGGACGCCCTTCATTGCGTCCGGCTTGGCGAGCGTGACGACCAGGCCGTCGACCTTCTTGTCGATCGCCGACTGCACGAGCTGCGCCTGCCGTCCGGCTTCGTCGTCGTGCGAGTAGTCGAACTGGACGTTGTCCTTGCGGGCCGCGTCCTTCGCTCCGCTCTGCACGATGTCCCAGAAGGTGTCGCCCTCACCGGAGTGGGAGACCATCGCGATCGTCATCCGCGGGGTGTTCACACCCTTGCCGCCGCCCGCCCCGTCGCTCTTCTCCTCGGAACCCTTGCCACCGGAGCTGCTGCAACCGGCGGCGAGGAGCGCCGCGCTCGTCAGTGCTACCGCCACCGTTGTCGCTCTACGTGCTCTACGCCGAAGGACCATGAGCGGAGTTCTAGCCGTGCCCGGAGCAAGGCGTCAATACTTTGTCCGAACATTCTCCATGAGAGTTTGTCCGAACAAAGTCCGCGGCGCCGCCTGCGGCTCACCGGCCGTACGGTCAGCGGCTCACGAGCCCCATGAGTCCCGCGGGGTTCACGAGCGTACGAGCAGCTGGAACTCGAACGAGTAGCGCGACGCACGGTAGAGGTGGGAGGCGTACTCGACGGGCCGGCCGGTGTCGTCGAAGGTGGTGCGCTCCATCGTCAGAAGCGGCGCCCCCACGGCCTCCCCCAGCAGCTTCGCCTCCTCCGCCGTGGCCGCTCGCGCACCGACGGACTGGCGCGCGCTGTGCAGCGTGATTCCGGCGCTCCGCATCAGCCGGTAGAGCCCCGTCGACTCCAGCTCCTCGCCGGTCTCACCCTGGAGCACTTCGCTGGGCAGGTGGTTGCACAGGTACGCCATCGGCTCGCCATGGGTCAGCCGGAGCCGCTCCACGCGCCGCACCTCCACACCCTGGGAGACCGACAGTGCGGCGGCGACCTCGGCCGTGGCCTCTTCCTTCTCGTACCGGAGGACCTGCGTGGCGGGCCGCTGACCGGCCGCCTCCAGGTCGTCGTAGAGGCTGCTCAGCTCCAGCGGGCGTCTGACCTGGCTGTGCACGACCTGCGTGCCGATCCCGCGCCGCCGCACCAACAGGCCCTTGTCCACGAGCGACTGGATCGCCTGCCGCACCGTGGGGCGGGACAGGCCCAGCCGTCCGGCCAGCTCGATCTCGTTGCCGAGCAGGCTTCCGGGAGAGAGCTTTCCGCGTTCGATGGCGGTTTCGAGCTGCTGCGCGAGCTGGAAGTACAACGGGACCGGGCTGCTGCGGTCCACGCTGAACTCAAGGTCAACGGGATCATTCTTGGCCACGAGGGGAGCGTAGTGGGCCGGGCGGCCCTCCGGAAGGCGTAAGTTCGGTTGTCCGGACAAAGCAGCCGGTGACGAGTGGCTCCCCTCGGGGTTCGAGCAATTGTCCTGACAAAGTATTGACAGCACTTGAAGCGCCGGGCGACCGTAGCCCCATGCGCATCGGACTCATCGGTACCGGCCGTATCGGCACCTTCCACGCCCGTACCCTCACCGCGGTCCCCGGGGTGACAGACCTGCTCGTCACCGACGCGGACACCGCTCGGGCCGCGGAGGTCGCCTCCGCTCTCGGCGCGAGCGCCGTCCCCTCCCCCGGCGAACTCCTCGCCCAGGACATCGACGCCGTGGTCATCGCCTCCGCGACGGCATCGCACGCGGGACTCATCCGCGACGCGGCCGGGGCCGGAGTGCCGGTCTTCTGCGAGAAGCCCATCGCGCTCGACCTGCCCGGCACGCTGGAGGCGCTGCACAAGGTCGACGAGACGGGCGTGCTGCTGCAGATCGGCTTCATGCGCCGCTTCGACGCCGGATACGTGGCCGCCCGCGCGGCGGTCCGCTCGGGCAGTCTCGGACGGCTGCACACCGTGCGCGCGATCACCTCCGACCCCGCACCGCCGCCCGCGGCCTACATCCCGCTCTCCGGCGGCCTCTACCGCGACTGCCTCGTGCACGACTTCGACGTGCTGCGCTGGGTGACGGGGCGCGAGGTCGTCTCCGTCTACGCGGCCGGCTCGGACGCGGGTCCGGAGATGTTCCGGGACGCCGACGACGTCGACACCGCCGCCGCTCTGCTCACCCTGGACGACGGCACCCTGTGCACCGCGACCGCGACCCGGGTCAACGGCGCCGGCTACGACGTGCGCATGGAGATCGCCGGTGAGAAGGACCAGGTGGCGGTCGGCCTCGACCCGCGTACGCCGCTGACCTCGCTGGAGCCCACGGCCGCATCCTCCGAAGGGGCGCCCTGGCCCGGCTTCCTGGAGCGCTTCGCACCGGCCTACGAGGCCGAGCTGGACACGTTCGTACGGGCGGTGAGGGGCGAGGTGCCCAACCCCTGTGACGGATATGAGGCGTTGGCGGCGCTGCGCATCGCCGAGGCCTGCGAACGCTCCCGCCGCGAGGGGCGCCCTGTGGCCATGACGGAGCTGACGCAGTAGCCCTCACCTCGGCGCTCCCGGCCCCGAATTCGCGTGGCCGGAGCGTGCCGGTCTTGGTAGCTTCCGCGCATGACGACCGTGTCCGACGACGAACTGACGGCCGCCGCCGACGCCGTACTCAATCCGCACCACGTCGGCGACCGGCTGTTCGGTGACGTGGGATCCACCCTGGTCACCGAGGCGGGCAATCTCTACTCCGGTGTGTGCGTCGACACCGGATCGGGCACCGGCTACTGTGCCGAGCTCGCCGCGATCGCGGCCATGGTGACCGCCCGCGAACACCGGATCGCCAAGATCGTGGCCGTCTGGCGCAGCGAGGCCGGCGAGCTCCACGTACTGCCGCCGTGCGGACGGTGCAGGGAGTTCATCCGGCAGGTCGACGCCGGTAATCTCGACACCCGTGTGGTGCTCGGCCGCAACAGGTCGGTGCCGCTGCGGGACTTGCTGCCCTTCAACGAGTGGCCGAGCCCGCTCGGCACTCCGGACTGACATCGAGGCTCACCGCATGACCGGGAAGCCCGCCATCACCCTCGACCTGGCACCGTCCCTCGAAGCAACCCTGTTCGACGAGGAGTTGCTCGCGAGGCTGGCCTCGCTGGGCACGCTCACGCGCACCGTGCCCGGCGGTGACACGGCGCGCCGGCAGCAGGCCGACATCCTCGTCACCGGGTGGGGCTCATCCCCGCTGCCGGCCGCCCGTGCGGACGCCGGACGCGTCCGGTTCATCGCCCACAGCGCGGGATCCGTACGGCACCTCGTGCCCAAGTCCCTGCTCTCGGACGGCGTCAGGCTCACGCACGCCTCCGCCGGCATGGCCCGCTCCGTCGCCGAGGCCGCCCTGTACTTCACGCTCGGCCAACTGCGCTCGATGCACCACGTCGACCGGGCGATGCGTGCCGCACACGACTGGGAGGAGGCGCGGTCCCCCGGCCTGGGCCGTACCGTCAGCGGCACCCGCATCGGTGTCGTCGGCGCGAGCAGGGTCGGCCGCGTCTACATCGAGCTCGTCCGGGCGCTGGGCGCCACCGTCGCCGTGTACGACCCGTACCTGTCGGCCGAGGAGGCCGAGCAACTGGGCGTCAGCCTCATGCCGTTGGAGACCTTGCTGCGCAGCTGCCCGGTCGTCGCGCTGCACGCTCCCGTGACCGACGAGACTCGCGGCATGCTCACGGCGGAGCGGCTGGCGCTGATTCCGGAGGGCGGCATCCTCGTGAACACGGCGCGTTCCGCGCTCCTGGACACCGCCGCCCTCACGAGGATGCTCCGGGAAGGACTGTTCAGCGCCTCCCTCGACGTCTTCGACGACGAACCGCTGCCCGCGGACAGCGAGTTGTGGGACCTGCCCGGCGTGGTGCTCACCCCGCACATCGCGGGAGCCACGCATCACTCCCACCGCTCGCAGGGCACGATCGTGGTCGAGGAGATCGAGCGTCACGTCCAGGGCCGGCCGCTCCTCCACGAGGTCCTGCCCGAGACGTACGACCGCCTGGCGTGAAGTGACGGACACCTGGGGGGTGTCCGCGCAGTCCCGCGCGGGGCGGCGGACGACGCTACTTTGCGGACACCCCCCAGGGCTGGTTGAACGCCCCGCGCCGGTACCGGGGAGTGCGCCCGGCAGAGCAGCGCTCCGCCGTCGAACGGCCGCTCGCCGAAGCCTCGGACGAACACCCCCGACCGATCACTCCACGCGGGCGGTGAGTTGGAAGATCTTCGCCGTGTGCGGATAGGGGTGCCTGTCGGTGAGGGCCAGTTCCAGCGCCTCCAAGTCGGCGAAGAACTCCGGGTCGTGCTTTCGCGCGTCGTCGGTGATGTGGTCGCTGACGCTGCGGATGCCGCAGTGCTCGATGTCCACGCACCCCGATTCGCCGAGCAGCGCGATGATCTCCTCGGCGGTGTAGAGGGTCAGTTCGGCGTCGAAGGTCACCCCGTGCGTCGTGCGCCCGCCGAGAGCGGCGAGCGCGGCGAGCGCGGCAGCGGGGTCGAGTGAGCGCACGGCGAGGCCCAGCGGCGTGGCGTGACGGTTGATCGCCATGACGGAGAGGATGCCGCCGCTGCGTACGAGAGCGGCCGCCGAGCGCAGCGCCGGCTCCGGATCATCCATGCACTGCAGGAGGTTGTGGCACAGCACGACGTCGTGGGTTCGCCCGGTGACTGCCTCCGGCAGGTCGAGGACGTCCGCCTCGATCGTGTTCACCCGGTCCTCGACACCCGCGACGCGGCACGTTCGTGAGCGGCTGCGAGCATGCCGGGCGAGTAGTCGACGATGGTCACCCGGTGGCCCAGCCGGGCCAGACGCAGTGCGTCACCGCCGTCGGCACCTGCCAGGTCCAGTACGTCCAGCGGCCCTTCGCCCAGCGCCGTCAGACGCCTGCGGAGGTTGAACTCGGCCACGGAGTAGCGGAGTCGGCCCCAGGGACTCTCCTGCCATACCCGCCACGAGTCGAGCGCTTCGTCGAACGAGTTCTGCATCGTCAGTCCTTGGAGCAGGTGTGCACGGAAACGTCGGTCGGCTTCGGCTGGAACCGCTGCTCGAAGACGTCGTCCTCGTCGTCCTCGTCCGGGAGACGCGAAGACGCGGCTTCGCGGCCAGCCTGCCACAGCCCCCGGCCGGCCTTGCTGGATGACGGCCCCGCAGAGCCCGGCGAGCACCGAGCTGCGACGTCCGAACGCAGACAAGTCTCGGCATCGCGGCGTAACAGCGGCGGGACGAACGGGGGTTGGGCGGGTCGGCGCCGTGCGCCTCGCGCCGGCCGCGCCTCCACAGGCACTGCCGCTACCCCGCCCGCTGCCGTCAGGCGAAGTCCTCGGCATGCAACTGCTTGACCATGAACGTGCAGGCGTCCGCGACCCGATGGGTCAGACCCGCGCTGTCCTGATAGGACCAGCAGTCGAGGTAGGGAGTCGCGGGGCTGTATCCCAGCCGCTTGTAGAGACTCTCGGTGCGCGGGTTGTTCTTCTCGACACCGAGCCCGACGCAGTCGATGCCGCGGCGGCAGACCAGCTGCTCGGCGGCGCTGATGAGGGCGGTGCCCACGCGCTGCGAGCGCAGCGTCTCCGGCCACTGACCGAGACCCTTGATCTCAGGACAACCAGCTTGCACGGCCCGCACCTCGGGCGCTTCGCAGCCGTCCCAGAGCACCTCACAGCTTCCGATCGGCACGTCCTCACGCCAGGCGACGAGGAGCGTGCTGACACCCTTCCGGTGCCGGGCGAAGCGAGGCACGTGGGACGAGGGCGCAGCCCCGGCGAACGGCATGTGCTCCTCGAGCAGCATGACGTCCTCTTCCCGGCACTCACGGACCATCACCCGGGACAGCCTAGAGTCCCGATGTGGGCTTGAGGTGGGGGTTGCGAAGGCATGTGAGGCGGAACATGCGGGGCTCCTCCCGCGGACCCGCGCCGCGCGCACGCAGCCTCGTACGCGGTGTGAGCGACCTGTCGCCTCGGGAACCGGCTGTGCACGCTCTGCGCCCTACGCCCCGCGCCCGTTTCGCGGACCTGAGCACGGCGGGCCGGGAACCGCGTCCTCCAGCCGCTGCAGGAGCTCCGTGACCCGCTTCGCGACGGTCTCCCTGTCGCCTTCGGTGAGGGCGGAGCCCATCCCGCAGGCGACGGCTCCGGCGGCGATCCAGTCCGGAGCGTTCTCGACGGTGACGCCGCCGGTGGGCAGCACGGCGGCCTGGGGAAGCGCCGCCCGTACGTCCCTGAGCCAGCCGGGCCCGTGACCGGACGCCGGGAAGAGCTTGAGGGCGTCGGCGCCCAGCTCCATCGCCTGCACCATCTCGGTGGGAGTGGCGACTCCGGGAAAGACCGGCACCCCGTAGCGGTGTCCCGTGCGGATCACCTCGGCGTCCAGGGCGGGCGAGACGAGGAAGCAGGCACCCGCGTCGATCGCGGAGCGGGCGGAGGCCGCGTCCAGCACGGTGCCCGCACCGATGACCGTGTCCTCGCCCGTCTCACGGCTCAGAGTGGCGACCGCGTCGAGTGCATACGGGCTGGTCAGTGAGATCTCCAGGCTGTTGATCCCGGCCCCGAGAAGCGTGTCGGCCGTTGCCGTGAGGCGCTCGTAGCTGTCGTTGCGGACGATGGCGAAGACGCGCTGCTCCAGAGCGGCTCGGGTGATCTCCCAGCGGTACACGGCAGTCGCCGCCTCTCTTGTCATCGGGCTGTGAACCGGCCCGGGTGGGCCCCGTGCCGGCTCTCGGCCTGCGATCCGCTTCGGTGATGCTCTCTGTCGCGTGTGGCGTGCTGTCGCTGCTGCCTTGCAGTGCGGTTGCGTGCCGTTGCTGCGCTGTACTGCGGGTTTCCGTGAACTGTGCGGTGGTTCTGTGCAGTTGCACGGTGCAGGGCACCGCACAGCGGCGCCGTGCCGGAAGCACGACGCAGGTCAGCGGTCTACGGAATCGTGGCCTTGGGCGAGCGCGCTCAGCGCGCGGTCGCGGGCGTGTGCGGTGGGGAGGCCGTCGGTGTCGCCGGGGGCCTGTACGACGAGGGCGGCCACGCAGGCCGCTTCGGCCAGCGCCTGCTCGGCCCGTACGCCGCGCAGCCAGGCCGAGAGCCAGCCGGCGGCGAACGCGTCGCCTGCCCCCACGGGGTCGGCGACCGGCACGTCGAACGGCGCCTGGACACACTGCCCGTTGGGACCGATGGCGACGGCCGAGTGGTCGCGACGCTTGACCACGACCGTACGGGCGCGGCCGATCGTCAGCAGGGCCTTCGCCGCCTCCTCGGCGCCGCCGCCCAGCAGCAGTTCCAGCTCGTCCTCCCCGGCGATGACGATGTCGGCCTCCCGCAGAAGTGGACCCACGGTCCGGATCCACTCGTGGTCGGTGCCCAGCTTGCGCCGCACGTTGGGGTCGAAGGAGACGGCTGCGCCGACCTGCCTGGCGCGCTCGATCAACGTCCAGGTGGCCTGTGCGGCCGACTCCGAGAGCATCGGCGTGATGCCGGAGACGTGCACCACCCGCGCCCCCTCCAGCGTCTCCACGCGGATCTGGTCGGGGGAGAGAAGCGAGGCGGCGGAGCCCGAGCGGTAGTACTGCACGTCGATGGCGCGCTGCGCGTGACTGTCGCGCAGGAGGAGCCCCGTGGGCGCCTCAGGGTCCATCTCGGCGCCGGAGACGTCCACACCGTCGGCTCGCAGCTCCCGCAGAACGGCCTCGCCCGCGGGGTCGTCGCCGACGCGGCCGATCCAGCGTGCCCAGTGGCCGAGGCGTGCGAGCCCCTGCGCGACGTTGGACTCGGCACCGGCCACGGAGCGCCGGAAAGAGACCGCGTGGTCCAGCGGCATACCCGGCTCGGCGAGCATCAACAGCATCGCCTCACCGCAGGTGATGGCCTCCGGTCCGTTTGTCACCGGTATCTCCCCACATCTGCCACCATGGCATTACTCTCTGTGGAGAACGTTACCCGCTCACACGGACAATGCCACCCCCGGGGGTGCACTTCCTCCCGCATCGAGGAACCGTCGCAGGGGCAGAGTCGCCGCTCCGACGGTCACCGCGTCGGGTCCGAGCTTGCCCAGTTCGATCACTGTACGGGCAGCCGGATAGCCGAGCGCATAGCTCGCGGTGACTTCCCGCACCGCGTCCAACAGCCTTGGCCCCAGCAGCAGTCCGGCCCAGCCGCCGAGCACGATCCGCTCCGGATTGAAGAGATTGACCAGGTCGGCGATGCCCGCGCCCAGGTACTCCGCGGTGTCGCTCAGAACTTTCCGCGCGACGCCCGCGCTCTCGTCGTCCGCGCTCTCCGCGGCGAGAAGTTCCGCCAGGGCCGACTCCTCGTCCGCACCACGATGACC
>NZ_JACBXA010000064.1 GCF_013870515.1 Streptomyces albidus (ex Kaewkla and Franco 2022) | reverse complement strand
TGGCCCGCCGGGCTCGGCGTTGTGACGCTCTGCCGCCGTCAGCGGCTGGGCCTCGTCTGGCAAGAGCACTCCTCGTTGGACCCCAGGTCGGACTGCCATGGTATCGACCCCGGTCGCACCCTCGCCCCCAGGCGCCGGGACAGGCACGACAAAGGCGGACACCCGGGTCTCCTGCGGAGAACGTACCGGGTGCCCGCCTTGTGCCGGTCCCTCGTCGTCAGACCGTGACCAACGCGTCCAGCTCGGCGTCCTTCAGGGCGGGCGCCAGACGCTCCCGGCCGCCGAGGAAGCCCAGCTCCATCAGCACCGCCAGGCCGACGACCTGGGCACCGGCCCGCCGGATCAGCTCGAGCGACGCCTCGGCGGTGCCGCCGGTGGCCAGCACGTCGTCGACGATCAGCACCCGGTCGTCGGAGCTGAGGTCCTCGGCGTGCACCTCCATCTCGGCGGTGCCGTACTCCAGCTCGTACTCCTGGCTGAGGGTGGCGCCCGGGAGCTTGCCGGCCTTGCGTACGGGGATGAAGCCCACGCCCGCGCGGACGGCCACGGGGGCGGCCAGGATGAAGCCGCGGGCCTCCAGGCCGACGACCTTGGTGGCACCGCGCTCCGCGCAGATCCGCGCGAGGGAGTCGGTGAGCACCGTGAAGGCCTCGGGGTCCGCCAGCAGCGGCGTGATGTCCTTGAACATCACGCCGGGCTTCGGGTAGTCCGCGATGTCACGGATGCGGCCGAGGAGCAGCTCCGACACCTCGGTGGAGACCGGGGCCGCTTCACTCATTCCGGTCACCTCGCTCACCTGCGCTTTCCGGACGGGCGGTTACGGCCGCGTCCACGCGAGGCGGGCTGGCGGCGCTGAACACGCGGGCCGACGACGCCCGTACCGGCACCCGCGGGGGTGCCCGGGTCGCTGCCGGGGCCGAAGTCGTGAGGTGCGTCCTGCGGCTCGTGGCCGACAGCGGCCCCGTGCTCGTCCTGATCGTCCTGGGCGCCTTCGCGGCCCTCGGACTTGAGGCGCTTGGCACGCACCCGCTTGGCCAGGGCCTTCATCTGCGGCTCGCGCTCCTTGAGGTCCGCCACGAGCGGCGTGGCGATGAAGATCGAGGAGTACGCCCCGGCGGCGAGGCCGACGAAGAGCGACAGCGCGATGTCGTTGAGCATGCCGCCGCCGAGCAGGCCGCCGCCGATGAAGAGCAGGCCGGCGACCGGCATCAGCGCCACCACGGTGGTGTTGATGGAACGCACCAGCGTGGAGTTGATGCTGCGGTTGGCGATCTCGCTGTAGGTGTACCGCGTCTGCTTGGTGGCGTTCCGGCTGCCGTCTCTCAGACCGTCGAAGACGACGACGGTGTCGTAGAGCGAGTAGCCGAGAATGGTCAGAAGACCGATCACCGTGCCCGGTGTGACCTCGAAGCCGACGAGCGAATAGATGCCGACGGTGATGGTGATGTCGTGGATCAGCGCGATGAGGGCGGCGAGTGCCATACGCCACTCGAAGGCGATGGCGAGATAGATCACCACGAGGACCATGAAGATCCCCAGACCCAGCCAGGCCTTGTTGGCGATCTGCTCACCCCAACTCGGCCCGACGAGCTGCGTGTCGACCTGGTTGGCGTCGACCTTGAGCTCGTCCGCGAGGGTCTCCTTGACCTCGGTGGACTTGGCGGTGTCCAGGCCGGCGATCTGGATGCGCATTCCGCCGTTGCCCAGCTTCTGGACGATGGCGGTGCGTCCGGAGGTCTTCTCCGCGATCTCTGTGGCGTGCGGGACGGAGGCCGAGGTGCTGGGCGTGGTGAGGACCGCGCCGCCCTGGAACTCGATGCCCATGTTCAGACCGCGCACCGCGAGTCCGACGATCGCTGTGATCGTGATGAGGATGGAGACGCCGTACCAGAACTTCCGCTTGCCGACGAAGTCGTAGCCGACCTCGCCGCGGTAGAGCCGGGCACCGATATTGCCGAGTCGCGACATCTCATGCCTCCTTCGGATCGGTGCTGACGACGGACGAGCGGCGGCCGCGGCGCAACGGCGGCTGGGCACCGAGGCGGGTCGGGTCGAGACCGGACCACGGGTGGCCGCTGGCGAAGAACTTCCCGCGTGCCAGCAGAGCCATCAGCGGCTTGGTGAAGAAGAACACCACGACCACGTCCAGCAGGGTGGTCAGGCCCAGCGTGAACGCGAAGCCCTGCACCTTTCCGACGGTGACGATGAAGAGCACCGCGGCGGCCAGGAACGAGACGAAGTCGGAGACGAGGATGGTGCGCCGGGCACGCGGCCAGGCCCTCTCGACCGCGGGCCGCAGCGTGCGGCCCTCGCGGACTTCGTCACGGATGCGTTCGAAGTAGACGATGAAGGAGTCGGCCGTGATGCCGATGGCGACGATGGCGCCGCACACGGCCGGCAGGTTCAGCGCGAAGCCGATGGCCGGGCCGAGCAACGACATCAGCGTGTACGTCAGTACGGCCGAGACGAGCAGGCTGAGGATCGCGATCAAGGACAACCCGCGGTAGTACGCGACGAGATAGATGATCACGAGGGCGAGGCCGATGGCACCCGCGATGAGACCCGCCTCCAGCTGATCACTTCCGAGGGCCGCGGTCACCGTGGTGACGTCCGACTCCTCGAAGGTGAGCGGAAGCGCGCCGTAGGAGAGGATGTTGCCCAGCTCCTCGGCGGACTCCTGCGTGAAGCTGCCGGAGATCTCGGCGTTGGAGGTCAGCCGCTGGCTCACCGAGGGAGCGGAGACGACCTCGCCGTCCAGCGCGATGGCGAACTGGTTCTGCGGCTGCTGCTTCTTGGCCAGCTCGCCGGTGGTGTCGCCGAAGTCACCGGACCCCTTGTCGTCGAACGACATGGTGACGATCCACTGACCGCGCTGCTGGTCGAACTGGGCCTTGGCGTCGGTGACGTTCTTGCCGTCGACGCCCACCGGGCCGAGTACGTACTTGATCTTCTCGCGGGAGTCACACGCGACGATCGGGTCGCCGGGCTTGGTGTTGGCGGCCGCCTCACTCGCCTTCGCCCGCTGCTCCTTGGTGTTGCACTGGAGCTTCTGGAGCTTCTTCGCCAGGTCCGCCGGCACACCCGGAGGCTGCTGTTGCTGCGGCGGAGCGGGCGGAGGGGTGGTCTTCTCGGGCTTGGGTGACGGCTTGTCGTCGGCCGGGGCGGCCTTGAGGCCGTCGCTCACGGCACGGCCCTGGTTGTCCTGCCCGCTCTGCTCACCCTTCTCGCCGGCCTTGTCACCGGACTTGGAGGGAGAGGGCGAAGGCTGGGGCGGCTTGGGCTGCTTGGTGGTCGGCGCGTACGTCAGCACCGGGCGGAAGGCCAGCTTGGCGGTGGTCCCCACCTGCTCGCGGGCCTGCTTCTCGTTGGTCCCACGCGGGATGTTGGCGATGATGTGCCGGTCACCCTGGGTCTGGACCTCGGCCTCGGAGACGCCCAGACCGTTCACACGCCGCTCGATGATGCCCACGGCGGTGTTCATGTTGGTCTGGTTGATCGCGTTGGGCTTGCCCGGCTGGTTCTTGGCCTCGAGCGTGATGCTCGTACCGCCCGCGAGGTCGATGCCCAATCGGGGCGTGGTGTGGCCGGAGATGAACATACCCCCGGTCAGGCCCACCATGACCAGCAGGATCAGAATCAGCGAGCGCCATGGTTTCCCGTGCGCCCCCGGGCTCCTGCGGCCTTTCTTCGGTGCTGCCACCTTCTCGTTCTCCTGTCCCAACCGCCAGTGCCGGCCCAGGAGTTGAGTCGGGCCGCCACGCGGCGCACAAAGTGGTCTGCGGACATGCTCCGCCGCCGGGCCCGGTCGGTGACCCGGCGGCGCCGACCTTACTCCGAGTCGGAGTCGCCCTTACGCTTGGTGTCCTTCGACGGCTCGTCGCCCTCGGCCGCGGACTCCTTGGCGTCCGCCTTGGCGCTCTTGGCGTCGGCGGTCGCACCGGTGTCGGCGTCGCCCTCGGAGGCGGTCTTGCCGAAGTCCACCTTCGAGTCCTCGTCGGACTCGTCGTCCGAGGTCAGGGAGGAGGCGTCGTCGGGCACGACGGCCTCGCCGAGCTCGAGGTCGTCCGGCGTGGCATTCACGATCCGGTCGAACTCCTCGGGCTCCAGGACGGCGCCGACGGCGTTCTTGGCGTAAAGGGCGTGCGTCCCCGGGGCCACCTCTAGGAGGACCGTGTCGTCGCGGATCTCCTTGACGGTGGCATACATACCGCCGATGGTCCGGACGCCGGTGCCGGGGTGCATGGCGTCACGCATCTTTGCCGCCTGACGCTGCTTGTTCTTGGCGGACCGGGTCATCAGGAACATTGCCCCGATGAGCACGATGAAAGGGAGGAGAGTAACGATATTCACGGCGGGGAGTGTCCTTCGCACGACCGCGTCTCAGCGGCCTGGATTTCGGGGTGGGCGCGCCGCCCGTAAGGAACGACGTCGGCGGAGTCTAAGCGAGCCCTCGCCAATGGAACAACGTCAAGCATGGCACTGGGGTTCCTGACCCCACGAGTATCCGCGCCGTCACTCTCCGAACAGTCCCTGTTGTCCCGTTCTGCCCGTTGACGACGCCTGGTTCTGCGGACGTGCGAGGCCCATGTGGTCCCATGCGGCGGGTGTGGCGACGCGGCCGCGGGGCGTGCGGGCGAGCAGGCCCTCGCGTACGAGGAACGGCTCGGCCACCTCCTCGACCGTCTCACGCTCCTCCCCCACCGCGACGGACAGCGTGGAGAGCCCGACGGGGCCGCCGCCGAACAGCTTGAGCAGGGCGCCGAGAACGGCGCGGTCGAGCCTGTCCAGGCCTCGCTCGTCGACCTCGTAGACCCTCAGGGCACGAGAGGCGATGTCACGGTTGATCACTCCGTCCGCCTTGACCTGCGCGTAGTCCCGCACGCGGCGCAGCAGGCGGTTGGCGATGCGAGGCGTGCCACGGGAGCGGCCTGCGATCTCGGTGGCGCCCTCTGCGTCCGTGTCGACCTCCAACAGCCGGGCCGAGCGGTGAATCACCTGCTCCAACTCGCCCGGTTCGTAGAACTCCATGTGCGCGGTGAAGCCGAACCGGTCGCGCAGCGGCGGGGGCAGAAGCCCGGCGCGAGTGGTGGCGCCGACGAGGGTGAACGGAGGCAGCTCCAGCGGAATCGCCGTGGCTCCAGGGCCCTTTCCCACGATCACGTCGACGCGGAAGTCCTCCATGGCCATGTAGAGCATCTCTTCGGCGGGCCTGGACATCCGGTGGATCTCGTCGAGGAAGAGGACTTCACCCTCCTGGAGCGAGGAGAGGATCGCCGCGAGGTCGCCCGCGTGCTGGATGGCCGGCCCGGAGGTGATGCGGATGGGAGCCGCCATCTCGGCGGCGATGATCATCGAAAGGGTCGTCTTGCCGAGCCCCGGCGCCCCGGACAGCAGGACGTGGTCGGCGGTCCCGTTGCGCTGGCGGGCGGCCTTGAGGACGAGGTCGAGCTGCTCCCGAACCTTCGACTGGCCGATGAACTCGCTCAGTTCCTTGGGCCGCAGAGCCGCCTCGACGGCGCTCTCCTCGCTGTCGGCCTCGGCGCCGACGAGGCGGTCGACGCTGTCGTCCGCCATGTCGTCGGTGTACTCGTCCCTGCTCATGACGCCTGCCTCTGCGTGTCCCTGTGCTCTGCTCGTTCGCTCTGTGATTCACCCCGTGAGGGGCGCACCACGCGGCTCACCGCGCCCGGTTCAGCGTCTGCAGGGCGGAGCGCAGCAGTTGAGGTACGGGCGGTTCGGTGCCGGACGCCGCCGCTGCCTCGGCCTGGGGGGCGACGGCCGTGACCGCCTCGTCGGCCTCGCGCGTGGCATAGCCCAACCCGACGAGCGCGGAGTGCAGTTGACCTCGCCAGCCGCCGCCTCCGGGGGAGCCGGGACTCTGCCCGGGAAGATGGGCGCCGGAGGAGAGCGGTTCGCCGAGGCGGTCCTTCAACTCCAGCAGAAGCTTCTGCGCGCCCTTCTTCCCGATGCCGGACACGGCGGTGAGCGCCTTCTCGTCTCCGGTCGCGACGGCGAGCCGCAGCGCGTCCGGCGAGTGGACCGCGAGCATCGCCTGCGCGAGCCGCGGGCCGACGCCGCTCGCCGTCTGCAACAACTCGAAGGTCTGCCTGGCGTCTTCGTCCTCGAAGCCGTAGAGAGTCAGTGAGTCCTCTCGGACGACGAGGGAGGTGGCGAGCTTGGCGTGCCTGCCGACGCGCAGTTGAGCGAGGGTGCCCGGCGTGCACTGCACGGCCATGCCCACTCCGCCGACCTCGAGGACCGCGGCATCCGGGGCGAGAGCGGCGACGGGGCCGGAGACGAACGCGATCATCGTGCGGTGCCTTTCGGGGGGCGACGGGCGGCATCCACGGCTGCGGCTGCGGCAGTTCGGGCGGGTGTGTGCCGGGCGTGCGCCTGCTGGAGGCGGTTGAGCCGCTGCTGCACGGGAGCGCGCCAGATGTGGCAGATGGCGAGGGCCAGCGCGTCCGCTGCGTCGGCGGGGCGGGGTGGCGCGTCGAGCCGGAGAAGCCTCGTGACCATGGTGCCGACCTGCGCCTTCTCGGCGCGCCCTGTGCCGGTCACGGCGGCCTTGACCTCGCTGGGGGTGTGCAGCGCGACGGGCAGCCCCCGGCGTGCGGCGCAGAGCATCGCGACCGCGCTGGCCTGGGCGGTGCCCATGACCGTACGGACGTTGTGCTGGCTGAACACCCGCTCGACGGCGACGGCTTCGGGACGGTAGGCGTCAAGCCACTCCTCGACGCCCTGCTCGATGAGGACGAGGCGCTGGGCGATCTCGGCGTCCGACGGTGTACGCACGACGCCTACGGCCACCATCTTCAGCGGCCGGCCGGCGACGCCCTCGACGACACCGATACCGCAGCGGGTCAGCCCCGGGTCGACACCGAGAACACGCACCCTGGTCCTCCTCGTCCGACTCGGAACTCCGACAGTTCCCGCAGGTTATCGGTCGGCACCGACAACTCCACGAGGCCGTACCGGGGCGGGCGCACGAAGCACCGGAATTCACAGCGGCGGCGGCTCCGCAGCCACCGCCGCGCGTCGGACCAGGACGTCGACAGCCGGTTGACGTCCCGTCAGGCGTCGACCTTCGCCATGACCTCGTCGGTGACGTCGAAGTTGGCGAAGACGTTCTGTACGTCGTCGCTGTCCTCGAGGGCGTCGATCAACTTGAAGATCTTTCGGGCCCCTTCCTCCTCGAGCGGCACCTGCACGCTGGGAAGGAAGTTGTTGTCGGCCGACTCGTAGTCGATGCCGGCGTCGACCAATGCCGTGCGGACCGGGACGAGGTCGGTGGCCTCGCTGATGACCTCGAAGTTCTCACCCAGGTCGTTGACTTCCTCCGCGCCCGCTTCCAGGACGGCTGCCAGCACGTCGTCCTCGGCGAGGCCGTCGTCGCCCTTGGGGACGATCACGACGCCCTTGCGGTTGAAGAGGTAGGAGACGGAGCCCGGGTCGGCCATGGAGCCGCCGTTGCGGGTCATGGCGACGCGCACGTCGGAGGCGGCGCGGTTGCGGTTGTCCGTCAGGCACTCGATGAGCACGGCCACGCCGTTGGGCCCGTAGCCCTCGTACATGATCGTCTCGTAGTCGGCGCCGCCCGCTTCGAGCCCGGCACCGCGCTTGACCGCGCTGTCGATGTTCTTGTTGGGGACCGAGCTCTTCTTCGCCTTCTGGATGGCGTCGTAGAGGGTCGGGTTGCCCTCGGGGTCGGCGCCGCCCGTACGGGCCGCAACCTCGATGTTCTTGATCAGTTTGGCGAAGAGTTTGCCGCGCTTGGCATCGATCACGGCCTTCTTGTGCTTGGTGGTTGCCCACTTAGAGTGGCCGGACACAGCCTCGCTCCTTCAACGTCACCGACAAAGCCAACTCGGAGATCCTACCGCCAGGCACACGGCTCTCCGACCGCCCGGCACCGTGGGCCTCTCCCTTGCCGATCCCCGCCCGGCAGGCGCACACCGCTACGCTGTGTGGTCAGCCGAGCGCGCTGCGCACCATCTCCACGAAGAGCGCGTGCACGCGGTGGTCGCCTGTGAGTTCGGGGTGGAACGAGGTCGACAGAAGGCCGTCCTGGCGGACCGCGACGGGATGCCCGTCGTAGACCGCCAGCGTCTCGACCCGGGCGCCGGTGGACTCCACCCACGGAGCCCTGATGAAGACACCCTCGACGGGGCCGCCCTCCACTCCGGTCACCGCGAGCGGCGCCTCGAACGACTCGTTCTGCCGTCCGAAGGCGTTGCGCCGCACGATCATGTCGATGCCTCCGACCGTCTCCTGACCCGAACGCGGGTCGAGGATCTTGTCGGCGAGCATGATCATGCCCGCGCAGGAGCCGTATGCCGGCATGCCCGCCCGTACGCGCTCGCGCAGCGGCTCCATCAGCCCGAAGGCGATGGCCAGCTTCGAGATCGTGGTCGACTCGCCGCCCGGGATGATCAGGCCGTCGACCGCGGCGAGTTCCTCGGGGCGGCGCACGGCGCGTGCCTCGGCACCCGCCGCGTCCAGCGCGGCGAAGTGCTCGCGGACATCGCCCTGCAGGGCGAGGACGCCGACAGTGGGAGTGCTCACGGGCAGATGCCTCTCATACGGGTCTTGCTGTGCGGCGGACTGCCGCCTGCGGTCGGGCTGTCACGCGCGCGGCGGTGCGGCCCGCCGCGCGCGTGGCAGTCACCAGCCGCGTGACGCGTAGCGCTCACCCTCGGGGAGGGTGTCGCAGTTGATGCCCACCATGGCCTCTCCGAGACCACGCGAGGCATCGGCGATGATCTTCGGGTCGTCGAAGAAGGTGGTGGCCTTCACGATGGCCGCGGCGCGCTTGGCCGGGTCACCGGACTTGAAGATGCCCGAGCCCACGAAGACGCCCTCCGCGCCGAGTTGACGCATGAGCGCCGCGTCGGCAGGGGTCGCGACGCCGCCGGCGGAGAAGAGGACGACGGGCAGCTTGCCCAGCGCGGCGACCTCCTTCACCAGCTCGTAGGGGGCGCGCAGCTCCTTGGCCGCCGCGTACAGCTCGTGGCTGTCCAGCGCCCTGAGCTTGCCGATCTCGCCCTTGATCTGACGCATGTGGCGCACGGCCTCGACGATGTTGCCGGTGCCGGCCTCGCCCTTGGAGCGGATCATGGCCGCGCCCTCGGCGATGCGGCGCAGTGCCTCACCGAGGTTGGTCGCACCGCACACGAAGGGTGTGGTGAAGCCGAACTTGTCGCTGTGGTTGACCTCGTCGGCCGGGGTGAGGACCTCGGACTCGTCGATGTAGTCCACGCCGAGAGCCTGCAGGATCTGCGCCTCGACGAAGTGGCCGATGCGGGACTTGGCCATGACGGGGATGGAGACGGCCTCGATGATCCCCTCGATCATGTCCGGGTCGGACATGCGGGCGACGCCGCCGTCCTGACGGATGTCGGCGGGGACCCGCTCCAGAGCCATGACCGCGACGGCGCCGGCGTCCTCGGCGATCTTCGCCTGCTCGGGCGTCACGACATCCATGATCACGCCGCCCTTGAGCTGTTCGGCCATGCCGCGCTTGACGCGCGCGGTGCCGGTCTCGGGAGCCTGGACGGACGTGGCGGAGGACTCGGATGACGGGGTGGACACGCTATGACCTCACTCGACGGGAAAAGTTACGACAGGACCATGGTAGGTCCGCTGAATACACGGTCACCGAAAGGGGTGGCCTTGGAAAAGGGCCAATTCCGCTCCAGTGGCCTGGACGTCGGAGCCACTCGGCGCCGGGCAGGCCGCGGCCGCACACCGCCCGTCGCGGTCCCCCGTCCGCGGGCCGCACCTGCCCAACGTGCTTACTGAGGGGCCCCGTTGCCCCGGTCGGCCAGCGCCGGCGGCGGTTCGTCGTCCATCTCGAAGGCCAGCGGGAAGGGCGCATAGCCCGCCAATCGCAGCCAGCGCACGGTGCGGTGGCGGCGCAGGGCGCGTGCGGCCCGTACGGCGTCGTTGTGGAAACGCCGCGCCATGGGCACCCGCCGGACGGCCCCGGCCAGTTCGACCGCGGCGTCCTCGCCACCCGGCGCCGCCCGCACGGCGTCGACCTGCGCGCTCTCGTCGAAGACGGCACGCAGCGCCTGGCTCAGCTCGCTCTCGGCGACCTCGCGCTGATCCTCCTCCGCCTGCCGTGCGTCGTGAGCCGCCTGGTACAGGACGATCGACGCAGCGGGATCCAGCAGCCCCGCGGTCGCCAGTTCCTGCGCGATCGAGGCGCGGCGCAGCAACTGCGCGTCCAGCGCGGCCTTCGCGGCGTCGATACGGGCGTGCAGACGGTCCAGCCGTCCGGCGGTCCAGCTGAGATAGACGCCGATCAGCAGCACGGCGACGGCGATCAGGATCCAGGTGGTCAGGTCGGGCATCGCTACGCCGCTCTCCCTCGGTCCTCGTCCTCAGCGGTCCTCGGTGGTCCCGTCCCGGACGTGACGTGCATGACGGACGTGACAGGCATGACTCGACAACTCCCGCCCGCGGCTTCAGTCACGGGCGAAGCCGAGGCGGGCACGCAGCCCGATGCGCTCGTCGGGGGCGACGGACGCGGCGCCGTCCGCGACGGTCTCGTACACGGCGAGGACGTCGGCACCGACGGTGGACCAGTCGAAGCGCCGCACATGGCGGCTGCCGTACGCACGCAGCTGCTCCCGCCGTTCCGGGTCGCCCAGCAGCTGTACGGCCGCGTCTGCGAGGGCGTCCGCGTCCTCGTTGGCGAACAGTTCGCCCGCCTCTCCCCCGTCCAGCACCTGCGCGAACGCGTCCAGGTCACTGGCGAGTACGGGCGCACCCGAGGACATCGCCTCGACCAGGATGATGCCGAAGGACTCGCCGCCGGTGTTGGGCGCCACGTACAGGTCGACGCTGCGCAGCATGCGCGCCTTGTCCTCGTCGCTGATCATGCCGAGGAACTCGACCTGTCCGCGCATCCGCACGGGCAGCGACTCCACGGCCTCCTTCTCGTCACCCCGGCCCGCCACCAGCAGGCGTGTGCCGGGCCGCTCCTCGAGGATTCGCGGGAGGGCCTTCATCAGAACGGGAAGTCCCTTGCGGGGCTCGTCGATCCGTCCGATGAACCCGATCGTGCCGCCCTGCCACTCGGCCTTGGGCTCGGCACCGGCGAAGAAGTCCACGTCGACGCCGTTGGGAATGACGACGGCGTCACCGCCGAGGTGCTCGACCAGGGTGCGGCGCGCGTACTCGCTCACCGCTATCCGCGCGCTGATCTTCTCCAGCGCCGGCTGCAGGATCGGATACGCGGCGATCATCGCCCGGGAGCGGGGGTTGGAGGTGTGGAAGGTGGCGACGATCGGGCCTTGGGCCGCCCAGCAGGTGAGCAGGGCGAGGGAGGGCGTGGCGGGTTCGTGGATGTGCAGCACGTCGAAGCGCCCGTCGTGCACCCAGCGCCGCACCCGGGCGGCCGAGAGGAAGCCGAAGTTGAGCCTGGCGACCGAGCCGTTGTAGGGCACCGGGACGGCACGGCCCGCGGAGACGACGTACGGCGGCAGCGGGGTCTCGTCGTCGGACGGCGCCAGGACGGACACCTCGTGGCCGAGCCGGATCAGGTGCTGTGCCAGGTCACGGATGTGGAACTGGACGCCGCCGGGCACGTCCCAGGAGTACGGGCAGACGATCCCGATCCTCATGCGTCCCGTTCCTCCTTGGCCGTCCCGTTCCCGGGAGCATCCCCCGAGCCCGCGGGCCGCGCGTCCAGATCGGAGAGCCAGAGCCGCTGCAGCATGTGCCAGTCCTGCGGATGTTCGGCGATGCCGGCGGCGAAGGCGTCCGCCACGGCCTGGGTCATCACCGCCGCCTTCTCCTGGCGGGTGCCCTCCGCGGGCGTCTCGACCGGCGGATACACGCGGCCCCTCAGCCTGGGGGGCTCGTCGTACCAGAGCGTCACCGGCAGCAGCAGCGCTCCCGTCTGCTGGGCCAGCAGCGCCGGACCGGCGGGCATCCGCGTACGTTCACCGAAGAAGTCCACCTCGACGCCGGAGGCGGAAAGGTCGCGGTCGGCCACCAGGCAGGCGAGTCCGCCGTCGCGGAGGCGGCGCGCGAGGGTGCCGAATGCGGCACCTCCGGAGTGCGGCAGGACCTCCATGCCCAGGCTCTCGCGGTAGGCGACGAAGCGGTCGAAGAGCGACTCGGGCTTGAGGCGTTCGACGACCGTGCTGAAGGGCGTCTTGAGCCCGGTGGTGACGTACGCGCCCGCCAGGTCCCAGTTGGCCAGGTGCGGCAGAGCGAGGATGACGCCGCGGTCGGATGCGATGCCGTCGGTCAGCAGGTGCTCGTTCTCGATGTGCACGCTCTCGCGGATGTGCCGCTCGCTGTACGAGGGCAGCCGGAAGGACTCCATCCAGTAGCGCAGGTACGAGCGCATCCCGTCCCGTGAGAGCTCGCTGAGGCGCTCCGGGGAGGCGTCGGGCACGACACGCGCGAGGTTCGCCTCCAGCTGCCGTACGCCCTTTCCACGCCGCTTCCAGGCGGTGTCGGCGATGCGCCGTCCCAGCGCGGCCGCCGCGGGCTCGGGGAGCTTGCGGACGCCGGCCCAGCCCAGTCCGTACAGGGAGTCCGTCAGCGCCTCACGAGCCGTGCTCACGCTGTCCCCGTCCCTTCCGCCTCGGCGGCTTCGGCGGCCTCCCGCCTGATGGTGACCACGCGCTGGCCGAGCGTGACGATGCTGCCGAGTGCGACCACCCACAGGGCGATGGGCAGCAGGATCCCGATGTGCGGGACGCCGAAGGCCGTGAAACCGGACAGGCCCGCGAGAACAAGGGTGATCACGAGCCTCTCGGCGCGTTCGACCAGGCCGTTGACGTTCACCGGGAGGCCGATGGCCTCACCGCGCGCCTTGGTGTAGGAGACGACCTGGCCGCTGGCGAGGCAGAAGATCGTGACGCCGCACATCAGGACGCTGTCACCGCCGCCCGCGTACCACAGCGCGATGCCGCCGAAGACGGCCGCGTCCGCGACCCGGTCCAGCGTGGAGTCGAGAAAGGCGCCCCATCGGCTCGAACGCCCGAGCTGCCGCGCCATGTTGCCGTCGACGAGGTCGGAGAAGACGAACAGCGTGATGACGACGGTGCCCCAGAAGAAGTGACCCGTCGGGTAGAAGACCAGTGCCCCCGCGACCACCCCGCCCGTGCCGATCAGGGTGACCGTGTCGGGACTCACTCCCAGGCGCAGCAGCAGCGCGGCGAAGGGTGTGAGGACACGCGTGAAGAACGCACGCGCGTACTTGTTCAGCATGATCGTCCCGGAAGATCGACGGAGAATCCCGGCGGCGGGTACGGCCTCCGGCGGGCCCATCGTAGCCAGCCTCCGCCGGGCCGCCGTCAACGGATGCCCCCCTTGAGGGCACAGTCGTCCGTTGACGGCGGGCCCTACGTATGGACGCGTGCTGGGAGCGGTGGAAAGCTCGAAGGACCGTGCTTTTTCGCGACGGAGCCAGAAGGTGTCGACCGGAAGGCGGGACACATGGGCGACAAGGCGAGCACACATCCCGGAGCCGCCGGCAGAGCAGCGGCGGCCGACCATCCCTCCGCCCTGCGGAACGTGGTTCTGGTCGGCCACAGCGGTTCGGGAAAGACCACCCTCGTAGAAGCACTCGCACTGGCCTCCGGGGCGGTGAAGAGGGCCGGCAGGGTGGAGGACGGGGGCACCCTCTCCGACTACGACGAGATGGAGCACCGCCAGCAACGTTCGGTGCAGCTCTCCCTGGTCCCGGTGGAGTGGGGCGGAGTTCGGATCAATGTGCTGGACACCCCCGGATACGCCGACTTCGTCGGGGAGTTGAGGGCCGGTCTGCGAGCAGCGGACGCGGCCCTCTTCGTCGTCTCGGCGGCGGACGGGGTGGACGGGGCGACCCGTCTGGTCTGGGACGAGTGCGCAGCGGTCGGGATGCCGAGGGCGATCGTGGTGACCCATCTCGACGCCGCACGCGCCGACTTCGAGGAGATGGTGTCGGTCTGCCAGCAGACCTTCGGCGGTGACGACCCCGACGCGGTCATCCCGCTCTACCTCCCGCTGCGCGGCGCGGAGGGCTCCGACGGCCACGCGCCCGTCGAAGGGCTCATCGGACTGCTCTCGCAGCGGATATTCGACTACTCCTCCGGCACCCGCACCGAGCGCGACCCGGACCCGGAACACCTGCCGCTGATCAAGGAGTCCAGGAACCGGCTCATCGAGGGGATCATCGCCGAGAGCGAGGACGAGACCCTCATGGACCGCTACCTCGAGGACGGCGACTGCGACATCAAGACGCTGATCGCCGACCTGGAGAAGGCCGTGGCGCGCGGCGTCTTCCACCCCGTACTGGCCGCGGCCCCGGCCGCCGAGGGCGGCCGTCACGGCCTCGGCACCGTCGAGTTGCTGGAGCTGATCACCGGCGGCTTCCCCACGCCCCTGGAGCGTGAGGTCCCCGCGGTGACCACACCGGAGGGCAGGGCCCGCCCCGCCCTGACCTGCGACCCGGACGGACCGCTGGCCGCCGAGGTCGTCAAGACGTCCTCCGACCCGTACGTGGGCCGGATTTCGCTCGTTCGTGTCTTCTCAGGGACCCTGCGCCCCGATGAGACGGTCCACGTCTCGGGCCACGGCCTGGAGGACCGCGGCCACGAGGACCACGACGTGGACGAGCGGATCGGAGCCCTCTCGGCACCCTTCGGCAAGCAGCAGCGACCGCTGTCCAAGGCGGTCGCCGGCGACCTGGCGTGCGTCGCGAAGCTGAGCCGCGCGGAGACCGGCGACACCCTTTCCGCGAAGGACGATCCGCTGCTGATGGAGCCGTGGGTGATGCCGGACCCGCTGCTGCCCGTCGCCATCGAGGCGCACAGCAAGGCGGACGAGGACAAGCTCTCCCACGGCCTGTCCCGGCTGGTCGCCGAGGATCCCACGATGCGTCTCGAACAGAACCCCGACACCCACCAGTTGGTGCTGTGGTGCCTGGGCGAGGCGCACATGGGCGTGGCTCTGGAGCGGCTGCGCAGCCGTTACGGCGTCAACGTCGATTCCGTACCGCACCTGGTCTCGCTGCGGGAGACGTTCGCGGAGGAGACGAGCGGGCGCGGGCGGCACGTCAAACAGTCCGGCGGGCACGGGCAGTTCGCGATCTGCGAGATCACCGTCGAGCCCCTGCCGGGCGGTTCGGGCATCGAATTCGTCGACAAGGTCGTGGGCGGCGCCGTACCACGCCAGTTCATCCCGTCCGTGGAGAAGGGCGTGCGGGCGCAAGCCGAGAAGGGCGTCGCCGCGGGGTACCCGCTCGTGGACTTCCGGGTGACCCTGCACGACGGCAAGGCCCACTCGGTCGACTCCTCCGACGCCGCCTTCCAGATGGCGGGGGCGCTCGCGCTGCGCGAGTGCGCGGCGAAGGCGCGCATCCATCTGCTGGAGCCCGTCGCGGAGTTGAAGGTGACGGTGTCGGACGAGTACGTCGGATCGGTCATGAGTGACCTCTCCGGCCGTCGCGGCAAGGTCTCCGGCACCGAGCAGGCCTCCGAAGGGCTGACGCTCGTACGTGCCCTGATCCCGGAGATCGAGATCAGCCGGTACGCGGTCGAGTTGCGGTCGCTCTCCCACGGGACGGGGCGGTTCGCACGCGAGTACGCCTGTCACGAGCCGATGCCTCAGCAGCTGTCGGGCAAGATCCTGGAAGCGGCCCGGAACGGCGGCTGATCAGGGCTACGCTGGGGAAAGACGCGTGAAGAGGTGTGCCGACCACGGCAGTTGGGAAAATGCCGTGGTCGGCACAGAACGTGAGCAGCGGCAGCAGATGCACGGGCGCGCAGCGTCCGGCCGCCCTCTCACGCGCAGGGGCGAGGCATAGCGAGGTGGGGGCTCAGTGGCCGGGTTCGACGATTTCGAGGGGATCGAGGCCGCGTCCGACTTCAGTCCGGGCGCACAGGTCCCGTTGTCCGGCGCGGGCGGCCAGACGGCGGCCACCCACGCCCTGGCCTCGGCTGCGTACCGGGACAGCCCGATGACGGGCCTCATCGAGGCCAACGACGCCGCGAAGGTGAAGAAGCCGAAGCTCTCCCTCTTCGAACCGAATCTGGGCGAGGCCTTCTCACGCGCAGTGCAGGTGCGGCTGCTGGGCGGCGCGCGCAAGGCGCTCATCCAGTCCTTCGGCACCGAGCCGCAGACCGTGGTGGAGCACTGCCTGGCGGCGACGCGGATCCGCAAGGACCGGGACACCCGGCTGACCGTCATCATGGCGATCTTCGGCGTGCTCTTCCTTCCCGGCACCCTGCTGTGGCTGCTGGCGTTCCAGCTGCGCCGGGCCCTCGCCGGTTCGCAGAACAAGCGGGTGGGGGCCTTCGGCGTAGCGGCGATGGTCGCGCTGGGCGGCCTGGCGATCCTGTTCATGCTCAAGCTGCCCTTCACCGGCCTGCTCGCCGTCTATCTGCGCGCCATGTTCATCGCGCCCATCGTCGGCTGGCTCTGGGCGAAGCAGGTGAGTGAGCGCTCGGCCAAGCTGCTGCGGGCGCAGTGGGAGCAGCTCCTCGGCGGTGGCGGAGTGGGCGCGAAGATCCCCGAGGCGGTGCCGCAGGACCCGGGCGACGCCGGTGCCGAACGCATCCGGCTGGGCCTTGCCAAGCTCACCGCCGAGCAGGCCAGCAACCTCGTCTACTACGCGGGCCCCAAGGGCATACTCGGCATGGGCACGCGCTGGGGCAGCTGGCAGCTCGCCGAGGAGCTCGTCCCGAAGGACCCCGACGCCGACATCAACCCCTTCCGCAGCTGGGACGTCGTGCGGGCGATCCACGACCAGCTGCGCATGCTGGAGCGCGGCCCGCTGCACACCGGCGGTTTCCCCAAGCCCTCCATCCGCCACTGGATCGTCTCCCCCATCGGCGAAGGCGCCAAGGAGGTCACGCGTCCCGAGGGCCAGGAGGTCGAGGGCTTCCGCATCAAGGACTTCGAGATACAGCGCATCTGCAACGAGCAGCAGTTCGGCAGCGGCAACCGGCACTACCTGGGTGTGCAGTTCGTCCTCTGGGACGGCCAGTTGGTGATCACTCTGCTGATCACCGTGACGGTGCTGCACCACACGCTGCGCATCGAGGTCACGGGGCACGCGCTCGGCCCGGTGCATCCGCTCTTCACGACGAAGCCCAAGGCGAAGACGAAGGAGGTCTCCAAGAGCGTGAAGTTCTGGGAGACCAAGGAGGTTTCGCAGCCGCTGGTGGAGGCCCCGGAGGTGGTGCGGCTCGCCGCCCGAGCCCCCTTCACCTGGTTCCCGCCGGTGCTGGACTTCCTGGGCGGCAAGCTCACGCTGCCGGAGCCGTTCGGGCTGCGGCACGCCTGGGCGGACAAGCCCTGGCGGCACCGCTTCATGGCGGACGACGCCCTGCGGGCGGCCACCCCGGTGCTGCGCGTGGTGCATGCGGCGGCGCTGCGCGTGCTGGACGAGAACGGCTGCAACACCGCTCAGTTCGGCGCCCGGTCCCTCATCCTCAGCGGCCTCGTCCAGGGCGCGGAGCCGACGAAGGCCGACGCCTACGACGCGTGACGCGGTCAGGACGCGTCCGATGGTCGAGGGCGCGTCCGGCGCTTTGCCCTAGGGTGTCTCCGCCCAGGCGGCGGCCAGCATCTCGCGCGTTTCCGCGAGGAGTTGGGGCAGCACGCGCGTGTGGCCGACGACGGGCATGAAGTTGGTGTCGCCACCCCACCGCGGCACGACGTGCTGGTGCAGGTGGGCCGCGATGCCGGCGCCCGCGACGGACCCCTGGTTCATGCCCATGTTGAAGCCCTGCGCCCCTGACGCGGCGCGCAGCGTGGCCATCGCACGCTTGGTGAACTCCGCCAGTTCCACGGTCTCTTCCGCGGTCAGGTTCGTGTAGTCGGCGACGTGCCGGAACGGCACGACCATGAGGTGCCCGCCGTTGTACGGATAGAGGTTGAGCACCGCGTACACGTGCTCCCCGCGGGCGAGGATGAGCCCGTCCTCGTCGCTCTTCGCCGGAATGGTGCAGAAGGGGCAGCCGTCCTCGGCGCCTGGCCCGCTGGGCTTGTTCTCGCCCTGGATGTAGGCCATGCGGTGCGGTGTCCACAGGCGTTGGAACGCATCCGGCGTCCCGACCCCGATCTGCTGTTCCGGCTCGCTCGTCATGCGGGCCAGCATAAGACTTCCCAGGTACGGGACCGGGCCCCAGGGTGACCCCGGGGCCCGGCTCTCGCCCACTCGTGGCCGGCCGCACCGGCGACGGGCCGTCCCGCTGCTACACGCGGCGCTCCACGGCGTCCAGCAGCTCCGCGACGGCCTCGTTCTGCGGTACGCCGTTCCGCTGGGTGCCGTCCCGGTAGCGGAAGGAGACCGCGCCGGCCGACACGTCCTCGTCCCCCGCGATGATCATGAAGGGGACCTTGGCCTTCTGCGCGTTGCGGATCTTCTTCTGCATGCGGTCCGAGGAGGAGTCGACCTCGATGCGCAGGCCCTTCTTCTTCGCCTCGGCGGCGAACTCCTCCAGATACGGCACATGCGTGTCACCGATCGGGATGCCCACTGCCTGCACCGGCGCGAGCCACGCCGGGAACGCGCCCGCGTAGTGCTCCAGCAGCACCGCGAAGAAGCGCTCGATCGACCCGAACAGAGCGCGGTGCAGCATCACAGGCTGCTGACGTGAACCGTCGGCCGCCGTGTACTCCAGACCGAACCGCTTGGGCTGCTGGAAGTCCACCTGGAGCGTGGACATCTGCCAGGTACGGCCGATGGCGTCCTTGGCCTGTACGGAGATCTTCGGCCCGTAGTACGCGGCGCCGCCCGGGTCCATCACGAGCTCCAGGCCCTGCTTGCCGGCCGCCTCCCGCAGCGTCTCGGTGGCTTCCTCCCACTCGGCGGGCTCGCCGATGAACTTGGGGTTGCCCTCCTCGCGGGTGGAGAGCTCCAGGTAGAAGTCGTTCAGGCCGTAGTCCCGCAGCAGGTTCAGCACGAAGGTGAGCAGGCTGTCCAGCTCGTCGGCCATCTGCTCCTTGGTGCAGTAGATGTGCGAGTCGTCCTGGGTGAAGCCGCGGGCCCGGGTCAGGCCGTGCACGACGCCCGACTTCTCGTAGCGGTAGACCGTGCCGAACTCGAAGAGCCGCATGGGCAGTTCGCGGTAGGACCGGCCCCGCGCCTTGAAGATCAGGTTGTGCATCGGGCAGTTCATGGCCTTGAGGCGGTAGTTCTGCCCGTCGAACTCCAAGGGCGGGAACATCGATTCCGAGTAGTTCGGCAGGTGCCCCGAGGTCTCGAACAACCCCTCCTTGGAGATGTGCGGGGTGTTGACGAACTCGTACCCCGACTCCTCATGCCGCCGCCGCGAGTAGTCCTCCATCACCTTGCGCACGACGCCGCCCTTGGGATGGAAGACGGCCAGCCCCGACCCGAGTTCCTCGGGAATGGAGAACAGGTCGAGCTCCGCGCCGAGCTTGCGGTGGTCGCGCTTCTCCGCCTCGGCGAGGAATTCCAGGTGCGCCTTCAGCTCGTCCTTGGTCGGCCAGGCGGTGCCGTAGATGCGCTGCAGCTGCTTGTTCTTCTCGCTGCCGCGCCAGTACGCGGCAGCGCTGCGCATCAGCTTGAAGGCGGGGATGGCCCTGGTCGTCGGCAGGTGAGGACCGCGGCACAGGTCCTTCCAGCACAGCTCACCGGACTTGGCGTCCAGGTTGTCGTAGATGGTCAGTTCACCGGCGCCGACCTCTGCCGAAGCGCCCTCGGCGGCCTCTGCCGCCGAACCCTTCAGACCGATCAGCTCCAGCTTGTACGGCTCGTCGGCCAGCTCGTCGCGTGCGTCCTCGTCGGAGGTGACCCGGCGCGAGAAGCGCTGCCCCTGCTTCTGGATCTGCTGCATCTTCTTCTCGATGAGCTTGAGATCGTCGGGGGTGAAGGGCTCGGGCACGTCGAAGTCGTAGTAGAAGCCGTCGCGGATGGGCGGGCCGATGCCGAGCTTGGCCTGGGGGAAGAGCTCCTGCACCGCCTGCGCCATGACGTGCGCGGTGGAGTGGCGCAGGATGTCGAGACCGTCCTGGCTGGACAGCTCGACCGGCTCGACCTCGTCGCCGTCGGCGACCTCGTAGGCCAAGTCCTTCAGCTGCCCCGACACACGCGCGGCGACGACGGAACGCTCACCCTCGAAGAGAGCGCCGGCCGTCGTGCCCGTAGTCACCACGCGCTCTTCCCGCTCGGAATCGCGTTGGATGATCACACGGACATCGGTCACCGGTCTCTCCTGACTCTCACTTCGATGCGCTGACGAACGTCGGGCGCAGCTGGAATCGTACCGAGAGCACGCCCCGCTCCGCGAAACGGTTATGAACGCGTCACCCCCGGTGCGCCCACTTCGTGCCGTGCGGATTCTGCTGCGGACAACCGGGATTGGCCGGTCGCACAGTGCGGTATCAGCCGCTGGGGCGCAGTGACGGACGGGAGTGGTGCCATGACGCCGTGGTGCGAGGGACCGCTCAGCGCACTGGCGGTGCGCTCCGGGAGCCCGGAGCCGGAGCCGGGCGCCGAGCAGCACCGGGACGCCGAATCCGACCGGCTCACGGCCGCCGCACTCGTCACCCAGCAGGCGCCGCACGCGCCCGTCGAGGTACGAAGCTGGACGGTGCGTGAGGGCTCCTCCGCCGGCCCCGTCGTCCACGCCTTGGCGCGCGCGCTGACCGGTGGCCCCGCCGGCGGCAGACCGCTGGCCGTCGCCCACGCTCCCTACGATCTGACGCTGCTGGACCGGGAGTTGAGACGCCTCAGGCACACGACCCTCGCCGCGTGTCTCGGCACCCGCAGCCTCTGCGTCCTGGACCCGGTGCTCCTCGACCGCCGCCTGAACCGGACAGGTGCTCCCTCGGACCACGGCACTCTCGGGCGGCTCTGCGATCACTACGGCGTATCGCCGGCACCCGTCGCCGCCGGCCCGCCGGAGGACGACGCGGTCGCCTCGCTCGCACTCGTGCGGGCCCTCGGCCGCCACTACGCCCCGCAGTTGGCGGGGCTCAGCCCGTACGCGCTCCACACTCTCCAGGCCGTCTGGTACGCCGCCGCGGCTCGCGGTCACGCCGCGTGGTTCGCCTCGTCCGGTACGCCCGGCAGGGTCGACCGGACGTGGCCGCTGCGTCCCACGGCGGCCTGAACCGGCCCCGAAAAGCCGGGAGGCCGGTCCGTCAGATGACGGACCGGCCTCCTGCGCACGTGGGCGATACTGGGTTCGAACCAGTGACCTCTTCGGTGTGAACGAAGCGCTCTTCCGCTGAGCTAATCGCCCGCTCCTCGGCACGGCAGAACCATACCGTGCCGCTCAGTCATCATCCAAACCCCTTCGCAGCCACCGCCGTAGCCCCCGCTCCCCCGCGCGCATCATCAGTGCGTGGTTGGCACGGAAGAAGGGACTCGCAGCCGGAATCAGCATCCGCATCAGCGGCTTGCGGACCTCCACCTGCTGCTCGTACACGGCGGTCGTCACCCGGCGCCCGTCTTCCGCCGTCACGGTCCACCGGGCCCAGCCCTCCACATCGCCTGAGATCTCCAGCTCCAGCACCCCCGCGTCGGGATCCCGCCGGAGCGCACGCCCGGTGATCCACAAGTCGTAAGGGAGGACGGACCGGATGCGCGCCTCCCCCTGCGTCTCCTCCAGCTCGCGCACTTCCCGCACTTGGGGCCACCAGGCGGGGTAGTCCCCGGCACGCTCCAGCACGTCGAAGACCTCGCCGGGCGTCGCGGAGAGCTGCCAGAGGCTGCGGAAGTGGAAGCGGTAACGGCTGGAGGTCATCGGGCACTCCTCAAATCCCTTGCCGACGCCGGGCCCTGTCCGCCGGTGTGACGTCCCCGGCCTCCGCATCCAACCACTCCGACTGTCCGCCGAACGGGAATGCGCTTACGCCAGCCGTGCCGGGACACGAGTCGCCGGTCACCGAATTCCGGTGTTCCGTCGGCAGATTGGTGACGGCAAAGCCATCGGAAAGCCTCGTAGCGGAGGGTCATCATCCTCTTTTCGACGGGAGCCGGAATGCCCCGCGAAGTGAATTCCCGCCGCGTGTCCGCTCCGAGGGAGAAACACGAGTCGAAGTCATAAGAAAGCCGGGGCCCGCAGACTGAAAGCCTGCGGGCCCCGGCAGAAGGTGGGCGATACTGGGTTCGAACCAGTGACCTCTTCGGTGTGAACGAAGCGCTCTTCCGCTGAGCTAATCGCCCGCTGCGCGCACAAGATTAGCGCATGTCAGCGGGTGCTCATGACCGCTCTCGCCCTCATCGGCGCTGGAGTTGCGCCTTGCGCTCCCTGCGCTCCAGACGCTTGACCTTGAGCCAGTGCGTCCACTCCCGCACCTGTCGCTTCGTCCAGCGAAGCACTCGCTGGGCCCAGGGGAACTCGGTCGCCCACAGCCCGATGCCCGCGAAGATGATCAGCCAGCCCGGGCCCGGCAGCGGAAGCAGCACGACGCCGCCGGCCACGACCGCCAGCCCGAGAACGAAGATCACGACCCGCCAGCTCAGGTGCAGCGGCCGTGACGCCTTGATGAACCTCGGGGCCCGTGACCCCAATGGCTTCTCATCACTCTCTGCATACATAACAACCAACGTAACCGATCTCCGGGCCGTCACCGGAATAGCCGTACTCGCAAAAACGCGACACGCCATTTCAAGGGCCGCAATACCCGCAAAACGGTCAGAGGGGTTTACAACCGACGAGTACGTGGCATGTCGATTGCGCCGACGTGCGAACCCCCGAGCGCACACTGAGCGAAAGGCCCTGGCGCTTATGAACACCACGGTCAGCTGCGAGCTGCACCTGCGCCTCGTTGTTTCGAGCGAGTCATCACTGCCGGTACCCGCGGGGCTGCGGTACGACACGGCCGATCCCTATGCCGTCCACGCCACCTTCCACACCGGCGCCGAGGAGACCGTCGAGTGGGTCTTCGCTCGCGACCTCCTCGCCGAGGGCCTGCACAGGCCCACAGGCACCGGTGACGTCCGCGTCTGGCCGTCCAGGAGTCACGGTCAGGGTGTGGTCTGCATCGCCCTCAGCTCTCCCGAGGGCGAGGCTCTGCTCGAGGCCCCGGCGCGGGCACTGGAGTCCTTCCTCAAGCGAACCGACGCGGCAGTGCCACCCGGCACCGAGCACCGACACTTCGACCTCGACACAGAGCTCTCCCACATTCTCGCGGAGAGCTGAGACCGCAGTACTGCGCAGCCGTCCGACTCGGGGCGACGGCTGCGCGCTCCTCCGGCCTGCACGGCACGAACGACGCCGTCACTGCCGGGCCTCCCGTCATCAGCGGAGGCCCCGGCGGTGGCGGCGTCGTCGTGCGCCTCACGGGTTAGTCTCTGCCCACCGGACCCCGCAGGGCAGACCCCGAGGAGCGACCCGTGCAGATCAATCACGACACCCGGTGCGCGCTCGACGACGTGGTCGACCTCCTCAACACCGCCGCCGACGGCGAGCAGCCCGACCGGCTCGTCTCGGTCTCGGACCTCGGTGCGTACGTGGAGCGGGTCACCCTCAGCGGCGTCGGAGCCCTCACCGAGCAAGATCTGAGCGCCGTGCGGTCGGTACGGGAGCGCTTCGCACAGGTCTTCGCCGCCGACGAGGACCGAGAGGCAGCCGAGCTGGTCAACGCGCTCGTGGCCGAGGCCGGTACGACTCCGCAGCTGACGGACCACGACGGCTACGACTGGCACGTGCACTACTTCGCCCCCGGTGCCTCCGCCGCCCACCACCTCGCCGCGGACGGCGGCATGGCGCTGGCCTTCATCATCGTCTCCGGGGAGCGGGACAGGCTGCGCAGGTGCGGTGCTCCCGACTGCGGGCGCGCGTTCATCGATCTCTCGCGCAACCGTTCACGGCGCTACTGCGACAGCCGTACCTGCGGTAACCGCCTGCACGTCGCGGCCTACCGGGCGCGGCAGCGGGAGTCCGCGGAGACGGCGCGCGGCTGAGAGGCGCGCCGCGCGGACCACTGCGGGGTCGCAGCGGCCGGCTCCTCACGGCAGGGAGAGGTCGTACGCGCCGGTGACGGCGAGCAGGACCGCGATCACTGCCAGGAACAGCATGAGCGGCGGCTGGGACAGGGCGTAGAGGCAGCCCTTCGGTTTCACGAACTGCACCTCGGGCAGCTCGTGGACCTCGGGCAGGACCGGAACGGGGACGGGCGGAGCGGTCGCTGCGGGCGCTGAGAGCGGCTCGGCGAGCTCGGCCGGGGAGTTCGGCGTCATGTCCATCTCGCGGTGATGATGACGCAGCCCGCACCGGAAGGAGACTCAACACGCCCACGACGCGGTGGAGTTCGTGAGTACTCCTGGTACCCGTGCGGCGGACGTGATAAATGCGGCCGGTGGTGCGCGGCTGCCGTGTGCGCTGGTGGTGCGTCAGATGCCGTGCTTCTTGAGGATGGCCTCGATGTCGGAGAAGTCTTCATCTCCGCCGCCGGACGCGGGCCTCTTGCCCTGCCCGGTGGACGATCAGCGGCCCGGCGAGTCGCGGCAGAGCTCCTCCGGGATGCCGCGCGTCTCGATGAG
>NZ_JACBXA010000063.1 GCF_013870515.1 Streptomyces albidus (ex Kaewkla and Franco 2022) | reverse complement strand
GATCGGGCGCGGCACCGTGAAGGTCCGCCCGCGCCCCCGCGTGGTCGTCGTCTCCACCGGCAGCGAACTGATCCAGCCCGGGGAGCAGTTGGGCTCCGGGCAGATCTACGACTCCAACAGCTTCATGCTGACCTCCGCGGCCTACGAGGCGGGTGCCATCTCCTACCGCGTCGGAGCCGTCGCCGACGACCCGGACACCCTGCGCTCCACGATCGAGGACCAGCTCATCCGGGCGGACATCATCGTCACCAGCGGAGGGGTCAGCGTCGGCGCGTACGACGTGGTCAAGGAGGTGCTCTCGCAGATCGACGAGGGCAGCGGGAACGTGGAGTTCCGGCGGCTGGCCATGCAGCCGGGCAAGCCTCAGGGGTTCGGCCTCATCGGGCCGGAGCGAACGCCGGTGCTCGCCCTCCCCGGCAACCCGGTGAGTTCGTACGTCTCTTTCGAGTTGTTCGTGCGCCCCGCGATCCGTGCGCTGATGGGCCGTGCGTCCGTGCACCGGGAGAGGGCGTCGGCCCTTCTGGAGACCGATGAGGCGCTGACGTCGCCAGACGGCAAGCGCCAGTTCCTGCGCGGCAGTTACCTTCCCCCGGCGAAGGGGGAGGCGTGCGGCACGGTCCGCCCTGTCGGCGGCTCGAGCTCGCATCTGGTCGCCGCCCTCGCTCAGGCGAACGTCTTGATCGACGTCCCGGAGAAGACGACGCGCCTCACCCCGGGCGAGGAAGTGACCGTCGTGCTGCTCGACTAGGGCGTGTCCCGTCCGGGTCTTCGCATGTGACAGCTTGCGTACGGCCTCCCCGGGGCGACGCCACCGCGCCCCGGGCCCGGTACCGTATCCGGTCACAGGGACGGTTTCGGGAGAACGATGAGCAGCGCGGAAGAGCAGCACCTCACCCACATCGACGAGGGCGGGGCGGCCCGCATGGTCGACGTCTCGGAAAAGGACGTCACCGCGCGCACCGCCCGCGCAGCCGGCCGGGTGCTCGTCTCGCCCCGTGTCGTCGAGCTGCTGCGTGGTGAAGGCGTGCCCAAGGGGGACGCCCTGGCCACCGCCCGTATCGCCGGGATCATGGGCGCCAAGCGCACGCCGGACCTGATCCCGCTGTGCCATCCGCTCGCGGTCTCCGGCGTGAAGGTGGACCTGTCGGTCACGGACGACGCCGTGGAGATCACCGCTCAGGTGAAGACCACGGACCGTACGGGCGTCGAGATGGAGGCGCTGACGGCCGTGACGGTCGCCGCTCTCACCGTCATCGACATGGTGAAGGCCGTCGACAAGGCAGCCGTCATCGCCGACGTACGCGTCGAGGAGAAGACCGGAGGCCGGTCGGGTAACTGGGCGCGTTCCGGGCAGGTTTCGGCCATACGGTCCCGCGAGGACGAGCACCCCAGCCAGGAGGGAACCGGCCCATGAGCGCCGAACAGCAGCCCTATCGCGCACTTGCCGTCACGGCGTCCAACCGCGCCGCCGACGGGGTCTACGAGGACACGGGCGGCCCGCTCATCGTCGAGGGCCTGTCCGCCATGGGCTTCGAGACGGAGGGCCCGAGCGTCGTACCGGACGGCGAGCCGGTGGCCGAAGTGCTCAGTGCAGCGGTCGCCGCGAGCTACGACGTCGTGATCACCACGGGCGGCACCGGCATCTCACCCACGGACCACACACCCGAGATGACGCGCCGCGTGCTCGACTACGAGATCCCCGGGATCGCCGAGGCCGTCCGCGCCGAAGGGGCGGGCAAGGTCCCGACTGCCGCGCTCTCACGCGGTATCGCTGGAGTCGCCGGCCGCACGCTGATCGTCAACCTTCCGGGTTCGTCCGGTGGCGTTCGTGACGGACTCGCAGTGCTGGAGCGGCTGTTGGTGCATGCCGTGGAGCAGATCCACGGCGGCGATCACCCCAGAGGTGACCCCAACTGAACGCGTCCTGGCCGATCGTCCTGACGGACGGCGAGACCGCCCTCCGTCCCATAAAGCTGCGCGACCAGCGCGACTGGCGCGAGGTGAATCAGCGCAACAGGGACTGGCTCCGCCCCTGGGAGGCCACGATCCCGCCCGCCCCGCCGGGGCTCACACCGCCGACGCGCCCCTCGTACCGGCAGATGGTGCGTCATCTTCGCGGAGAGGCCCAGGCGGGCCGGATGCTGCCGTTCGTGGTGGAGCATCAGGGGCGTCTGGCCGGTCAGTTGACGGTTGCCGGAATCACGTGGGGTTCGATGTGCTCCGGCCACATCGGTTATTGGGTCGACCGTGCCGTCGCCGGCCGGGGCGTCATGCCGACAGCGGTCGCGCTGGCGACGGACCATTGTTTCCGTTCCGTCGGACTGCACCGCATCGAGATCTGCATCCGCCCCGAGAACACCCCGAGTCGACGTGTCGTGGAGAAACTGGGCTTCCGCGAAGAGGGGTTGAGGCCCCGTTATCTGCATATCGACGGTGCTTGGCGCGACCATCTCATCTTCGCTCTGACCAGTGAAGAAGTGCCCGAAGGGCTGCTCGCGCGATGGCACCGCACTGCTCCGGGTGCTTCCCATAAATGAAATGGTTGTTCGAAATTAGCGGCCGTGTGCTGAACAACCCACGCCCGCCCAGGAATTGGCCGCCAGGGATCACAACGGCCTTGACTGGCAAAAAAGCTGGAGAGATCGGGCGGATCGTGCGACACACCGCTGTATTTGGCAGATGGGTGCGGCTAAACCCCTCTACCGTGTGAGGGTGAACAGCAGTGGCCTCATCTACGCAGTCATCGTCGGGGCCTGGGCTGCCTACTTGGTGCCGATGTGGCTCCGCAGGCAGGACGAGCTGAACGAGTCCCGTCCCACGGAACGCTTCAGCACCGCCATCCGGCTGCTGTCCGGCAAGGCGGCGATGGAGCGGCGCTACTCGAAGGGGACCGAGCGGCGCGACGAGGACACCCCTGAGGACGAGGGTGAACTCGCCGGTCCCGGACTCGATTCCATGCCCGAGCGCGACGATGCGTACGAGAGCGTTCCGGACCCCGCCGACGAAGCGGTCGACGTCCGGGCCTTCGCGGACCCCAAGACCATGGTGGGGCACGGTGCTGCCGTACCCACCGAAATACTGGCCAGATCCGCCGACCAGCACTTCGGTGACGGCCAGGACGAGAGTGCCCGCGGCGAAGCCGCCCGGGAGGCCGGTCAGGGCGAGGCCAAGCAGAGCGCCGCCGAGCGCAACGCCGAGCGCAACAAGGCGCGGCAGAGCAACAAGCGGGCCAAGGTGCTCGCTCGGCGACGGCGCACCACGATGCTGCTCTTCCTCGTCTTCACCGCCGGGACGGTGCTCGCCGGAGTCAGAGGTCTCGCCTTCCTCTGGGCCCCTGCCGCACCGGGTCTGCTGCTGAGCGCGTACATCGTGCATCTGCGGGTGCAGGAGCGGCGCCGCTTCGCCGTCACCATGGACAAGCGCCAGGGGGAGGCGGCGGCACAGCGCCTGCGTGAACGGCGTGGAGGCCCCGCTGCGGACCCCGTCCAGGCGGAGCCCGCGCCGGCCGGCCACGCGGACCCGAGACAGGAGCAGGAGCCGCAGCAGCCCGCTGAGGAGCCCGGTGCCGCCGGGCGCCGTGCGCTCGTCGAGCAGACGGACCACGCCGAGTGGGTCGACCAGCAGCGCCGCGGAGGCCGTGAGGCGTCCGAGGGCTGGGACCCGGTGCCGGTGCCCCTGCCCACGTACGTCAGCGCGCCCGTCGCTCCCCGTTCCACACGCGGCGTGGATCTCGAGGCCCCGGGCACGTGGAGCTCCGCCCGTTCCAGCTCCGCGAGCGGCGATGCGTCGCCCGCCGGCCAGCCGGAGCAGGAGGACGAGCCGGCACCCGGGTCCCGTCGCGGCAGGGGGCCCGGCCGGACTCCGCTCTTCGACCAGTACGAGGGCGACGACCGCCCTCGCGCAGCCAACGAGTGACGTGACCCGCGGTGACCACGAGGGCGCCGCGGGCGCACGGGCTCAGCACCGTGACGGCCATGACCAGCGCGGGAACGGATTTCCGCGCGACACGGCGGGGATGCTAAGGTTTCACCCGTCGCAAGGGCCTGTAGCGCAGTCCGGTAGCGCATCTCGTTCGCAACGAGAGGGTCAGGGGTTCAAATCCCCTCAGGTCCACAGCTGACAGCAGGTCGAAGCCCCCGTCGGAGAGAATCCGGCGGGGGCTTCGTCGTGCCGCACGGCAGTGAAGTACCGCGACTGCGGTGACTGTCCTTGATCGCTCGCCTGTCCGCCAAGGTGTCTGCGGAGCTTGCGCAGCGCCTTGCGAGTCGCTTCGGACGGGATGTGCGAGCAGACCTCCATCGTGATCGCGGTCTTGCTGTGGCGAAGGATCTGCATGCCGGTGCGCGGATGCACGTTGGAGGGCGGCGATGAATCCGGCAAAGCGGCGTGTTGCGGCGGTTATTGGGTGTTTCTTGGTCATAGCTTCTGTGTGTCTGTGCGCGATCTTTGCTGATCGCGCAGCCTCATGGAAGTGGAGAAGTAATGCGCAAGCTTCGCGAAGCAGCCGTTGTAGCCGCCATGGTCGGCAGCGTCAGCATGTTCGGTGCCGGCGTCGCATCCGCCCAGGTTGATCAGGAGCTCCCGCCCGTCAACTGCGTGCAGGACGCGGACAGCAACACCCTGGTGTTCACACTCGAGGGCACCGCCGTCCCGGTGACCACCGGGGACGCGGGCGACGCCGACTCCAGTGCTACCCAGCAGATCTGCGGTCTCGGCAACGACGACAACGTGAACACCGCTGGTGACTCCGCCGGTGGCTTCGGCACTTCGGTGCTCGGCGGCGCAGGCGCGTAACAACTGCCGCCGGCCCTGCCGGTAGCGATTCAAGGGCCGAGCCCCCAAAGCTCGGCCCCTGAGTCATGCCGCCCTCCGGGCAGGCGCTGGCAGATGTTCCGTCTGTCCGGCGAGACGGGTGCGATAGCTTCCCCGGCATGGAGGAAGAGGCCCTTACAGGTGGCGGGGTGAACCTCGTCGTTCGTGCCGGGGAGACCGTGCGTCGGCCGACTGGCCCCTGGACCCCGGCTGTTCACGCTCTGCTCGACCATCTGGCCGCAGTCGCGTTCCGCGGAGCGCCGAGGGCACACGGCATGGACGTTCACGGCCGGGAGGTACTGGACTTCGTTCCAGGGCAGGTCGGTGCCGAGCCGCTGCCCGGGCACGAGGGCGATGCACGGCTCCGGGCCGCCGGCCGCCTGCTCCGCGGCTTCCACGACGCGACCGTGGGGTTTCGCCCGCCAGCCGATGCGATCTGGTACTTCCCCTCCCGCGACCCGGCCGAGGTCGTCTGCCACGGCGATGTCGCCCCGTACAACACGGTGTTCCGCGACGGGCTGCCGGTGGCGTTGATCGACTTCGACACGGCACATCCCGGCCCGAGAATCTGGGATGTCGCCTATGCCGCCTACCGGTTCGTCCCGCTGACGGTCGCACCCGGGGCAGGAGCGGTGCGGGCAGGTGAACAGGCCCGGCGGCTGCGCCTGTTCGCCGATGCGTACGAGCTGGCCGATGAAGACCGTGCCGCCCTTGTCGAGACGGCGATCGCCCGGCTGGCACACCTGGTCGCGCACATGAAGGAGCAATCAGCCGCGGGAAACGAGGCGTTCGCCGCCCATCTGGCCGCAGGCCACCACCTGAACTATCAAGCCGACGCGGAGCACCTGGCGCGGTTCTCGGACGAACTCACCCGGGCGCTTCTGCTTCGCGCCGAGCGCCCTCCCCCTTGTCCGTAGCGAGGGTTTGTCCGTGCCACACGCCGGCCGGACGGTCCGGGCTCACGGGAATCCCTGTGCTCCAAAGGCGAGTTGACCGCAGAAGCCGGGCTCTCCGCAGACGGTCAGCGGTCTCGCTGCAAGGCGTCCAGTTCCCCAGCGATCGCGCTTCGGAGCCCCTCGTGCTGCGGACCGAGCGCGAACTGTTCGTCGGACCAGTTCTCCGCGGGGTACAACCACACCGGCTTGCCGACGAGATGGGGAGGCTCCCACTCGAACCGCGGCCAGACATGAGCGTGCAGGATGGCGTCGGTGTTGCCGAGGATCTCGAGGTTCACGCGACGGAAGCCGGAATCCGACTTCTGACTCGCCCGTTCGACGGCCTCGCCCAACTGGTCCAGGCTGCTGAGGAATGCCAGCCGCCTGGAGCGTGAGAGGTCGGTCAGCCGCTCCGCCTCGGGATCATCGGCGAGCAGCACGCAGTACCCGGGCAGGAATTGGACGTCCCCGATCACGGAGAAGCCCGCCTCCAACCGCCGTAGGACGGTGGGATTCTCCCCGCGCAGAGCGCTTCCGATTCGGTCCGCGCGCCAGTCGTCAGTCACGTCAAGGACGTTACACAGGCCTCGTGATCGAATCTCGCTCACGTTCGAACCGCCCCGCGTTCCCGCCGCCCGGGGAACCGCTGTTGGACGGCGGAGACGTTTGCCGGGACGGCGCAGCGGTATTCCGGGCCTGACTTCCAACCGTGGCGCGAGGCGCGCTGAACCCGTGCGGCCGGACCGGAACTCCCCATGCGGGAGCAGCGGTTCGGCGAGGGCCCGACGGCCGCGGTCGGCGGGTGGCGGGGCTCAGGCGTCGCCCGGGGTCTGTCAGCCGCCGTGCGAGGACATCATCCGCTGGGCCGCCTGCGTCCTCGCGGACTCCAGCAGGGCGAGCATCACCTGCTTGCTGGAGTTGCGGTGCCGCACGTCGCACATGACGACGGGTGCGGGAGTGCGCAGGTTCATGGCCGTCTGGACCTCCTCCGCCGAGAAGTCGCACCGCCCGTAGAAGCAGTTGACGCCCACGGCGAAGGGGATGCGTCGCTGCTCGAAGAAGTCCACCGAGGCGAAGCTGTCGGTCAGGCGGCGCGGATCGGCGAGGACGACGGCGCCGAGCGAGCCGAGCGCGAGGTCGTCCCACATGAACCAGAAGCGGTCCTGCCCCGGCGTACCGAACATGTAGAGCACATGGTCCGGGTCCAGGGTGATCCGGCCGAAGTCCATGGCCACCGTGGTGGTGGACTTGTCCGGGGTGCCGGCGAGGTCGTCGACACCGAGGCTCGCCTGCGTCATGTACTCGTCGGTCTCCAGCGGCGGAACTTCGCTCACGGAGCCGATCATGGTGGTCTTGCCCACGCCGAAGCCGCCTGCTACCAGGATCTTCAGCGCTGTCGGCATGGCGACGGAGCCATCCGGCCGCTCAGAGCTCGCGGATACCACGGATTACCCTCTCAAGTAGTTCCACACTCGGGGTGCTTGTCTCCTCGCCCGGAGTCTTGATCGCAATCAGGGACTTCGCGAGCAGGTCCCCGCAGAGCACCTTCACCACGCTCGGCCACAGGTCGAGAAGTGCGGCGATCTCGACGATCGCCAGTGGCCGCTCCCGGCATAAGTCGAGGATTGCGGCCAACTCCGGCTGCAGCACCTGGTTCCCATGGCCCTTGGACTCCGTGGTCGCCACCTGTGTGATGAGCGGGAAGTCGGCACCGTTGGGGTGAGTACGCCCTCCGGTGATGGCGTAGGGCCGGATGAGGTATCCGGACCCTTCATCGAACCATGACGTGTTCTTGGAGATCGCCCAGATCCTTACCGTGAATGACCGGCGGCTGGGACCTCCGTGCGAGGTGCCGCGCTGAGGTAGGCGCCGACCTGCTGGACGATCCTGGTCATCTCGTACGCAGCCATTCCCGCGTCGACCTCGGAGGAGGCGAGCATGGCGAGCCGGGCTCCCTGGCCCGCGTTCGTGACGAAGAGGAACGCGTTCTCCATCTCGATGACCGTCTGCCGCACCTGCCCTCCTTCGAAGCGGTGGGCGGCACCGCGGGAGAGGCTCTGCAACCCGGAGGCCACCGCCGACAGGTGCTCGGCGTCGTCTCTGGCGAGGTCTTTCGAGCGCGCGAGGAGCAGCCCGTCCTGGGACAGCACGATCGCATGGTGAGTCTCGGGGACCCCGGTCACCAGCTTGTCGAGCAGCCAATTCAGGCGGCCGTCGGTTTGGTTCCGGTCAGTCATCAGTGGTCCTTCCGCACAGGATTTTCGGCGCCGGCTCCGTGACCGGGCGTTTCCGCCTGTGAGTCACCGACAGGCTCTGCAGGCTTCGCGGCGCGGGCGCGCTTGCTTCCCGACTGGATGGCGGCCATGGTGGCCCCCGCCCTGTCCGGGGAGGACGACGCGCCGGTCGAGGGGGCGTCCGGCTCGGAGGGGGACTGCGACTGCTTGCGCAGCCCCTCCGCGAGATGCTCTCCCCGCACTCTTATCGGGAGCCTGCCCACGGTCCGCTGTTGGTCAGGTTCGCCTTGTGGCACGTCGATTCCGGCGGGTTCGGTGTATCCGGTGTCGCCGATGTGGTCGAGCGAGAGGTCCGGCCACGACGACGGCATCGCAGGCGAGGTCATGGAGGGCGACGGCATGGAAGGGGTGTCCTCCACAGGCGGGGCCGTCGTCTCCGGGGGGCCCGGGTGGAGCCCAGGGCCGTGCAGGCCCGCACCGCCGGAATCGGGGTGCAGGAGGCCCGCACCGCTGGATCCGGGTGCGCCCAGGTTCAGCGAGCCCAGCGTCAGACCGGTCTCCGGTGAGTCCAGCATTCCCGGGCCCGGCACGCTGAGCGTGCCGGGGCTCAGGCTGGCGGCGCCCAGGGCCATGGGTGACTCGGCGCCCGGAGTGCTCGGCAGCAGACCGGCCCCCGCGTAGGCGGGGTATCCGCCGTGCTCGTCGAGGTGCGGCTGCGGGACGGCACTGCTGTCCGTACTGCCGAACAGGCCTCCCGAAGAACTCCCGACCGCGGCACCCACCGGCTCCGCCGGCACGAGCGAAGGTGCCGAGTCGGCCGAGTCGAAGGACGAAGAGGTCAGCGCGGGCGGGAAGTCCGAGCCGGTCAGCTCGGCCGGGGAGTCCGGAACGGGGAGGTCCTGGCGCTCCAGCTTGCTTTCCGCGACGAGGTTCGACAGCAGGGACGACTCGGTCTCCTCCAGCAGTGCGCTGGGCAGGAGCACGACGACGAGCGAGCCGCCGTACGCGGACTTGCGCAGCGAGACCTCGAGGCCGTGCCGGTTCGCCAGCCTGGCGACGACGAAGAGTCCCAGGCGCGGTGCCTCGCCCAGCGTCAGCATGTCGGGCTTCGGCGGGTCCGCGAGCAGCTTGTTGAGCTCGTCGTACTGCTCGGCCGGCATTCCCAGGCCGCGGTCGACGACTTCGAGCGCCAGGCCCCTGGCGACCTTCTCCGCGCTGACGCACACCCTGGTGTCGGGCGGGCTGAAGGACGTGCCGTTCTCGATGAGTTCGGCGAGCAGGTGGACGACGTCGGCGACGGCCTGGCCGACCAGGGAGACAGGAGGGGCCGGCAGTGCCTCGACCCTGCTGTACTCCTCGGTCTCGGAGATGGCGCTGCGCAGCACCTCGTAGATGGGAACTGCCTTGCTCCAGCGGCGTCCTGGCAGGGCGCCGCCGAGGATCAGCAGGTTCTCCGTGTGGCGGCGCACGCGGGTGGCCAGGTGGTCGACCGCGAAGATGTCCTTGAGGAGCTTGGAGTCCTCGTGCTCCCGCTCCAGCTTGTCGAGCTTGGGAATCATCCGGTTGACGAGGACCTGGGTGCGGCGGGCGAGACCGAGGAAGACGGTCTCCGAACCCTCGCGTCCGCGGGCCTGCTGCACGGTGGTCTCGACGACCGTCTGCCACTGGCGCTCGATCGCCCGGGCGAGCGCGGCGACCTCGTCGCTCCCGTAGTCCCCCTGGGACTGCTGGAGTTGGGGCTCGGACCTCTCGTCCTGCCCGAGTTCCTCGACGAGTTGGGGGAAGGTGGAGTCGGCCCACTCGCCGGTCGCGCGGTGCAGCCGGGAGAGCCGGTTCGTGAGCGAGCGTGCGAAGCGGATCGCCAGCACGATGCTCGCCGCCAGGACGGCCAGGGCGAGGACGCTGCCGACCGCCGCTCCCAGCAGGAGTGCCTGCGCCCGGTCGGTGCCGCCCTTGACGACGCCGTTGAGGGAGTCGGAGCTGACCTGACGCAGCTCCTTGCCGACGACGCCCGCCGACTCCTGCCACGTGTCGGTCTGCCGCGCCAGCGGCTTGTTGCGCGACTCGACGGTGTCCTCGGCCTGCACCAGCGAGTCCCACTGCGGGGTGCCGGTGAGGCGCTTGTACGCGTCGGCCGTCTCCGCCGGCAGGTCGTCGGCGTCCAGGGCCACGCGGCTCTGCCGCTGGAGGGACAGGTACTGGGAGAACTCGCCGCGCGCGGAGGTGTCCGGCGGGCCGTCGAGCACGACGGCGGGCTCGGGGCGGGCGCCGGAGAGCAGGGCGTCCTCACGGGAGAGGATCTCCGAGAACTGCACCAGGGACGTCATGGCCGTGGCGTTGCGCGCCAGGCCGCCGTCGTCCATGCGGACCGCTGTCGAGAGCAGGTCGGTGGTCTCGGCCGTGGTGTCGGTGTAGTAGCGGAAGGTCTGAGTGGCGTTCACCTTGCGGGCGTTGATCGAGCTGCGCTGCTCGGAGAGCCTGCCGAGCGCGTCGTCGAGGCTCTCGGCCTTGCTGCGCACCGCGGTGTCCGCGGAGTCGAGCCCGCCACGGGACTTGCGGAAGTCGGCGACCGCGGAGTCCGTGTCGCTACGGGCGTTCTTCAGCGCTGTACGGGAGGACTTGGTGGAAGCGGCCTGCCATGCGGAGGTGAGGCGACGTTCTTCCTGAAGCCGTGCGACGAGGGTGTGGGCCGGCTTTCCCACCGTCGAGGCCACGTCCGCCCCGGCTCGTAAACCGAGGCCTTCCTCGACGAGACCGTTGGCCGCATATCCCCACAATCCCGCGAGTGCAACCGTGGGAATCAGGATCGGCAGGGCCAGCGGGAATCGCAGAGATCTGCGCTGAAGGGCCCTGGGCACTATGTGCCGGTCGCGTATGCCTGGCATCTCATTCCTCGTGCGGCAGCGGAACGATCGTGGCGATGGGGGAGGTGCGAAACGGGTGTGCACATTGCCCGGATGACCCGGCGCGAGCGTCAGCAGCTCGCTGACGGAGCGTCATCAACGGCCGACCGACCCGGAGCACCGTACCAGGGTCGGAGAGCACTTTCGACGTGAAGTGGCGCCGTGAGCAGCACAATTGCACCGCAGCCTCGATGAATGCGGTTCGTCTGCGGTGGCCGACAGGGCTTTCTGATGCCTCGTCGACCGCCCCTTCCGGGAGGACTCCCGTGTCATGGGCTATGTTCTATCAGTTTCCTGCGAAAGGTGGGAAGCGTCGATTCCCTTTCTCCTCGAATCCCGAACACAGGCATGTTCAGGGCACGTCCGTGCAATGAGGAGCACATGGGAATCGAGCAGGAATTCTCCGGGTAGTCACCCGTACTCCTACTTGCCCCTCTTCGGCTCTTCTGGTTACGGAAGGGCAATTTGCCCCAGTCGGTGTGTGAACGGGCGTGCGCCGCACCGAAGTTCGGACGGGCGCCGTGAAGTCCGGAGCGGCGGGCGCACGCGCCGGTCACATCAGAGCCAGCAGCCGTGGGGTGTAGAGCGCGGTGACGGACTTGATCCCGGCAACGATGTCGAAGTAGGTCGACGTGAGGTCCGGGTCCCGCTGCACTGCTCGCAGCAGTGACAGCCGCTGCTCGTGGATCTCCAACTGCGCGACGGACAGCGTGGCTTCGAAGCCCTCGGTCAGAGCCTCGTCCCGCTCCTTGGCGTACGAGCCGAGCGCCGGGTCGAGCCTGTCGCGGTCGGTGAGCCGGTCGCCGATGTTGCGCACCAGGCATTCCGACTGAAGGAACGCGTCGCTGATGCCGCGTGCGGTGATGGAGTCCTTGTGGTGCCCGGCGTCGCCGACGAGCGCCCAGCCGGGGCCGGCCGCCTGGCGGAAGAAGTTCTGCTGGTCCCCGGTCCCGCGCAGGCGCTCGACCCGGTCCTTGCCCTGGAGCCTTTCGAACAAGTCCGGTGCGGTGCTGCGCACTTGCTCCAGGTAGGCGGTGTCCACGTCCTTGCGTACCTCGTCGAAGCGGGACTGGGGGAAGTAGGTGAGCACGAGCGTCGCACCGTTGTTGGTCGGTACGGCGGCCACCCAGCTTCCGGGGCGCTCGTACAGCTCCAGGCAGGCGGGCACGTCGTGCCAGTAGCTGTAATAGGCGCAAGTCAGCCGCGGCTTCTCCGTGGTGTACTCCGCGCCGCAGAGGCCGGCGACCTTCGAGCGCATGCCGTCCGCGCCGATCACGAGGTGGGCCCGCTCCGTGAACTTGCTTCCGCGGTAGGTGCCTTCGACGCCCACGACCCGACCGGAGTCGTCGCGCAGCAGATCGCTGACCGAGCACTGCTCGCGGAACTCGACGCCGTCGGCGACGGCACCCTCCACCAGGACGGTGTCCAGGACGTGGCGGCGCGGGGCGTATCCGGCCTGCTGCCCCTCGACTCCGTTGCTGCAGCCCTCAAGGCGGACGTCGGCCACCTCGTACACCGCCCGGTCCAACGGCGGGCAGCCCGTGGCGCGCACCTGGTCGAGCAGGCCCCAGCGGGCCAGCGCGGCCACGCCGGGCTGGTGGACGAGGTGGGTCGAGAGCGTGTCCGAGGGGAATCCTGCCCGGTCGAGCATCAGCACGCGGTAGCCGGCACGGGCGAGCAGCATGGCCGTTGGAGATCCGGCGCACCGCGCCCCCACGACGATGGCATCGAACATGGTTTCCTCACAGAGGGTCGGCCGGGGCAGGAGACGAGGAAGGAACATACGGCGTCGTGCGCGGTCAGGCCGCCCTGCGGGCGCGATCCGGCTGGATTGCGGCACCAAGGGCAAGGAAATGCCCGGGAGTCGGGGTGGGTCAGGGGCTCGCGTCGCTGAGGGCGGCGGCCAGGGCGCGCCTGTCCGTCTTCCCGTGCGCGTTGAGCGGGAGTTCGTCGACGACGGTGATTCTTCGGGGGACCATGTACGCGGGCAGACGTGCGCTCAGCGCCGGGTACATCCGCTCCGTGTCGCAGGAGGGCCCGCTGACCGCTGCTTCCAGGTCCATCTGTCCGTCACGGCCCTCCACGGCGAGGACGATCGCGTCCCGCACCCCGGGCTGTTCTCTCAGCATGGCCTCTATCTCTCCCAGTTCGATCCGGTAGCCGCGGATCTTGACCTGGTGATCCACCCGTCCCAGGTGCACCAGTTGGCCGTCCTGCACGCCGACGCGGTCGCCCGTGCGGTACCAGTGCGCTTCGGTCAGCGGTGTCTCGCCGTCGAGGACGTGCACCGAGCCGTCGGCACCGAGTGAGAGGAAGCGTCCGGCGTTGTTCGCGGGGTCCAGGTATCCCGGGAAGCGCTGCGGGCCGCGTACGCAGAGCTCGCCCTCACTGCTGGGCCTGCCCTCCTCGTCGAGCAGGAGGTGTTCCAGCGAGGGATAGCAAGTGCCGATGGGCACGGTCCCGTTGGAGGTTCCCGGACGGTGCTGCGCGTCGCGCGGCATCAGGTACTCGGTGCACGAGACGGTGACCTCGGTCGGCCCGTAGAGGATCTCCAGGGCGCTGTTCGGGGCGGCGGCCTGCCACTCCAACGCCAGTGTGTTCGGCAGCGGTTCGCCGCCGAACACGCTCCAGCGCAGAGTCGGCATGCAGCCGGGGGCCAGTGTGCCCAGGCGTGAGGCGAAGGAGACCAGCGACGGCACCGAGAACCAGTGGGTGAGGCGCTGGGCGTTGATGAACTTCACCGGCGACATCAACTGGCTGCGCATCGGGACCACGAGCGTGCCGCCGGAGCCCCAGGCGACGAACAGGTCGTAGACGGAGCCGTCGAAGGTCAGGTCGAAGCTCTGCGACAGCCTGCTTCCCGGACCCGCCTCGTACCGCGGCACCACGTGGGTGAGGTAGGCGGCGGCGTTGCTGTGCAGCACCGGAACTCCCTTGGGAGTGCCGGTGGATCCGGAGGTGAAGATGATGTAGGCGACGTCGTCCGGGGTGGCGGGGCACGGCGGCAGCGCAGCGCCCGGACGACCGGCCGTGTCGGCCGGTGCCATCACGAGCAGCGGCACATCCAGCTCTCCGCCGCCGTCCTGAGGGGTGTCGGTGACGACCAGGTCGAGGCCGGCCGCCGCAGCCATGGCCGCGTTGCGTGCCGCGGGGAACTCGGGGTTGAGCGGCACGACCGTGGCGCCCGTGCGCAGCACGGCGAGGTATCCGGCGTACGCCGTGACCGAGCGGCTTGCCAGCAACCCGACCCGACGGGGGAGGACACCGTCGTTGGCGGCGATCAGCGCTGCCGCGAACTCCTCCGCCAGCTCCCGCAGTTCGCGGTAGGTCAGCTTGTCGGTGCCCACCTCGAGCGCCGTGTGCTCGCCGAACCTCTCGGCGGATTCGGCGAACCACGCGTACAGGGTCCGCGGACCCGAGCTCGTACCGCTGCCGGCTGGAGCGCTCATACGGTCTGGGCCTCCAGCGCGTCCAGCCAGTTGCGCAGCTCGCCCACGGTGCGCAGCTCCGCCAACTCCTCGGCTTCCACCTCGTAGTTGTGGTCGCTGGCCAGCTTGACGACGATCTGGAGCCGCGCGAGCGAGTCGATACCAATGTCGGAGAGCAGGGAGCTGTCGGTGAACTCGGTGTGGGAGGTGCGCGCGTGCTCACGCAGCACCGCCGACGCAAGGTCGCCCGCGTCCTCCTCGGCCGCCTTCTCGCCCGGCCAGTAGCGCTTCGTCTGCCACTGGTAGTTGGGCAGCGGTACGAACCGGCAGCGGGACCGGAAGAGAGGGTCCCAGTCCACGGCCTCGCCGTTGCGGTACCGCTCCACCACGGGAGTCAGCGTCCGGGCCTGCTTGCCGTACCCCGGATCCGTCCCGGTGAGGCAGCAGTCGAGAGCGGCGATCATCTCCTCGTGGGAGGTGCCCGTCACGGCCAGCCGGTGCGCATGGTGCTGGCGGCGCGTCGCGGCGCTGAAGCAGATGTCGCGGAGCGCGAGGTCCGCGCCGGCTCCGCCCGGGCCGAGGTATTCGGTGTAGGCACGGGCGAGCGCGTCGAGAGCCTCGGGCGAACGTGCCGAAATCGGAAGCACGTAGGCCTTGTTGCTGCGCATGGGCCGCCTCAGCAACGTGGCATGGCTGTCGGCGGTATGGGTGTCGCCCTGGGCGACCACCAGATGCGCGTTCAGACATGAGGCGCCCTGCCCGGTGATCCCCGCGAGGACCGGCCGGCCGCGGTCGGGCAGGTCCTGGAGCTTGGTGGGGACCTCAAGCGGCAACTCGCCCCAGGCGACAAGCGGGTTGGGGGTGTTGAGGTGCAGGCTCGGCGGCATCTGGCCGTGTTCCATGCACAGCACCGTCTTCATCAGCCCGGCCATGCTGCCCGCGGCTTCGGCGTGCCCGATGTTGGTCTTGACCGATCCGATGAACAACGGCCGGTCGGAAGGCCTTCCTTCGCCGAGCACCTCGCCGAGCGCGGTGAACTCGACGGGGTCGAACGCGGGTGAGCCCGTGCCGTGAGCCTCGACGAAGTCGACGTCGGCGGGTGACACCCCGGCGTCCTCGTACGCCCACCTGAGCACCTCGGTCTGGCCCGCGACGGAGGGCGTCAGAAGCGACTCGCTGGTGCGGCCGTCGTTGCTGACGGCACTGCCCCGGATCACCGCGCGGATGCGGTCGCCGTCGGCCCGCGCCTCGGCGAGCGGCTTGAGGATGACGACGCCCACACCGTCGCTGGGCGCGAAACCGTCCGCGTCCGCATCGCCGAACTTGCTCCGGCCGTCGCCCGCCAGCGTCCCGGACTGCGTCATCATCACGCCCTCGTCGGGACGGAGCGCGAGGTTCACACCGGCGACGACCGCCAGCGGGCTCTCCTTGGTGCGCAGGCTCTGCACCGCGGCGTGGACGGCGGCCAGTGAGGAGGAGCAGGCCGTGTCGACGACGATGCTGGGGCCGCGGAAGTCGAAGACGTAGGAGATGCGGGCCGGCAGCAGCGGGCGGAAGTTGTGGAAGGCGGAGGCGGTGACGGACTCCAGTCCCTGCCGGAACTGCCGCTCGAGGAAGTCGGAGCGGGTGTTGCCGACGAAGACGCTGGTGCGGCTCCCGGCGAGTGCGTCGGGCCGTTGCCCGGCGTCCTCCAGTGCCTCCCAGGTCGCCATCATCAGCAGCCGGTGCTGAGGGTCCAGATCCACGGCCTCGTTGTGCGACATCCCGAAGAACTCGGCGTCGAAGTCCGCCATGCCGTCGACGTATCCCGCGCGGCGGCTGCCGATCGTCCCGGTGCCGCCCGCCGAGGAGTAGAGGGCGTCCACGTCATAGCGGTCGGGCGGAGTCTCGCTCGTCACGTCCGCACCGTCGCGCAGCAAGTCCCAGAGCTCGTCGGCTCCCGACGCGCCGGGGAACCGGCACGCCATACCGATCACAGCCACCGATCGAGCCTCGATGTCCGCCTTGGACCACTTCACCCGTACACCCCTTCGATGCTTCCCTGACGTCCGGCCGCTCTGCGTCTCCCGTCCGCTGATGTGTGCCGCGCCGATGGCTCCACCACATCCGCTTCCCGCGTCATGCCATAGAAGTTACTTGACTGAGTAAGAAGTGGCAATGAGCGGTCTGCGATGGTGCGTTCACCTGCGCGCCGGACTCCAGCGGGAGGCGGACCTGAAGCACGCTCGTTCTCTCTTCGGGAGGGCCGTGCCAGGGGGAGGACACCCCGGGTACGGGCAGTTGGGAACTCGCCACTCGGTCCGTCGAACTCTGACTTCACGTCCGTCAGCGGAACCCGGAAAGGAGCTCTGCCGGGCTCTCTGCCGTACGCGCACTGCGCTGCTGCGCCCGCGCGCGGCGGGCTCGTGCACATTACGGCCGTGGCGTGACCGCCCTCTCGGCGCAGGGGCCTGCCGACGTCGTCGACGGGCTTGTTCTCGCCGGTGGTGCCGGTGCGGCGGGTGATTCGTGGGGGTGGGCCGATCCGGACGATGCGAGGGAAGCGCACCGTAGCCGCAAGCCTCTGGGGGATTCGTTGAGTTTGTAGGAGATAGCACATAATCGCTTCACTGACAGGGCTCTGCAGCGGCAGCCTGCGTGGCGATGCTCCTCGTGGAGCGGCGTACGCGGGTCGCCATGCTTCGCTTCCTCCTCACGCGTCGGCTCAAGTCCGTCCCCTCCGCAGCGATTACGGCGGAAGAGCACACCCTGCACCGCGCGCCGGCGGTCCGCACACGCGGTGCGGTCCGACGCCCGGGCAGCACGCGCCGGCCGCTCACACGGCAGATGCGCGCCGCCATTGTCATATGCGAGACCGTTCTTGCTCGATAGCGCTTCGGGGATTGGCGGGAAGTGATCGTCAGGCGATTGAGAAGGCTAAAACTGGACAGAATGCAGGACTGGCCCCGCGTAGGGGCACCTCAGGACAGGCCGGCAGACCCCCGCGACGACGGGACCGTGACCGGAAGCATCCCAAGTTGCTTCTGGGGCGGTACGTATGGTCCCAGGTCTGGTTTCATGTGCAGTCATGGATCCCCTGACACCTAATCAAGCCCCACAAGAGGGCGAGCAGCGCAGGCGTCGGCTGCAGACACTCGGTCTCAACACCTCTGACCCCGAAGTCAAGTTCGACCGTGTCGCCCGCCTTGCAGGGCGTTTCGCCCAGGCGCCCCTCGCGATGGTCAACTTCATCAACGACGAGCGTCAGATGTTCCGCGGCATGTACGTGCCGCCGTCGAATCCCGACGACAGCGCAGGGGAGGACCGGAGCATCGCCTTCGACCTCAGCGACATACCCGAGGTCGCGCGCGAAGCCCCCATCGACTACGGCTTCTGCCCCCATGTGGTCGCCGACAAGGCACAGCTCGCCCTGGACGACGTCTTCGACTACCCGCGGTTCAAGGGCAATCCGCTGGTCAACGAGATGGGCGTCCGCTCCTACCTCGGCACTCCCCTCCTGGACCACACCGGCGTGATCCTCGGAACCGTCTGCGTGGCCGACATGCGCCCGCGCCAGTGGAGCGCGGACCACATGGAGAGCATGCAGAGCCTCGCACAGACCCTTCTGTCCGAATTCGCCCTGCGTGACAGCCTGTTGACTCAGCAGCAGGAGATGTTCGCGATCTTCGACGGCGCGCCCTTCCCGATCATGCTGACCGAGGGTCCCGAGCATGTGCTGCGCTACGCGAACGCCAAGCAGGGAGCGGCTTTCGGCAGGGTCCAGCAGCTGAGCCAGGGCCGGCACGTCCTGCCCGGTCTCGACTCCGTGGGCGTCTTCAAGACCATGGATCAGGCCCTGAGGTCGGGGCAGACGGCGACGCTTTCCGAGGCGCGGATAGCCTCCTACGACTTCGAGTCGCCCCAGACCTTCACCTTCACCTGCACCCCGGTACGGCTGACGCCCAGCGCACCGGTCAGCGGGGTCCTGACAGTGGCGATGAACATCACGGGCCAGTCGCCGAGCGGCACCGAGCGCAAGCTCGCCGCCGATCTGACCTCCCAGTTCGAGAGGATCGGCTCGGGTTGGCCCTCCTCCGGCCAGGACGGTGAGAGCGGCGCGCGTCTGCGGTGAGTCAGGTGGCCGGTGTGGTTCCCGGACGCGGGGGCGGGCGGGAACCAGCATCCAGTCCGCGGAGGTTGCCGCCGACTCAGCGTGATGATTCCGCACCGTGATTCCTTGCACCGAGTCCCCGCGTGGTGAGTCCGCGCGTGGTGATTCCGCGTCGTGACGCCGTGTCTTGACGTGTTGTGGGCGGGGGAGCTGCACGAAGCAGCCCTGTGCCGATGCGAAGCGGACGATGCCGCGCTGCCTTGATCGAGTGTTTCCCGGCGAGGTCCAGCGCCGTGCTCAGCCGTTCGGCACGTGTCCGCCGATCGGTGGTTTTCGTGTTCACGCTGTGCATAAACTGTGCTTGTTCGAGCCGCTGCATGTCCTGTCGCTGAATTCACGCGGCGGACGGAATCGTCTTTCCCGGCCGGCCGACCCGTCCGTACGGGGTGAAGAACACAACATTGCGCGAATTCGCCGACATCCGTGACGGATTGCCGGATTCCCCCCTTGGTGAGGTGTCCCAGGGATGGATGGTCGTCAAGGTAATAGAATGCGTGCTCGAACACATTGAGCCATATCCGGAGCGACTTGGCGCGGTAGATCTGCCGACATCTCGGATTGGCATCCTAAGTCCGACATCGGGCACCTTGTTCCGCCTTGCGACTTTTCTGGGGGATGAAAGTCGCCATGACGAGAGTCCGCTCAGCGGGGCGGAGCGGCTTCTTCCACAAGAGCAAGCGCCCTGTCGCAGCGGCGAGTTGGAAGCAGTGAGGTCGGTGGGGCAGGAGCGGCCGGCGAGCCGTGGGCACAGAAAAAGAACAGCCGTCACGCACTCCGGGCCACTCGACGCTCGTGGCCTGGAACAGGCCGTCGGGGCCGATTTCGTGGCCGAATCGCTTATGGACGTCCCTTCGAGGCCTTCTCCTGATCCCGTTCGAGAACCCGGATCGGCGGTGGATCCCCGCCGTTCCAGGGCGAGTTGGCCGCCCGTCTCCGGTCCCGCGCGGACCGGCGGGACCCGTCGGCTCCCTGTGACGCCAACGGTCAGCGGGCCAGCGCGGCGATCGTCATGCCCGCTGCGCGGAGGCGGTTGACCAGCGCGTCACCGATCGCGGTGACGGGCGTGAGGACGCCGCCGTCGACGTCGGGCAGGGCGGCGCGGTCCAGTACGAGCGCGAGCGCGGACTCGCCGAGCATGACCGCGGTCGCCTTGTAGCCGGGGTCGCCCTGCGCCTTGAAGCGCGCCGCGTAACGGGCGCCTGTCGTGGTGGTGGTGAAGGTGTCCATCGTGAAGTGGCCCTTGTCGCGGGTGCGTTCGCTGGGGCCGGCGCCCGGGTCGGGGAGGACCTTGTCCAGCACGTACCGGGTGGGGGGCAGCGTCAGACCCGCCAGGACGCCCGCCAGCGCCCCTGCCACGCCGAGTGCCATCAGCGGTGAGAGAGGGGAGCGGCCCGCGCTCATGGCCTCGCGGTAGCGGAAGCCGGACCCGTAGGCGTGGCCGCGAAGCGCCGAGCTGCGCCGGACGACACGGGTGTTGAAGGGGGCCATGGCGAAGGGGGCGAGGGTGCCGCGCAGGGACGGGTCGGCGGTGCGGGCGGGAGCCAGGACCAAGTCGTTCTGCCGGCCGAGGTCGGGCTCGGCCTCGCGGTCGGGGCTGAGCGAGTAGGGGTCCAGGACGAGCCGGCGTGCGGCCCGGTCCTTCTTCACGGTGTCGATCTGCCGGCGTACGGAGTCGATGGTGCCGCCGGAGATTCCACCCTTCATCGAGGTCAGAACCGAGATGGTGTCCGTCAGTTCACCGGCGCCGTCGGCGCGGATCTTCTCGTGGAGGGCGTGCACGTTGACGTCCGAAGGGATGGAGTCGAACCCGCAGGCGTGGACGATGCGGGCGCCGGTGGACGAGGCGAGCCCGTGGTTGGCGTCGATGCTCTCGCGGATGAAGAGGACCTCACCGCACAGGTCGACGTAGTCGGTTCCCGCCTGGGCGCAGGCGGCGACAAGCGTGCGGCCGTACTTGGCGTAGGGACCGACGGTGGTGATGACGACGTGCGCGGCGCCGGCGATCTTCTCGATCGCGGTGCGGTCGTCGGCGTCGGCCACGAGCAGGGGCCAGGTGCGGCCGCGTTCGCCCAGGCCGTCCCGTACGGCCGCGAGCTTCTTCTCGTTCCGGCCGGCCAACGCGATCCGGGTGCCCTCGGGAGCGGACTGGTCGAGGTAACGGGCGACGAGCGCGCCCACGAAGCCGGTCGCGCCGTAGACGACGATGTCGAGGTCGCGTACGCGGGGGTTCGGATCGGTGTCCGTCATGGGCGGGTCCTTCCGGGCCGGGCGGTGGTCGTGACTTCGGTGCGACGAGGACGAGTTGACCGGTGGGGTCACCCTTTCAGGAGCACGCGGTACGGACGACGTACGGACGACGAGGTGCCCGCACGGGCGGGACGCGCGTGCGGGCACGTACCTCTTCAGCTCCGCTTCCGAGCCCGAAGTCGCGTGCCCGGACGCCCTCTGCTCGCCAGGTCACCCAACCCCTACCGGAGCGCGACTCCGCATCTGACACGCCGGGAGGCGGCAGACGGCGGGAGGTCGCACCATCCCAGGCACCCTCACATGCAATCCGGCCCGGAGTCACGGGGGCATCGTCCGCCGTCAGCATCGCAACAGGACAGCCGGACGGGCCGGTTGGGGGTGAACTACGCGGGCGTCCGCCGGCTCTTCGCGCGTCGCGACGGGCTATGAGGAGCTGTCGTTCCTCGGATCACACCGTCAGGACGGCGCAGTTCAGCGTGGCCGCGAACTCCTTCACCGTCCCGGCGGGCGTTCCCGCATCCGTGATGAGCGTCCACGGAACGGTCTGGCGGGCGTGGTACGGGAACGGGCTGAGGCCCAGCTTCGAGGCGTCCGCCAGAACGAACACCTCACGCCCGCGTTCCGCCATCAGCTCCTTGGAATGGGCCTGTTCGAGGGTGGGGCAGGAGAGGCCGTCACGTGCGTGCAGACCGTCGGCGCCCAGGAAGACGACGTCCGGCGTCAACCGCCGCAGCGTCTCCTCCCCCTCGGGTCCGAGGATCGCGCCGTTGGGACGGCGCACCCGGCCGCCGAGGACGATCAGCTCGACGCCTTCCGCGTCCGCGAGATGGCGGAGGGCGATGGTGGAGTTGGTGATGACGGTGAGCCCGCTGCGGGAGCGCAGCGCACGGGCCAGCCTCCCGGTGGTGGTGCCCGCGTCGATGAGGATCACGTCTCCGTCAGCGACGCGGTCGGCCGCCGCCAGCGCGATGGCTTCCTTCTGCGCGCGGTTGCCGGACTCCTTCTCGTCCAGGGAGCGTTCGGCGGTGTGGCCGTCGGCCACCGCACCTCCGTAGGTGCGGTGGATGTGCCCGTCCCCGGCCAGCTGCTGGAGGTCGCGGCGGACCGTCGAGACCGAGATCCCGAAGCGGGCGGCGAGCTCGGCTATGTCGCCGTTTCCCGCGAGCACCTCCCGCAGGATGTCGTCGCGGCGTCGCGCGGTGCCGCGCCGGGGGGCGCGGGGACGGGCGGTGGTCATCGCTTCTCCTCCACGAGGACTTCGCCGGCGGGCTCGGTGAGCGGTGCCGTCGTCGTGGCCTCGGCGGAGGGACGCAGTCCGAACAGCACCAGCAGCACTGCCACGAAGAGGAAGCCCGCGAGCGCGCCGAAGCCCGTCACGCTCGTGCCGGAGCTCTCCGTCAGCCAGCCCACAAGATACGGGCCGACGTAACCCCCGAGGTTGCCGAGGGCGTTGATCAGGCCCATGGCGACGGCGATCACCTCGATCCGCAGCACTCCGCCGGGGATCGCCCAGAACGGGCCGTAGGGAGCGTAGAGCGCACCCGCGGTGACACAGAGCAGAAGCATCTGCAGGACGCCTCCCTCCACGGCTTGTCCGAGCAGCAGCGCGACGATGCTGACGACGAGCGGGACGGCGACGGCCTGCCGCCGCTTCCCCGTGCGGTCCGACCACATGGCGTTGGCGACCATCACGATCAGCGCCACGGTGAAGGGGATCGCGCTGAGCAGACCGACCTCGGTGGAGGACCCGTCGTGGGTGAGGGTCTTGATGACGGACGGCAGCCACAGCGTGAAGCCGTAGAAGCCGGTGATCCAGAAGAAGTAGATGCCGATCAGGACGAGCACGGACTTCTGCTTGATGGCGTCGAGGTAGGAGCCGCTGCCCGCCGACGGCTTGGCCGCTTCGTCGGCGGCGAGCGAACGCTCGACGTGCTCGGCCTCGCGGCGCGAGATCCAGCGCGCCTGCGAGGGGTGGTCGGCGACGGCGAACCACCACACCACGGCCCAGACCAGCGGCGGGAAGCCCTGGAGCACGAGCACCCAGCGCCAGTCTGAGTGGTCGAGCATCAGCCCGGACAGCGGGGCCATGATGATGGACGAGATCGGGAGGCAGGCCATCCACAGGGCGTTGGCCCTGGCGCGCTCGCGCAGCGGGAACCAGGAGGCCAGCAGGATCAGCACCGCCGGCCACACTCCGCCTTCGAAGAGGCCGAGGACGAAGCGGGCGACGTAGAACTGCTCCTTGGTCTGCACGAGTCCGCAGGCCATGGCCGCGAAGCCCCAGGCGACCATCAGGATCAGCACGGTTTTGCGGGCGCTCCAGCGCTGGGCGAGGATCGCGCCGGGGATCTGGAGGAAGACGTAGCCGAGGAAGAAGATCCCCGTGACCATGCCCTCGTCGGAGGCGGTGAGACTCAGGTCGCCGTCCATGTACGGCAGGACGACGGAGACGTTGCTGCGGTCCAGGAACGCCAGCATGTACATCACCACCGCGACGGGGATGACGTACGTCCAGCGCTTCGCGGGTATCGGTGATTCGGCCTGGGGTGTTGCGGGTGTCATCTGTGCGGCTCCAACTGCCTGCGGAGTCAGGGGCGTTCGGTGTTCGGTCAGGCGCCGGTCCCGTAGGCGGCCCGGATGCGGTCGGTGGAGCCGCTGAATTCGACTCCGGCGCGGAAGGCGGCGGCCATGGTGCCCGGCGATGCCGTGCCGGAGCCGGCGATGTCGAACGCGGTGCCGTGGTCGACCGAGGTACGCAGGATCGGCAGGCCCACGGTCACCGACACCGTCCCGTCGAAGTCGACGGTCTTGGCCGGGATGTGGCCCTGGTCGTGGAAGTGCGAGAGCACGCCGTCGAAGCGGCCCTGAAGACCCTGGTGGAAGACGGAGTCGGCGGGGATCGGGCCCACGACGTCGAGGCCTTCGGCGGCGGTCTTCTCCACCGCGGGGCGCAGCGCCGTGATCTCCTCGTCCCCGAAGTGGCCGTTCTCGCCGCCGTGCGGGTTGATCGCCGCCACGCCGAGCCTCGGCTCGTCGTGGCCGAAGACGCGCAGCGCGGTCACGGCGTGACGGATGCTGCTCGTCACGCGCTCCTCGTCGATCTGGTCCAGGGCCTTGCGCAGGGAGACGTGGCGCGTGGTGAAGAAGATCTTCAGGCCGCGGACGACGAACATCGTGTCGAAGTGCGCGGCGCCGGTGAGTTCACCGAGCATCTCCGTGTGGCCCAGGTGCTCGGCTCCGGCCGCCCAGACGGCCTCCTTGTTGATGGGGGCAGTCACGATGCCGTCGACCTCGCGCGCCATCGCGGCCCTCGTCGCCGCCTCGATCGCGGCCACGGCGGAGCGTCCCGCCAATGCGCTCACCTTGCCCCACTCCAGGTCGTCGCCGGCGATGCCCAGGTCGAGGACGTCGATGGTGCCGGGTGCGAAACGCGCCTCGCCCACCGAGGAGACGGCGTTCACCTCGACGTCGAGGCCGCACACCTGCACGGCGCGGCGCAGCACGGCGGCGTCTCCGACCGCGATGCCGCGCCCGAGGCTCGCCGTCTGCGGGTCGGCGAGGGTGCGGGCGGTGATCTCCGGCCCGATGCCCGCGGGATCGCCGAGGGTGACGGCGAGAACGGGAAGCTGGCGGCTGGTCATGGGGAAACCCCTTCTGTGCTGCGGTGGTTGGAATCCTGCTGGGAGTCGTGAGCGGCGCCCGGAGTGCCGCGGGTGTGCATGGCGCGCAGCCGCTCCAGGCAGGCGACGGCTGCGTCGGGGCCGCCGATGAGGCCGCCCTTGGTGGCGAAGGGCAGCCCGCCGTGCGGGCCGCCGACGAGATGACCGGCGACGGCGAGCGGCAACACCTCGGCCTCGATGGCGAATCCGTCGGCGCCGAGCGCGGTGGTGACGGCGGCTGCGACGTCGCCGCCCGAGGTG
>NZ_JACBXA010000062.1 GCF_013870515.1 Streptomyces albidus (ex Kaewkla and Franco 2022) | reverse complement strand
TGTTGACGAATCCGAGCCCCGGTGGCCCCGGCGCAGGGCGCCGCATCGCGTCTCACCCCGGAGGAGGTCTTCGAACGTGCGGCCCTGCACGGCGACGAGCACACCATCAAGCTCACCGACACGGCTCTGGACGTCGCCTCCTGGGACGCCGACGGACGCGGAGCCGAGCCGGCGCTGGCCGCCGCACTCAGGGCGGTCGAGCTCATCGAGCCGGTGGGGTGAGCAGGCCGCCGACGGTCACATCGCCGCGGCGAAGGTGTCGTAGGAGCGCTCGTCGAAGAGGACGAACCGCACCTCGTCGAAGCCCTCCCCCTCCTCGCGAACGGTGGTCACAGCGATGCGGGCGCCGTCGTCGAGCGGCCATCCGTAGACGCCAGTGGAGACGGCCGGGAACGCGACCGTACGGGCGCCCAGCTCCCGTGCCACGCGCAGCGATTCGCGGTAGCAGGAGGCCAGCTGCTCCGAGCGGTCCTCGCTCTTGGCCCAGACGGGACCGACCGTGTGGATCACCCAGCGCGCGGGCAGCCGTCCGGCTGTCGTCGCCACGGCCTCGCCCGTGGGCAGCCCGCTGCCGTACTGCGTGTCCCGCAGCCGGCGGCACGCCGCCAGGATGTCGGGCCCGCCCTTGCGGTGGATGGCGCCGTCGACTCCCCCGCCGCCCAGCAGCGAGGAGTTGGCGGCGTTGACCACCGCGTCGACGTCCTGTTCGGTGATGTCGCCCTGTACGAGCGTGACCGTCGGAATCGGCATACGGGTCATCCTCGCACCGGGTGCCGTCATTGTGCGTACCACTGGCAGCGCGCGCACACCCTGGCAGTGACCATGGCCTTGGGATAACTTGCGTCACCAGCCGTGCCCTCCACGACCGCCTCCGGAAGGACGTCCCCGATGTCCAGCGCTCCCTCCCGCCGCACGCTCTTCCTCGGCGGAACGGCTGCCGCGCTCAGCGCGCCGCTGCTCACCTCCAGCGCCGCGTCAGCGGCCGTCCGCGGCGCCGCTGCCGGGCGGGTCACTCCGGGTGCCGACATCGCGGCCGGCGACGGCTGGAAGCTGCTGCGCGGGCGCAAGGTCGGCGTGGTGAGCAACCCCACGGGCATCCTGCGCGACACCAGCCACGTCGTGGACTCCATGGCCGCGCAGAAGGAACTGAACATCGTGGGGGTGTTCGGCCCCGAGCACGGCTTCCGAGGCAGCGCGCAGGCAGGCGAGTCCGAGCCGGAGTTCGAGGACCCCCGCACCGGCCTGACGGTCTACGACGCCTACGGGGCGGACGCGAAGAAGATGGCCACGCTCTTCCGCAAGGCGGGTGCGGACACCATCGTCTTCGACATCCAGGACGTCGGGGTGCGCTTCTACACCTACATCTGGACGATGTACCAGGCCATGGTCGCGGCCCGCGACATCGGCGCCTCCTTCATCGTCCTCGACCGCCCGAACCCGGTCGGACGGCGTGCCGACGGGCCGATGATGACCAAGGAGTTCACCTCGGGCGTCGGCCTCAAGCCCATCATCCAGCAGCACGGACTGACGGTCGGTGAGCTGGCCCGCTACTTCAACGGCGAGCTCCTCCCCGGCGAGGGCGAAGGCGGGAAGGTCGAGCTGGAGGTCGTACGGGTCCGCGGCTGGTCCCCTTCCGCTCCCGCCCAGGAGACAGGCCTGCCCTGGGTGCCGCCCTCGCCCAACATGCCCTTCCCCGACACCGCCACGGCCTACGCGGGCACCGGCTGGTTCGAGGGCACGAACCTCTCCGAGGGCCGGGGCACAACCCGTCCCTTCGAGCTCATCGGCGCCCCGTACCTGGACTACCGCTACAGCGACCGGCTCAACGCCCGGAAGCTGCCCGGCGTCCGCTTCCGCGAGGGGTACTTCGTGCCCACCTTCAGCAAGCACGAGGGCAAGACCTGCGCGGGCGTCCAGCTGCACATCACCGACCCCCGCAGCTACCGGCCCATCCCGACGGCCGCCGCGATGCTGGCCGAGGCGATGAAGTACGACGACTTCGCGTGGCGCAAGGACAACGACCCGCGTCCGTACTGGATCGACAAGCTGTCCGGGTCTACGCGGCTGCGCACGATGCTCGACGCGGGCAAGGGGACGGACGAGGTGACCGCGGCGTGGGAGTCCGAGGTCCGCGACTTCGACCGCACCCGGCGTCAGTACATGCTCTACCGCTGAGGGGCACCGGGTCTCGTGTGTCCCACGGGGGCTCAGCGCGTCGCGTAGACCGTGCCGTCTTCCTGGACCTTGACCGTCACCGGACGGCGGGTGCGCATCACACGGACCACGACTATGGGCAGCCAGACGAACAGTGCCCACGCACCGCCGGTGAGGACGGTCAGCAGGATGTGAATCGGGAAGTGCGTCTCCGGCGCTGACGGAAAGGTGACCGTCAAGCCCTCCGGAGACGTTTCCTGAACGGCGCCCCCGGTGCGTTCGAGGTAGGGCGGGAGGGCAGCGTTCAGAGCCTCTCGCTGTTCTTCCACGGGCAGTGCATGCCCCGCGCCGACGCGGATCAATTCTGTGGGTGCCGCCATCACACACGCTCCTTGCTTGTGCGGACCCGAAACCCCGAGAGGGATGTCCAGGATAGTCCCGAACCGGCGGGAGGGCAGAAAATCTTGCGCTCTGACTCCACCGGCAGCGCGGCAGAAACCCCCGTTGGCCATGAATGGTTTTCGTATGCCTGTGGCCTTATTCGTTGTAGGCCGACGAGGTGCGGTCGACGGAGATCGCCTTCACGGACTTGCCTGCCTCCGTGAACTCGACCTTTTCTGTGAACGTCCTGCCAGGCTCGAGATTGAGAGTGGAGACCGGTGTCTCTTCCACCCGATTCCCGGCCGAGTTCAACAACTCCAGGTCGATGAGGTAATCGGATGCCTCGCTGCTGTGATTCGTGACCGTGACCGTGAGGGTCGTCGTCTTGAACCCGAACTCGTCTTTCGTGACCGGCCGGGACAGCTTCACATCGTCTTTGGGCGGGTGCTCCTCGTTCTCCGAGAAGCTGTCCGGCCCTTCTTCGCCCTTGTCCTTCTCGGGCTGGCTCCGGCGCTTCTCAGGCTTGTCGGGGGGCTCCCCTGCAAACAGCACGGAACAGCCGCCGGCGACGAGAAGAACGGCCAGAATTACACCGCCGAAGATTCCCCAGAAGGCTTTTCTTCCCCTGCGGCTCTTCTTGGGCTTGCCGTGGTGATGCGGCGGTTCCTGCCGGCTGGGGTGCCACTGGGGATTTCCGGAGTCTGCCATCTTTCTCACCTGCTCTCGGGAAGCTCGACGCTACGCCCGAACGGGTGAGGGTGCAGAAGATCTCCATTGGCCCGGTATGCAGAACTCCGCGCCTTCACGGGACGCCGCATCGTTGCGCAGATCCCTCGCTTCTCCTTGGCCGCACGAACCCGGGGACCCTGCCGATCGGTCCGGCCGCTCCTTTCACCCTGTCGTCTCCCGTCCAGCTGTTTTCCGTTCTGCAAAAGACGTCCGCTGGGAGTGAGCTGTTTCCAACCTGCTTAAGCACGACGGCAGTTGACGGTGGGGTGGTGTCAGACGCACGGAAGGGCCTGGTCGACGGGTTGCCGGCCAGGACCACCTGTCCGCCCAGGAGCTTCCGCGTGCTTGTCCACCCATCTGAATAACATGAGGCGAGCCTGCAAGAGCATGCCCTTTCACTCGGGAACCCGGAGCACTCCGCCATGAAGTACACCGTCTCCATCGAGATCGCCCTGCCGCGGGAGAGGGTGGTACAGCTGCTCGCCGACCCGGCACACATGTCGAAGTGGCTGCGGGGTCTGGTACTGCACGAGCCGCTGAGTGGGGTGCACGGGCAAGTCGGTACCAAATCGCGGGTCGTGATGCAGATGGGGAAGCAGAGGATCGAGTGCACCGAGACCATCACGCGCCGGGAACCGGCAGACCTGCACGGGATCCCGAAAGGGCACGTCGTTCACTTCGACCGCGAGATCGTCGGCGAGGGCATGTGGAGCGCCGTGCGCGACCGGCTGACCGAAGCCGGCCCGGAGACGACGCTCTGGGCGAGCGAGAACGAATACCGGTTCAGCGGTTTGCTGATGCGGCTGGTGGGGCTCCTGATGCCCGGCGCCTTCCGCAAGCAGTCGCAGCAGCACATGCAGGACTTCAAGGCCTTCGCCGAGCAGGGAAAGGACGTCCGCGAAGCGAAGGACTGATCAACGATCAGCGTTCGCCTCCCGAAGAGTGGTGAGCAGCCGACGTGACGGCGGGCCGGCACCTGAACCCCTCCCACCTGACGGGTGGTTGGAAAGGTGCCCCGGCGGTGGGCACGAACAAAGCTCCTGGTAGGCGGGGTCACGCTGGAGGGAGGCGTGAGCGCGGCCGACGGGGCTGGCTAACCTGCTCACATGCCTGCCCTCTCCCTGGCACCCCTCGGGTTCTCCCCCGCTGAGATCGCCGAAGTGGTCGAGCTGTACGCGAGCAACGGCGACTACTGGCGCTCGGCGGGCGAATACGACCCCGAGAACATCGATGCCGGCGTCGTCGAGGCCGACCTGCGCCGCGAAGTCTTCACCGACGGCTGCGAGTTGCTGCTCGCCCGCGACGAGGACGGCTCCCTTGCGGGGCTGCTCTCGCTGCTGGACGAACACCCCCGGGACAAGCAGCCCTGGATCGGCCTGCTGATGGTGCACGGCGGCCGCCAACGTAAAGGCGTGGGACGGCTCCTGGCCGGCGCCGTCGAGGAGAAGTACAGGAACGAGGGCAAGGTGCGCATCGGGCTGGCCGTGCTGGAGAACAGGCCCTCGTCGCTGGCCTTCTGGACCTCACTGGGCTGGCAGGAGACCGATCGCCGCCGCGACCTCGAGCACGGCCGACCGTGCATCGTGATGCACAAGGCCCTGACCTGAATCATCGACGCGAATGGTCGGATCGGGGCCGTCTCCCGTGCAGGACGGGGTGGTTGGACCGGACCGGGCGCGGGTGCGGCGATCAGCCGTCGTCCTTGATCCACGGGCGCCGTCGGTCCAGCGTCGGGTACTCGTAGGGGTCGCCCGTCTTCCGCTCGTGCTCCCTGCGTCCCCGCGTGGCGACGAGGAAGCCGAGGAACGCGGCCACGACGAACAGCCAGGGAAGTATCGGCATGAGGAAGAAGCCGATGACGAGGAAGAGCACGAGCGCCGCGAACACCCCTGCCGCGACGTCCACCTTCGGCGCGTCACCCGGTGTGCGTTCCATGTCCTGCTCCCCTCGCTCGACCGGCGGCGAGCGGGCTGACCGGCCGGGGCACTACGACACGCAGGTGCTCAGGAGGGCAGGCAGGGCTGCCCGGCCTTGCGAGTTCCTGCGTTCACCGTCCACTTCACGCCCGCCCGCCGGGAGTTGTGGTGCCCCCGACGGCGACCTTTCGGGGGTTGGTAGACGTCTGCCGTCGGGAGCAACAGCACCGGATGTCCATGTTGCCCCTGAAAATCCGGTGAGTTGAGAATCCACCCTTTTCCCCTTGGATGGCAATGCCCGGTGCAAGATTCCTCGATCCGATCCGGCTGCCGGAACACCACGTTGGACGGGTGTGCCCGGACCGCACGCACAGCAGGACCCGCACAGGGCCCAGCGAGATCCGAAGGGGTTCAATTGCCGCCGCGGGGCAGAAGGGCAAGCACCTGCTGGAGGTTGTGCTCGGCGATCCCCGTCATGGCGTCCCGGTCCGGGAAGTCCCCGTCGAGGAGTCGGAGCGGTCCGGCCACGAGTGAGAGCCGCATCGCCAACGTGTAGGAGGCCAGGCGCTGTTCATCGAGCTGCTCCCGGTTCAGCCACCGGTAGTGCTCGCCGAAGCGGATCCGCAGAAACGCGTGCTCCCATTCGACGTCGAAGAACATCAGGCCCTCGACATCGATGAGCGCCGGCTGCCCGAGCCGGTCCACCATCACATGGTCCGGTCCGAGCTCCCCGTGGACGAGGGCGTACTCGGAACGTGGCTGCACTGCGGCGGCCAGCCCCCGCACCGCGTCGTCCACGCGGTCGCGGACGCGTGCCATCCGTGCGTCGCGCGAGGCTGCCTCGGCGAGGTCGTCGAGCGCGCGGCCGAGGACCACCTGCTCGCACGAACGGCCCCGGGAGATCCGGCCGTTGTCGATCACGGCGACCTTGCCGAAGTCCGGACCCGTGTGGCTTCGCATCACGTCGAGTGCTTCGGCGAGGCGAGCGAGGACCGGTTCCGCACGGCGGGGGTCCTGCTGGAGCAGCCCCTCCAGATTCTCGCCGGGCACGTCCTCCACCACCGCGAGGTCCGCCGGGTAGCGGCTCCTGCTCCGGTCGACCAGATGGATCCGGGGGGTGCGGACCCCGATTGCCTCCAAGCGCCTGTTGGCGGCATGGAACAGATCGATGCCGGAGGCGTGCGAGAACGGGTCCGCGTGATCGTCGGGCTCGCCGGTGTGCTCGTCGGGCCAGTAGTTCTCGGCGTCGTCCCAGATGTAGAGGATCGCGGTCGAGTCGTCGTCGAAGGTGAGGCGGTACACGCCCTTCTTGCTCCCGCCTCGGAGCCGCGACAGGCCCATGAGGCGGCGTTCGGTGCCCACAGCGGCGCGGGCGACCCCCAGCAGCTGATCACGTCTGACGACCCTGCGTGCGACGTCCACAACCCGCCTCCAGCGCGTACCGGCTGCGCAGCCTGCTTGCCGGAGGAGAGCTGACGAGCGGGTCCTCCGGCATCACTGCTTGACCGCCGAACGTTAGACGATGCCTACGCGCCTTCTAACGAGAGGGGAGGTGGCCGGCCCCGGGCTGTGTGATGCGGCCGCGCTACGGTCCCCCCCCTCGTGCTGGTGGCTTTCTGACTGAGCAGCGCACGTCCATCGCCTCCAAAAGCCTTCGCGCGTGCCGCCGTCCGGTGGTGAGGTGGCACGGTGACCAACCACGAAGAGGCGGCCCCTGTCCGACCGTTGACGCTGGCCTGGGTGAGCCGGCACCTGGAGGTCGGCGAGCGGATCGTCAGAAGCGAGGCCCTGCACGGCGGCATCACTGCCGAGATGCGGAGGCTGACCGTCGGCACGCGGGACGGGGGCACCCGTGAGCTGGTGCTGCGGACCTTCGTCGACCCGTTCTTCGTGGAGCGCGCCGAGGACTCGCTGGACCGGGAAGCCGGCGCTCTGACCGTGCTCACGGGGACCGGCGTGCGGGCGCCGGAACTGGTCGCGGTTGATCCCACCGCCGCGCATTGCGAGTATCCGTCGCTCCTGATGACACATCTGGCGGGCCGGACGGTCCTCGACGACGAGGGGCTGGAGACGCGCGTCCCCCTGCTGGCCCGCCAACTCGTGGCGATACACGCGTTGCGACCCTCCCCCCGGCTCTCGGCTTCGATCGAGCAGGGGAGTCCCCGTTGGCGGCCACGGGAGTATGTGGCGTTGACGACCGCCGACACCGTCGTGACTCCGAAGGGCGCCGACGCGGCGGCATGGGCCGCGGCGGTCGACGTGATCCGCAGGCCCGCGCCGCCCTATGAAGGACGATTCCTGCACCGGGACTTCCACCCCGGCAACGTGCTGTTCGACGTGCCGCCCCGACGGCCGGCAGATGCCCGTATCACCGGCGTCGTCGACTGGGCGGCCACCTCCTGGGGCCCCGCGGACCTCGATGTGGCGCACTGCTCCACCAATCTCGCGCTGCTGCACGGCCCGGCGTGGGGTCTGCGGTTCGCTGAGGCGTATGAGGAGGCCGGCGGGGTGCTGGCCGCGGACGCGAGCGAGCGGCTGTACTGGCAGGTGCGGGACGGGCTGGCGTTCTCGGAGGAAGTGCGGTCGGTGGCGCAGCCATGGCGGGAGGCGGGGAGGACGGAGCTGACGACGCGGGTCGTGGAGGAGCGGCTGGACACCTATGTCACCGCCCTGATGGACGCGCCGGGCTGAGCCGATCCGGTCCAAGGGGCCACCCCGGCCTCATCGTTCACCGCCACCCGCCAGCCGCGTCCCCAACCTCAGTGGACAGAACACCTAGCGCTCCAGGGTCTTCTTCGCCCCTTCCGGCAGCCGCAGGTACACCAGCGCCGAGACGAGGCACAGGGCGGCCACGTACCAGGGGAAGGCGCCGGGTCGGCCCAGGTCCTTGAACAGGGTTCCCATGTACGGGGCGGTCCCGCCGAAGAGCGCCACCGTCAGCGAGTACGGGAAGCCGATGCCTGCCGCGCGCACCCGTGCGGGGAAGACCTCGGCGTTCACCGCCGCCGCCACGGAGGTGTAGCCGGTCAGCAGGATCATGCCGCCGCACTGCACGAGCAGCAGCGAAGTGAAGGACTGGGTGATCGAGTTGAGCAGCGGCACGCACAGCACCGCGAAGCCGATGGAGAAGAAGAGCAGCAGCGGCTTCCGCCCCACGCGGTCGGAGAGGATACCGCCCAGGGGCTGCAGCAGCGCGAAGAAGGCCAGCGAGATCGTGCCGATGAGGAGCGAATCGGCCTTGTCGAAGCCGACGTTGACCTGTGCGTACGTCGGGAGGTACGAGGTCCAGGTGTAGTAGGCGATGGTGGCGCCCGTCGTGATGCCGCAGATCAGCAGCGACTCGCGCGGATGTGTTCGCAGCGCCTCGAAGAGCCCGGGCCGGGGGCCCGCCTGCATCTCGGGGCTGCGGGTCTCCTCCGCGCCCCGCCGGATCCAGAAGCCGACAAGGCTGAGCACCGCTCCGACCACGAACGCCGCACGCCATCCCCACAGGTGCATCTGTCCGTCGTCGATTCGTGCGACGAGCAGGGCCGTGACGCCGGAGGCCACGAGTTGTCCCACGGTGGTGGAGACGTACTGGAAGCTGGAGAAGAGCCCGCGGCGTCCTTGCGGGGCCGACTCGACGAGGAACGTGGTGGCCGCGGCGAACTCGCCGCCCACGGACAGCCCTTGGAGCAGCCTGGCTATCACCAGGACGATCGGGCCGAGGAGTCCGGCGGCGGCGTATGTGGGAGTCAGTGCAAGCAGCAGGCTGCTGCCGCCCATGAGCAGGATCGTGACCGTCAGTGCGGCGCGGCGTCCGCTGCGGTCGGCGATGGCTCCCATGAGCAGCCCGCCGACCGGGCGCATGAAGAAGCCGACGGCGAAGACGGCGAACGTCGACAGCAGGGGCACGAGGGAGTTGTCAGCGCTCGCGGGGAAGATCTCCGCCGCGATGAAGGTGGCGAGGAAGGTGTAGGCGAGCCAGTCGTACCACTCGACGGCGTTGCCTACCGAGGCGGCGAGGAGTTGACGTCCGGGGCGCGACGGCGGCGCCTGGCGGGCTGCTTCAGTGGGCCCGGCGGCATCGGTGGGCTGCGTCATGAGCCCTCATCTCCCCAGATTTCACGTGTGCACACGTGTCTGATTCAGGGCGCACGACACCGGCCACGTCAGTGGGCCGGCGCGCCAGCCGGCGAGTCCCCCCTGGTGGCGGGTGTGGCGGCAGGCGGGTCGCTCTGGAGGGTCACCGGTTCGGTCCGCACCACGGTCGACGAGTCCTCGGTGCGGGCGTCCCGTCGTACCAGCGCCGCGTACAGGCCGTCCGCGGCGAGGAGTTCGGCGTGGGTGCCTCGCTCGGCGATGCGTCCTGCGTCGAGCACGACGATCTGGTCGGCGTCGCGGACGGTGGAGAGCCGGTGGGCGATGGTGATCGTGGTGCGGCCTGCCGACAAGGCGTCGATGGCCTGCTGCACCGCCCGCTCGGTGCGCGTGTCCAGAGCGCTGGTCGCCTCGTCGAGGATGAGCACCGGCGGATCCCGCAGGATCGTACGGGCCAGCGCGAGGCGCTGCTTCTCCCCGCCGGAGAAGCGGTAGCCGCGTTCACCGACGAGGGTGTCGTAGCCCTCGGGCAGCGCGGCGATGTGGTCGTGGATCTGGGCGGCCTCGGCCGCGTCCCGTAGCTGGTCCGGCGTCGCTCCGGGCCTGGCGAAGCGGAGGTTGTCGGCTACGGACGCGTGGAAGAGGTAGGTCTCCTGCGAGACGACGCCGACGGCCCCGGTGAGCGTGGCGAAGTCCAGGTCGCGCACGTCGACGCCGTCGATGGTGACGCGCCCGCCGGTGACGTCGTACAGACGTGGGACGAGGTAGCTGAGGGTGCTCTTTCCGGCGCCCGTCGCTCCGACGACCGCGAGGGAGCTGCCCTCGGGAACGGTCAGGTCGATGCCGTGCAGGGCCGCGGTGGAGTCCTTGTCGCCGTAGGTGAAGTCGACGTTCTCGAAGCGCACGCGGCCGCGCACCTTCTCCAGCGCGATCGGGGCGGCGGGTTCCTCGATGTCGACGCGCAGGTCGAGGTATTCGAAGATGCGCTGGAAGAGCGCAAGCGACGTCTGCATCTCCACGCCGGTCGACAGCAGCGAGACGGTGGGTCGCAGCAGCCCTTGCTGGAGGGTGACGAAGGCGACGAGCGTGCCGATGGAGAAGCCGGGGCCGCCGAAGTGGACGAGCATGCCCGCCGTCCAGTACAGCAGCGCCGGGATCGCGCCCATGACGATGCCGATGGTGGACATCCGCCAGCGTCCGGCCATGTGGGAGCGGATCTCCAGCCCCACCAGGCGTTCGGACTCCGCGGAGAAGTCACGTGTGAGGGCCTCGGCCCGTCCCATGGTGCGTCCGAGGAGGATGCCGCTGACGGACAGCGATTCGGTGACCAGCGCGGACATCGCGGCCATCTGGGCCTGCCGCTGCGTGGTGATCCTCTTGCGCTCCCGCCCGACCCGGCGGCTGATCCAGACGAAGAGCGGGAGCAGCAGCAGCGAGGCGAGCGTCAGCCGCCAGTCCAGCGCGAGCATCGCGGCGACGGTGGCGACGACGCCGGTGAGGTTGGAGACGAGAGAGGTCGCGGTGGAGGTGACGGTCGCCTGCATGCCGCCGATGTCGTTGGCGATGCGCGACTGCACCTCGCCGGTGCGGGTGCGCGTGAAGAACGCGAGCGGCATCCGCTGGAGCTTGGCGTAGACGTCGGTGCGCAGGTCGTGCATGACGCGCTGCCCGACGGTGGTGGAGATGAAGGTCTGCAGCACGTTGAAGACGCTGCTGACGACGGCGATGCCGATCAGTCCGAGAGCCAGGAGGCCCAGCAGGACGGTGCGCCGCTGAGGAATGGCGACGTCGAGGATCTCCCGCAGCAGGAACGGTGAGGCGACCGACACCAGCGAGGACGCGCCGACCAGCACGCCGACGACTGCGAGCCGGCCCCGGTAGGGACGGAAGATGCGCAGGATGCGCCTCAGTTGAGGAGAGTCCCGTGCGGAGGCTTCGGTGCCGTCCGAAGCCGGGGACGGTGACGGTGTCCACTCGTGGGTGTCGCGGGGCAATGGGCTCCTCGGGGCCGTGGGGGAAGTATCGGACGGTCATTCGAGACTACGCGGCAGGTGCGTCACGTCGAGCACATAACCGGCCTGAACGGGACCCTTGACCTGCCCCTAGCATGGGTCGCACATCCGTCCGCCCGCACGCGCCAGGAGAAGACATGCCGCTGCTCGACCCCGGATCCGGCGCGCTGCGGCCCCGCGCGAGCGCTGCGCACGTGCCGGCTCCGGACCGCGTCCCGGACGCACTCGCCGGCGGCACACCCGAACCCCTGCGCGGCGAGCTGTCCCGGCTGCTCGGTGCGCAGAAGGTGCTGTGGAAGATCTCGGATCTCGTGCGCTACGCCTCGGACGCCAGCCCGTACCGCTTCGTCCCGACGGTCGTGGTGGTCGCCGAGGACGTCGACGACGTCTCCGCCGTGCTGGCCTACGCACGCGAGAACGGCCGCAACGTCGTCTTCCGCGCCGCCGGCACCTCACTGAACGGGCAGGCGCAGGGCGAGGACATCCTCGTCGACGTACGCCGCCACTGGACGGGAGTCGAGGCGCTCGGGCAGGACGCCGCCCGGGCACGCATCCGTCCCGGCACGACGGTGGTGCGGGCGAACGCCGCGCTGGCACCGTACGGGCGCCTGCTCGGCCCCGACCCGGCCAGCGCGATCGCCTGCACGGTCGGCGGTGTCGTCGCCAACAACGCCTCCGGCATGACCGCCGGCACCACCCGCAACTCCTACCGCACGGTCGCCTCCCTGACGCTCGTACTGCCCTCCGGCACGGTGGTGGACACCGGCGCGGACGGCGCCGACGAGAAGCTGGCACAGGCCGAACCGGCGCTCTGCGAAGGGCTGATGGCCCTCAAAGCCGAGATCGAGTCCGACCCCGGACTGGTCTCCCGCATCCGCGCCAAGTACGAACTGAAGAACACCAACGGCTACCGCCTGGACGCCTTCCTCGACGGCGATACGCCGGTGAGCATCCTGCGCGGCCTGACGGTCGGCTCGGAGGGCACGCTCGGCTTCATCTCCGAGGTCGTCTTCGACACCCTTCCGCTGCACCGGCGCACCTCGACCGGGCTGCTGTTCTTCCCCTCGCTGTCGGCCGCCGCAACGGCGGTGCCCAAGTTCAACGAGGCGGGCGCCATGTCCGTCGAGTTGATGGACGGCAACACCCTGCGGGCGTCGGTCAGCGTGGCGGGCGTGCCCGGCGACTGGGCGCAGCTGCCGAAGGAGACCGCCGCACTGCTCGTGGAGTTCCGGGCTCCCGACGAGGAGGCGCAGCTCGCGATGGAGAGGGCCGCCGAAGGAGTCATGGCGGACCTCGAACTGGTGGCGCCGGTGGCTTCGGTGACCAACGTCTTCACGCGTGACTCGAAGACGATCGGCTTCTACTGGAAGGCGCGCAAGGCGTTCGTCTCCGCGGTCGGAGGTTCACGTCCCACGGGCACGACGCTCATCACCGAGGACTTCGCGGTGCCCCCGTCCCGCCTCGCCGAAGCCTGCGAGGCGCTGCTGGAGCTGCAGCAGCGGCACGGCTTCGACGCGGCTGTCGCCGGTCACGCCGCCCACGGCAACCTGCACTTCCTGCTCGCCTTCGACGCCGCCAAGGAGCAGGACGTGGCGCGCTACGCCGCGTTCATGGACGAGTTCTGCCAGCTGACGGTCGAACGCTTCGACGGCTCCTTGAAGGCGGAGCACGCGACCGGCCGCAACATCGCCCCCTTCCTCCAGCTGGAGTGGGGCGAGAAGGCCACCTCACTGATGTGGCGGATCAAGCAGACCGTCGATCCTGGCGGCGTGCTCGCACCGCGCGTCCTGCTCGACCGCGATCCGCGGGCGCATCTGCGCGGCCTGAAGTCCATCCCGAAGGTGGAGGACGTGGGCGACCCCTGTATCGAGTGCGGGTTCTGCGAACCGACCTGCCCCAGCGGCGACCTGACGACTACACCCCGCCAACGCATCGTTCTGCGCCGGGAGATGCTGCGCCAGCAGCCCGGCTCCCCCGTGGGTGAGAACTTGCTGGAGAGCTACGGCTACGACGCGGTCGACACCTGCGCCGGGGACTCGACCTGTGCGCTGGCCTGCCCGGTCGGCATCGACACGGGCGCCATGATGAAGGAGTTCCGGCACCGGCGGCACTCCGCACGCGAGGAGCGTACGGCCGCACGCGTCGCGCGGCACTTCGCGACGGTGGAGAGGGCCGCACGGCTGGCGGTGGCCACGGCCGACAAGCTCCGCACCCGGCTGATGCCGTGCCGCGGCGACCGGCTCCTGGAGTCGCTGACGGGCACGGCACGCAAGGCCGTACGCCCCGATCTCGTACCCGAGTGGCTGCCGCAGCTCCCAGGGGCGGCCGCGAAGAGGCTGCCCGCGACGGACCGTTCGGGCGCGGCAGCCGTCTACTACCCCGCGTGCGTCAACAGGATCTTCGGCGGGTCCGGCGGCGACGACGGGCCTTCGCTGCCGGAGTCCGTGGTGATCGTCTCGGCACGCGCGGGGCGGCCCGTGTGGATTCCCGAGGACGTCGTGGGCACGTGCTGCGCGACCATCTGGCACTCCAAGGGCTACGAGTCTGGGAACGCACTCATGGCCGACCGGATCGTGGAGGCGGCCTGGCGCTGGACGGACGGCGGGGAGCTGCCGCTGGTGGTGGACGCCTCTTCCTGCACCCTGGGCATCGGTGAGGAGGTCGTGCCGTATCTCAGCCCCGCCAACCGCAAGTTGCACGAGCGGCTCACGGTGATCGACTCGGTCGCCTGGGCCGCCGAGGAGCTGCTGCCGCGGCTCACGGTCGAGCGGCGCGTCGGCTCGGCGGTGCTCCACCCGACGTGTTCCATGCAGCACCTCGGCCAGACCGATCTGCTGCGCTCGGTGGCCGAGGCGTGCGCCGACGAGGTCGTCGTCCCCGTGGACGCGCGCTGCTGCGGCTTCGCGGGTGACCGGGGCATGCTGCACCAGGAGTTGACGACCTCCGCGACCGCACGGGAGGCGGCGGAGGTGACGGCACGGGACTTCGACACGTACCTGTCGGCCAACCGGATGTGCGAGGTCGGCATGGACCATGCCACGGGCGGGCGCGGCTACCGGTCGGTGCTGATGGAGCTGGAACGGGCCACCCGCCCGGCCTGAGCGCCGTACCACCGGTAGTCGCGCGAGGGCCCACGCGAACGTGTTCCCGGGGCCGTCACCGACGGGCCCCGGGAACACGGGAGTTCACGCAACGGGCAGGGAGCGCGAGGCTACGACTTCGCGCCCACGTGCAGCGCCACCACGCCCTTGGCCGGGACCGTCGCCTCGGCCTTGCCGTCGTCCCCGACGGTGACCGTGTCGCCCCCGCAGTCGTCCGGCTTCGCCTTGGCGACGTTGCAGTAGGTGCCCGCGGGCAGCGAGGTGGAGAAGGTCTGCTTCAGCTCGCCGTCACCGGCGTTGAGCGCGACGAAGCCCTTGCCGCTCCGGCCGAAGGCGAGAGCGCTGCCCTGCGACCACCAGTCGGTCACCTCGGCGTTCCCGACGGTGTTGCGGAAGGCGACCATGCCGGTGATCGCCTGCTGGGCGTGCATGTCGGTCCAGCCCTCACCACCGCTCGGCGGGCCCGCGTCCTTCTCGCTCCACTCGTAGCCGGAGAAGACGTTCGGGGAGCCGTAGGGGTGAGCCAGCATGAAGGCGTTGGCGAGCTTGTAGAGGTCGCCGTCCTTGTAGCTCAGGGTCGAACCGTTGCGCTCGGTGTCCCAGTTGTCCACGTGCGTACGGGCCTTGCCGCCGTCCAGCTTGCCCTCGGCGATCTTCTGCAGCCCGCCCACGTCACCGCCCTGGAAGGCGCTCTTGAGATGGGTGCCGTAGCGGAACTCGTCCACATCGCCCAGCCCCGTGTACTCCTCGGGCTGGACCGCCTCCCCGCCTCCGTAGATCACCTCGGAGACCCAGAAGCCGGGGTCGGCCATCTTGGCCTTGACGGCCTCGATGTCGGAGGCGGCCATGTGCTTCGCGGCATCGATGCGGAGGCCGTCCACGCCCATCCCCCGGAGACCGTCGAGGTAGTCGGCGATGGCGGAGCGCACCTTGTCGCTGCCGGTGTCGAGGTCGGAGAGGCTGACGAGCTCGCACGTCTGCACGTTCTCGCGGTTGGTGTAGTCGGAGATGTCCTTGCGGCAGCCGTGGAAGTCGCCGTCCCCATAGAGACCGGGGTAGTCGTACTTGCTGTACTTGGTGCCGCCGGTGCCCGTACCCGATCCGGCTGCCATGTGGTTGATGACGGCGTCCGCGATCACCTTCACACCGGCCTTGTGGCAGGCGTCGACCATGCCCTTGAAGGCGTCGGCGTCACCGAGCCGCCCGGCGATCTTGTAGCTGACGGGCTGGTACGAGGTCCACCACTGTCCGCCCTCGATGTGCTCCGTGGCCGGTGAGACCTCCACGTAGCCGTACCCGGCGGGGCCGAGGGTGTCGGTGCACTCCTTGCCCACTGACGTGTACGGCCTCTCGAAGAGCGTCGCGGTGACGGTCTTCTCGCCGGGAGGAGTGGCCTGGGAGGGCCAGGGTGCGAGGGCGGTGAGGCCGCCCGCGGCGACGACCCCGGCCAGGGTCGCGCCGGTCAGACGCTTGTTCATCGTGTGCGGCTCCTTCGTCGTCGGACACAGAGCGAGTGCCGAAGAAGGCAGCCACGCGCCAGGCCGCCGTGGGGGGTCGGTAACGGAGCCTGCCGTTGCGGCGTGGACGCGTCAAGACGCGGAGTAAGAATTTCCAGAGGTTTTCAGTAAGTTCTTGCCGTGGTGGACGTGGTCAACGGGAGTCTTGGAGCGGCCACTTGGACCGGCATCCGTCACCGGGCTCGTTCATGCTGGGGGCCTCGCGCCGCGGCTACCGGGCTGCCAGCGCCGCCTTGTCACCCATGACCACCGCCGGGTGCTTGTCGGGGTCCAGGGTGCGCAGCAGGTACCGCATGCCGGACCGGGAGAGGCTCACGCAGCCCGATGTGCCGCTGCCGTGGTCCATGTGCAGCCAGATGCTGCCGCCCTTCGACTGCCCTTGCGGCCGCGAGGGGTCGAGCGGCGAAGTGCCCTTGGCGCGGTTGTAGTCGACGGCGATGACGTGATCGAAGTCGTGCCGGGTCTTCTTGGACCAGTACGAGGGCGGGGTGAACGCGTCGCTGTCGGTGTACGGGAGCTTCGCGTCCGGCGCCGGCTTCACACCGCCGGCGTCGGTGAGGGTGAAGACGCCCACGGGGCTGCGCTTGTCACCCTCACGGTGATCCCGCGTCCAGCCCTTCCTGCCGTTGTGCGCCGGCCAACTGCGGTCCTGCTGCCACTTCTTGCCGTGCTTGCTGTACAGGCGCACCGTCGCGTCGGCGGAGTCCTTGTCCTTGCCGTAGACCGCCACCACCTGACGGGCCTCACGGGGGATCTTCTTCTGCAGCGGGTCACCCACATCGGGGATGCGAGTGGGATCGACCTCGGCCGAGCCGCCCTTCGCCTTGCCGGTGTCCTTGCCCGCCGCCGGACTTCCGCCGCAGGCGCCGAGACCCGCGACGAGCACGACGGCTGCCGCGCCGGCCGCTGCCGTCCTGACGGCCCGTACGGACAGTCCACCCGTCCGCACCTTTACCGCCCGCCCGTTCCTCCGTACGCGTCGCGCCCGATTTTTGCGCATGCGCCCATGGTCCCATCCTCCGCACGACGCACCAGGGGCGGGCGCGTGCGGGGACAGCGCTGAGGGGAAAGGAGGAGTGAAAGAGCATGGGGAAAACCGCGGGTCGCAGCGGGGCGCGAGCGTCTGTCCGAACGGCGGTACCAGCGGGAAAACCCGTTGCGTAGCGGTCCTGGCACAGCGAGTCTTGCGAGGCGGCCGCACCGCTCGAGCCGCTCACCTCACCGATCAACCATCCGCACCGAGCCGCCATGGGACGTCATGCAGATTCGCGATCTTCCGTATCCCGATCCAGGCGTCCCCGATGTACGGACCGGCGGCCGGTTCCTGCTGTGGCTGGGCCGCAAGCAGTTGGGGGGCCAGGCCAAGTCCCTCGGATGGGGCGCCTTGCACATGGCCTCCGTCGCCGCCGTGCCGGCAGTCGTGGGTCTGGCCGTCCAGGCCGTCGTCGCACGGTCGGGCTCGGGCCTGGCCGAGGCCGGCGTTCTGCTCGCGATCATCGCGGTCACCGTGACCGTGGGCGACACCATGCTGCACCGGACGGCCATCACGAACTGGATCACCGCCGCCTCCCGTGTGCAGCAGCTCCTGGCTCGCAGGACGGCCGCCCTGGGTGCGACTCTCACACAACGGGTCGCCGCCGGTGAGGTCGTGGCTGTCTCGACGGGCGACATCGAGAAGATCGGATGGTGCGTCGAGTCGGCCTCGCGGTTCAGCGCCGCGCTGCTGGCCACCATCGGGGTGTGCGCGGGCCTGGTCCTCTACGAACCGCAGCTGGGTGTGCTGGTCTCCCTCGGGATGCTCGTACTGGCGCTGACGGTTCTTCCGTTGCTGCCGCGTGCGACACGGCGGGCGGACCTTCAGCGCGAGAAGGCCGGCCGGGCCACCGAGCTGGCCGCCGACACCGTGGCCGGGCTGCGCGTGCTGCGAGGCATCGGCGGCGAGGAGCTGTTCCTGACGCGGTACAGGAGCGCGTCGCAGGAAGTGCGCCGGGCCGCAGTCCGTACGGCACGGATGTGGGCGCTGATCGAGGCCGTCCAGGTCGCCCTTCCCGGGCTGCTGCTGGTCGGCGTGGTCTGGTACGGAGCCCGGCTGGCGCTGGACGGGCGCATCGGCGTGGGTGAACTGGTCACGGTCTACGGGGCCGTGACGTTCCTGCTCTTCCCTCTGAGGCTGTTCCAGGAGTTCGCCATGGCGTACTCCTTCTCCAGGCCGTCCGCCCAACGGGCCGCTCGCGTCCTGTCGTTGCGCAGGGGCGTCTCGGACGAGGACGTCGAAGGCCCGATCCCTGCGAACCCCGTGACAGCTCGGGCGGCCGCGCCCGGCAAGGTGGAGCCGCCGGCGGAGCATGTGCTCGCCGGGGATCTCCACGATCCCGTCACCGGCCTGCTCGCGCCCGCCGGACAGCTGACCGCCGTGGTGTGCGGCGACCCGGACGCTGCGGGGAAGCTGGCCGACAGGCTGGGCGGACACCCGCCCGAGACCAGCGACGCCGCCTCCGTGCGTCTCGGGGGCGTGCCGCTGGACGACGTGCCGCTGGCCAGCGCGCGCACCGCCGTACTCGTCCAGGACAAGGATCCCGTCCTGCTCTCCGGAACGGTGCGCGAACTGCTCGCGGTGCCCTCCTCGGGCGATCTCCCGCCCCGGCAGGCGCTGGAGGCCGCCCAGTGCGCGGACGTCCTGGACGCGCTGGTGCAGGGCAGCCCCGAAACAGGAGGCGATCCGTTGAACGCGTCCGTCACGGAACGCGGGCGTTCCCTTTCCGGCGGGCAGCGCCAACGTCTCGCACTGGCACGCTCGTTGATGGCAGACCCGGAAGTGCTGGTGCTGGACGAGCCGACGTCCGCGGTCGACGCGCACACGGAGGCGCGCATCGCGAAGTCCCTGCGCGCGCAGCGTGAGGGGCGTACGACGGTCGTCTTCTCCTCCAGCCCGCTGATGCTGGACCAGGCGGAGCGGGTCGTCCTGGTCCGCAGCGGAACGGTGCTGGCGGTGGGCACGCACCGGGAACTGCTGAGCACGGAGGCGGCCTACCGCGCCATCGTCACGCGGGAACCCGAAGGGGCAGACGAGCCGGAGGCGTCCACCGACGGCTCCGGCCCCGCAGAAGAGCACGTTCGGGTCGGCGAGCGCGTACAGCTCGACGAACACGCACCGACCGAGGAACACGTACAGGCCGAACAGGTACAGCTGGCCGGGGCCGAGGGAGTCGAGAGGGCATGAAACAGCACACGGCTCCAGCCTTCGGTCTCGCGAGGCCCGCATACGACCCGGCCGCTTCGGAGAACGCGACCACCCTGCCCGTCGGCAGCGCCGCAACGGTGCGCGCCTACGTGGCCGAGCTCCTCCGGCGGCACAAGCGCGCCTTCATCACTCTCATCCTGGTCAACTCCCTTGCCGTGCTTGCCTCGATGGTCGGCCCCTATCTGCTGGGCGGCCTCGTCGAGGACCTCTCGGCAGGATCACGCGACCTCCAACTGGGCCGCGTCGTACTGATCTTCGTGCTGGCCCTCACCATCCAGACCTTCTTCGTGCGCGAGGTACGGCTGCGCGGGGCCATGCTCGGCGAACAGATGCTGGCGGACCTGCGGGAGGACTTCCTCGTACGCTCCGTGGCCCTGCCGCCCGGCGTGCTGGAACGCGCCGGGACCGGTGACCTGCTCTCCCGCATCACCACGGACATCGACCGGCTGGCCAACGCCATGCGTGAAGCGGTGCCCCAGCTCTCCATCGGCGTCGTCTGGACGACGCTGCTGCTGAGCGCGCTCACCGTCACCGCTCCGCCGCTCGCCGTCGCCGTGCTGATCGCGTTGCCGGTGCTGCTCGTCGGCGGCCGCTGGTACTACCGCCGCGCGCCGAGCGCCTACCGCTCGGAGGCAGCCGGGTACGCGGCGGTCGCGGGGGCGCTCGCCGAGACCGTCGACGCCGGCCGCACCGTGGAGGCGCACCGGCTGGGCTCCCGCCGGATCGCACTGTCCGAGCAGCGGATCTCGGAATGGACTGCCTGGGAGCGCTACACGCTCTGGCTGCGTTCGGTCCTCTTCCCCGTCGTCAATGTGACCAACGTGCTTCTCATCAGCGGCGTGCTCCTGCTGGGCGGCACCTTCGTGCTGCAGGGCTGGATGAGCGTCGGACAGCTGACGACCGGCGCGCTGCTGGCGCAGATGCTGATCGAGCCGGTCGGGCTGATCCTGCGCTGGTACGACGAACTCCAGATCGCCCAGGTCTCGTTGGGCAGGCTCGTGGGGGTGCGGGAGATCGAGCCGGACTCCGGGGACGACGGCCTCTCCCCCGACGGCCGCGACCTGCGGGCGGAGGACGTGCGCTTCGGCTACCGGAGCGGGACCGACGTGCTGCACGGGGTGACGATGCGCGTGCCCACCGGGACGCGGGTCGCTCTGGTCGGCCCCTCCGGGGCGGGCAAGTCCACTCTGGGGCGGCTGCTTGCAGGGATCTACGGACCTCGCACGGGCAACGTCGCCCTCGGCGACGCCGAGTTGTCCCGCATGCCCGCGGAGCGCGTCCGGAGCCATGTCGCGCTCGTCAATCAGGAGCACCACGTCTTCGTCGGATCGCTCCGCGACAACCTGCGGCTGGCCCGTACGGGCGCGAGCGACGCCGAGCTGTGGGCCGCTCTCGGGGCCGTGGACGCGGAGAGCTGGGCGCGGGCGCTGCCGGACGCGCTGGACAGCGAGATCGGCTCCGGCGGACTCTCCGTGACTCCCGCTCAGGCACAGCAGATCGCACTCGCGAGGCTGGTGCTGGCAGACCCGCACACCCTGGTGCTGGACGAGGCCACCTCCCTTCTGGACCCGCGCGCAGCGAGACACCTGGAGCGTTCACTGGCGGAGGTGCTGCGCGGGCGCACCGTGGTCGCGATCGCGCACCGCCTGCACACCGCGCACGACGCGGACGTGATCGCCGTGGTCGAGGACGGCAGGATCAGCGAACTGGGCAGCCACGACGCCCTGGTCGAGGCGGACGGCGCCTACGCCGCCCTGTGGCGCTCCTGGCACGGCTGACGGAGCGGGCGGGCCTGCCCAGACCTGCTGCTTGCAGCCCTGCGTCCCTCTTCGGCTGAGGCGCCTGTCCGGCGTGGCGTACGTCCGGCGCCTCAGCCGATCACGCCGAGCGCGACGAGTCCGCCCGCACCGCCGAGGACCATGAACAGGGGCATCAGCAGCCTCGTCTCCACCCACGCGCCGGCACGGAAGCGCATGAACTGCGGGGTGCCCAGGGGATACCAGCGCTTCCCTCCTATCGGGACGGGCCAGAGGATCGGGCACCCGGATATCGTGATGGCGTCACCGATGTTGTGCACCAACGCGCCCAGCACGATGGGCAGTCCGAGCCACAGATACTCCTGCCCGGGGCCGGTGAAGAGCCAGTCCGAGCCGTTGCCCGGCTGGTCGAGGACCCCGGCCAGGCTCCACGCGCTCGTGGCTCCGAGCAACCACACCAGCACGTCGCTGGAGACGCGGGCCGCCCGCCACAGTAGGCCTTCCACGGCAAGCACCATGTGTATGAAGAGGATCACGAGCACGGCCCATCGGCCGCCGAGGACAGCCGCCGCCGAGAACCCGACGCCGAGGAAGAGCGCCCAGGGCCAGGTGTGGGTGAGAGTGCGGTGACCCCCGGAGCGGCGCCGTTCCCCGGTGCCCTTGGTCGCGTTGTAGACGCTCTCCGAGATCTTGTCGATCACGCCGCACAGACCTCTGGAGAGCGGTCCGAACGCTCGCGAGATCGTCGCCGACTTGTGGTCCAGGTCCGGAGCCAGCGCGGCGCCGGAGCTGACAAGTGCGCCCGCGAGGAGCACCGGCCAGGGCATGGGGTGGTCCAGGGCCGCCGCGGCGGCACCCACCCCCAGCCAGGCCGCTGCCCCCGACAGCGAATGTGCCGGTCCCATCATGATCGTTCCCACCCCTGGTTGCTGCCGCGGTGCCGTCGACCGGACTCGGCTCCGGTCCCAACTCGCCGCCGGGAGCGCCCGGATCACCCCGTTCGCTGACGCCCGGTCGGCGCCACAGCGTATCGGCCGATGATCACGGCCATGCCACCGGTTCCCGGATCCGGTGCGGAGGAGGGCAGTATGGGGTGCGTGACAGCCACCCTTATCGATCAGATGCCGAGCAACGCCGACCCCGATGCCCTGTACGAGGCCTTCTCCGGGTGGGCTGAGGAGAGGGGCATCTCGCTCTATCCGGCGCAGGAAGAGGCGCTGATCGAGGTGGTCTCCGGCGCGAACGTGATCCTCTCGACCCCCACCGGGTCCGGTAAGAGTCTGGTGGCGGCGGGTGCCCACTTCGCCGCGCTCGCCCGGGACGAGGTCACCTTCTACACCGCCCCCATCAAGGCCCTGGTCTCGGAGAAGTTCTTCGACCTGTGCAAGATCTTCGGCACCGAGAACGTCGGGATGCTCACCGGGGACGCTTCCGTCAACGCCGATGCCCCCGTCATCTGCTGCACGGCCGAGGTGCTGGCCTCCATCGCGCTGCGGGACGGCGCGGAGGCCGACATCGGCCAAGTGGTGATGGACGAGTTCCACTTCTACGCCGAACCGGACCGCGGCTGGGCCTGGCAGATCCCGCTGCTGGAACTCCCCCGGGCGCAGTTCGTGCTGATGTCCGCGACGCTCGGCGACGTGACCCGCTTCGAGGACGACCTCCGGCGCCGTACGGGCCGCGACACCACTGTCGTACGCTCCGCGAGCAGGCCCGTGCCGCTGTCCTACGAGTACCGCACCACCTCGCTGACCGAGACGGTGACGGAGCTCCTCGAAACGCACCAAGCGCCCGTCTACATCGTGCACTTCACTCAGGCGCAGGCCGTGGAACGGGCGCAGGCGCTGATGAGCATCAACATGTGCACGCGCGCCGAGAAGGACGAGATCGCCAAGATCATCGGCAACTTCCGGTTCACCACCCGCTTCGGCCGGAATCTCTCCCGCTACGTCCGGCACGGCATCGGGGTGCATCACGCGGGCATGCTTCCGAAGTACCGGCGGCTGGTGGAACGGCTCGCGCAGGCAGGCCTGTTGAAGGTCATCTGCGGCACGGACACTCTCGGCGTGGGCGTCAACGTCCCCATTCGCACGGTGCTGTTCACCGCGCTCACCAAGTACGACGGGGTCCGGGTCCGTACTCTGCGCGCGCGGGAGTTCCATCAGATCGCCGGCCGGGCCGGGCGCGCCGGCTTCGACACCTCCGGTTTCGTCGTGGCTCAGGCTCCCGAGCACGTCGTGGAGAACGAGAAGGCACTCACCAAAGCCGGGGACGACCCGAAGAAGCGCCGCAAGGTCGTACGCAAGAAGGCGCCCGAAGGCTTCGTCAACTGGGGTCAGCAGACCTTCGAGAAGCTGATCGCCTCCGACCCGGAGCCGCTGATCTCCCGCTTCCGGATCACCCACGCGATGCTGCTGTCGGTGATCGCCCGGCCGGGCGACGCCTTCGCGCAGATGCGGAAGCTGCTCGAGGACAACCACGAGGACCGCCGGGCCCAGTTGAGGCACATCCGCAGAGCGATCGCCATATACCGGTCCCTGCTGGACGGAGGCGTGGTGGAGCGGCTCGACGAGCCGGACGCCCAGGGCCGGACGATCCGCCTCACCGTCGACCTCCAGCACGACTTCGCGCTCAACCAGCCGCTCTCCACGTTCGCGCTTGCCGCCTTCGAGCTGCTGGACCCCGAATCCCCCTCCTACGCGCTGGACATGGTCTCCGTCGTCGAGTCGACCCTCGATGATCCGCGGCAGATCCTGGCCGCCCAGACCAACAAGGCCAAGGGTGAGGCCGTCGCGCAGATGAAGGCCGACGGCGTCGAGTACGAGGACCGGATGGAACGGCTGATGGACATCAGCCATCCTCAGCCGCTCGAGGAGCTGCTCTTCCACGCCTACGGCCTCTACCGCAAGTCCCACCCCTGGGTCGGCGACCACCCGCTCGCCCCCAAGTCGGTCATCCGCGACATGTACGAACGGGCCATGACCTTCACCGAGTTCGTCTCCTTCTACGAACTCGCCCGCACCGAGGGCATCGTGCTGCGCTACCTGGCGAGCGCCTACAAGGCCCTGGAGCACACCGTCCCCGACGAGAAGAAGTCGGAGGACTTCCAGGACATCATCGAGTGGCTCGGCGAGATGGTCCGCCAGGTCGACTCCAGCCTGCTCGACGAGTGGGAGCAGCTGGCCAACCCCGAGGACGAGAGCGCCGAGGAGGCGCAGGAACGCGCCGACCAGGTCAAGCCCGTCACCTCCAACGCCCGCGCCTTCCGCGTCCTGGTGCGCAACGCAATGTTCCGGCGGGTGGAGCTCGCCGCGCTCGACAAGGTCCGTGAGCTGGGCGAGATGGACGAGGAGTCCGGCTGGGACGAGGACGCTTGGGCGCAGGCCATGGACGCCTACTGGGACGAGTACGACGACCTGGGCACCGGCCCCGACGCCCGGGGCCCTCGCCTCATCCAGATCGAGGAGGTGCCGGAGGAGGCGCTCTGGCGCGTCCGCCAGACCTTCGCCGACCCGAACGGCGACCACGACTGGGGCATTTCCGCCGAGGTCGACCTCACGGCCTCGGACGAGGAGGGCCGCGCCGTCATCAAGGTGACGGCGGTGGGCCAGCTTTGAGCACCCCGCAGGACGTGAAAGAGGAGCACTCCCCATGACCAGCCCCGCCGAGCAGCTCGCCGAGCTTCTCGACCTGGAGCAGATCGACGTCAACATCTTCCGCGGCCGGAGCCCGCAGGAGAACCTCCAGCGCGTGTTCGGGGGCCAGGTCGCCGGGCAGGCCCTCGTCGCCGCCGGGCGCACCACGGACGGGCAGCGCCCCGTGCATTCGCTGCACGCGTACTTCCTGCGCCCGGGAGTGCCCGGCGTGCCCATCGTGTACCAGGTCGAGCGGGTGCGTGACGGGCGTTCCTTCACGACCCGGCGCGTCATCGCCGTACAGCAGGGCCGGACCATCTTCAATCTCACCGCCTCTTTCCATCAGCCGGAGCCCGGCATCGACCACCAGGTCCCGATGCCCGGTGTCCCGGATCCGGAAAGCCTGCCGAAGCTGGCCGACGAGATCCGTGAGCACATGGGCGAACTTCCTGAATCGCTGGAGCGGATGGAACGCCGGATGGCCTTCGACATCCGCTACGTGGAGCGGCTTCGCTGGGACGCGGGCGACCTGAGGGAGACCGAGCCCCGCAGCGGGGTGTGGATGCGCGTCATCGGTTCTCTCGGTGACGATCCGCTCGTGCACACCTGCGCCCTCACCTACGCCAGCGACATGACGCTCCTCGACGCTGTACGCATCCCCGTCGAACCTCTGTGGGGCCCCCGCGGGTTCGACATGGCCTCCCTCGATCACGCGATGTGGTTCCACAGGCCGTTCCGTGTGGACGAGTGGTTCCTGTACCAGCAGGAGTCACCCATCGCGACGGGTGGTCGCGGCCTGGCCCGCGGTCAGATCTTCGACCGCGAAGGCAAGTTGATCGTTTCCGTGATGCAGGAGGGCCTGTTCCGTCCCGTGTGAGGGCGTGTCGCGGGGGCCGCTTCAGGTCGCTCCATGAGGCCCGGTTCGGAAGGCTGGACGGGCGACGTCCATGCCACGGCGCCACCAGCCAGGGCGCCGACGCGGACCTCGCAGCCTGGACAGCACATGCGCCCGCCGACGGTCGGCGTCGGGATCCCTGCCGGAACAAGGCACGCGCTCCGGCAGACCGTCCTGCCGGCCCCGAGGAACGCCCGTGCCCG
>NZ_JACBXA010000061.1 GCF_013870515.1 Streptomyces albidus (ex Kaewkla and Franco 2022) | reverse complement strand
CCGCGGTTGGCGTGCACCGAGGAGACGAGCACCACCGCTCCCCGCTCCGGCCCGTCTCCGCGACGGAGGCGACTCCCGTCGCGACCACGGCGGCGTCCACTCCGTCGACGGCGTCGACGGAGTGGAGGGGAGTGGCGGGCACTGCGGCCGCGGCGAGGCCTGCCGGGTCCTGCTCGATCTCACCCAACTCGTCCGGGTCGGTCAGCAGCCGGCGGTACAGCGCGCAGCGCTCGGTCAGCTCCTCGTGCGTGCCGACGTCCGCCAGCCGCCCTCCGTCCAGGACCGCGATCCTGTCCGCGAGGCCGAGCGTGGACTGCCGGTGCGCGATCAGGAGCGTGGTCCGCCCCGCCATGACGCTCCGCAGCGCCTCGTGGATCTCGTGCTCCACGTGGGCGTCGACGGCCGAAGTGGCGTCGTCGAGGAGCAGCAGCCTCGGATCGGTCAGTACGGCACGGGCGAGCGCGATGCGCTGCCGCTGGCCGCCGGAGAGGGTGAGGCCCTGCTCGCCGACCGTCGTGTCGTAGCCCTCGGGCAGTTCGTTGATGAAGCCGTCCGCCTGGGCGACGCGCGCCGCGGCCTCGACCTGCTCGTCGGTGGCGTCCGGAGCGCCGTAGGCGATGTTCTCGCGGATCGTGTCGGAGAAGAGAAAGCTGTTCTCGGGTACGAGCCCGATCGCCGAACGGAGCGATCCCAGGGTCAGCTCGCGCACGTCGTGCCCGCCGACCCGTACCGCCCCTCCGGTCACGTCGTAGTAGCGGGGAAGCAGGAGGGCCAGCGTGGACTTGCCGCTGCCGCTGGACCCGACCACCGCGACGGTCTCGCCGGGCTCCACCCGCAGGCTGAACCCGTCCAGGACACGGCGCTTCGCGGCGTCCTTGGCGCGGTCCTCGGCGTCCCCGTCCCCGTCCTCGCCCTCGCCCTCGCCCTCGCCCTCGCCCTCGCCCTCGACAGCGACTTCGCCCGGCTTCTCGTAGCCGAAGCCGACGCCGTCGAACTCCACTGACGCCTCGGCGTCGGCGGGCAACTCGTGCGCGTCAGGGCGCTCGTTCATCTGAGGCTCGGTGTCGATCAGTTCGTAGACCCGTTCGACACCCGCCCGCGCCTGCTGCCCGACGGTCAGCATCATGGCGAGCATCCGTACGGGCCCCACCAGCTGCGCGAGATAGGTGGAGAAGGCGACGAACGTGCCGAGCGTGATCTCGCCCTGCGTCGCCATCCACCCGCCCAGCGCCAGCATGCCGACCTGTCCGAGGGCGGGCACGGACTGGAGGGCGGGCGTGTAGCGGGCGTTGAGCCGCACCGTGCGCAGCCTGGCGGCGAACAGTTCGCGGCTGATGTCACGCAGCTTGCGCTGCTCCTGCTTCTCCTGCCCGAAGCCCTTCACCACGCGCACCCCGGTGACCGCTCCGTCGACGACGGACGCGACGACGCCGGCCTGCTGCTGCGCGTACCAGGTGGCTGGGAAGAGGCGGGTGCGGCTCAGGTTCGCGATCCACCACAGGGCGGGGAAGACGGCCAGCGACACGACGGTGAGCAGCGGGGAGAGCACGATCATCACCACGAGGGCGACGGCGAAGAGCAGCACGTTGCCGATCATCATGGGCAGCATGAACAGCAGGCTCTGCACCAGCTGAAGATCGCTCGTGCCCCGGCCGACGACCTGTCCGGTGGAGAGTTCGTCCTGGCTGCGACCGTCGAGCCGGATGATGGCGCGGTACATCTCCGTACGCAGATCGTGCTGTACGTCGAGGGCGAGGCGGCCGCCGTAGTAGCGACGGGCCCAGGTGAGCACGTAGACGACCAGGGCCGCGGCGATCAGCAGCCCGATCCACAGCACCATGCCGGACGCACCGCCGACCACGACGTCGTCGATGATCACCTTGGTGAGCAGCGGCACGAGCGCCATGACGCCCATGCCCGCGAGCGAGGCGCCGACCGCCACCACCACGGCACTCTTGTAGCGCCAGCAGTAGCCCGCCAGCCGCCGCGCCCAGCCCTCTGGTTCGCCCGCAGCTTCCGTGCCCTCTTGTGCGCTCGCCGCTTCCGTCCCCGTCAACGTCACCCTGCGTCCCTCGCTCTCCGTCCCCCGCTGTGCTCCGCACCGGGTGTGCCCGGGCGGAGCCGAGAGATCGCCCCCACTGCTGCTGCCGAAGCATCCAACGTCCTGGCGTGCGGAATTCATCCCCACGTGACGCGACCGGCGCGAAGTCCGGACCTGAGACCTAGGTCCTGTCCGGAAATCCGTGCCCGCCGGAGCAGCCGGGCGCTTCGACGCCGGGCAGCTCGACACCGGGCAGGAACGGGGTGAATGTGCGGTGCTCTTCGCCGGCTGCACCCGGGACGGTCCGGCAGAGCGGGGGGCTCTGCCGGACCGTCCCGGAGGAGACGTCCATGGAATGCTGACAAGGAGGCACCCCCCACAGGGCCGGCCCTGTCGCCGTCATGTGACGCCCCCATCCCGCGGGACCGCACTGCGGAGTCTGTCGAGAATTTTCACGCAATGCACATCGACCGAACAGAATGAGTAACGTTGTGTATTAAACCAGACTCACACAGTTATCGCTTACCGTCTGTGACTGTCATCACACACACCGCTCCCACCAGCCACTATTCCGATCACCTGAAACGTGGAAATCAGTACGGTATGCAAGCAAGCGCATACACTCAGTTTCGAATACGGCTGGAAACAGCCCCACGTGCTTGTTTTCAACCGTCCCTTGCACCACTTCCGACCACAGCTGTCACTACAGCTTTCTCCGTCGTGGTCCCTGCTGCTGCTTCTACGGCGACTGCCGGTCCGACCGTCCTTCGGCGATCTGCCGGGCCATCACGGTCGTCAGTTCGTAAGCGGTGTGCGAGGCGGCCACCGAAGTGATCTCCGCCTGGTCGTAGGCCGGGGCGACCTCCACCAGGTCGGCGGAGACCAGACGGCAGCCGGCGAGACCGCGGATGATCTCCAGCAGCTCACGCGAGGTGAGGCCCCCGGCCTCCGGTGTGCCGGTGCCCGGCGCGTGCGCGGGGTCCAGGACGTCGATGTCCACCGAGATGTAGAGGGGGCGGTCCCCGATGCGCTGCCGGAGCTGGTCGGTCACCTCGTCCACCCCGCGGCGCATCACGTCCGCCGAGGTGACGATGCCGAAGCCCATCTTCGCGTCGTCGTCCAGGTCCTTCTTGCCGTAGAGAGGTCCGCGCGTGCCCACGTGCGAGACGGCGGAGGTGTCCAGCAGCCCCTCCTCGAACGCGCGGCGGAAGGGCGTGCCGTGCGTGTACGCGGCTCCGAAGTAGGTGTCCCAGGTGTCCAGATGGGCGTCGAAGTGAAGGAGCGCGACCGGCCCGTGCTTCCTGACCACCGAGCGCAGCAGCGGCAGGGCGATGGTGTGGTCCCCGCCCAGCGTCATCATCCGGGCGCCGCTGTCGAGGATCCCGTCCGCGGCCGCCTGGACGGTCTCCACGGCCTCGTCGATGTTGAACGGGTTCGCGGCGATGTCGCCCGCGTCCGCGACCTGCGCCATCGCGAAGGGGCTCGCGTCCTGCGCCGGGTTGTAGGGGCGCAGCAGCCGGGACGCCTCGCGGATGGCGTTCCCCCCGAAGCGGGCGCCGGGCCGGTAGGAGACGCCGGTGTCGAAGGGGACGCCCACGATCGCCACGTCCGTGCTGCCGCCGACCTCGTCCAGCCGGGGCAGCCGCGCGAACGTCGCCGGGCCCGCGTAGCGCGGGACCTTCGAGGAATCGACCGGTCCGAGGGGTTCGGTGCGCGGCGTGTGGGCCGACGGCTCGACTGACTGGCGCTGTTCGGGCTGCTCCGGGGTGCTCATGGGGCGAGCGTAGGCGCCGGGCGGGCAGCGCTCGTTGGACGTATCAGAGAGCGCACCGCCTTGTTTTGTCCGCCGCGTACAGGAGGTGCGCGAGGTGACGGTCCCGTGGCCGATCGCCCGTACCGCCGTCGGGCCCGGACGGTCACGGGTGACAATGGCCGCATGCCCATATTCGCCTCCGCCGTTCCGCCCACCAGATCCGAACTGATCGACCACCTGGTCCGGACCCGTATCGCGGGAGACGTGGCCACCCCTCGCGAGAACAACCTCTCCCACTACCGCAAGCTCGCCAACGGGGACCGGCACTACTGGCTCGGGCTGGAACTGGGCGACCGCTGGGCGGACGAGCAGGACGTCCTGGCGGTGATGGCGGAGCGCTGCGGAGTCGTCGACGACCCCGACCACCGCAGGGGTCAGGACACCATCGATCCCGAACTGACCGTCGGAGCACTGGACCGCGCGGCGGCGGAGCTGCGCAAGGCGGCGGAGGGCCGGCGGCGCGTGATGTTCGCGACCGGGCACCCCGGCGCGCTGCTCGACATGCACGGGGCGCTCGCCCGCGCACTCCGCGACGCCGGATGCGACATCGTCCGCGTGCCTCTGGGCACCTACGCGGACGAGGGCGTCGTGGCGCAGTTCGGCGGTGTCGCGGTGTACGAGCGGGGCGCGTCCCTGTGGCACACCCACTCCCCGGAACCGATGGCTCAGGTGCTGGCCGAGCTGCGTCGCGCCGACGAGGCCCTGCCGGATCTGGTGGTGGCCGACCACGGTTGGGCGGGCCGCGCCGGACAGCAGGGCATCGACACGGTCGGCTTCGCCGACTCCAACGACCCCGCTCTCTTCCTCGGCGAGTACGAGGACACCCTCTCCGTCACCGTCCCGCTCGACGACCACGTCACCGACCCCCGCTTCTACGAGCCGATGACGGCCTACCTGCTCTCCGCGGCCCAACTCTCCGCGGACTGACACCCACCGCACGAAATTCGTTTGCCGGCCTCCTGGGCCAGGCATAGCGTCGCGTCCATGTCCGCGACCTTCCAGGCGATCATCGGCGGCGCGCGCGCCGTCGCGCCGGGTGTGTCTCCCACGTCCTCCGGGATGTACGGGACCGCCGGCTGGGAGTGCTCCCAGCTCGGCATCCGCCCGCGCGACCGGCGCCCGGCCCTGGCCATCCGCTAGGCCCAGGACGCCCGAGGCGTTCCGGTTCACACGACGCCGCCCCGCATCCCGGTGCGGCGAGCTGATCCTTCGCGCGCCCTCATGATCTGACGATCCGTCCTGCGCATGCTCTCCCCCGCCGTGCTCACGCGCGGCCGCTGCCGCGCGCCGATGCGCTGCACTCGCGGGAGGTACGCCCCCGGACGGACAGGGCCTCCGGTGTTCCCGTCCATCCGGACAGGCCCGGCCGCGGTGTGCCCGTACGACAGCCGTACCCGGCGCGCCCGACTCCACGACGCGTCCGAGCGCCGCGCAGCCCGCCTGTCCTCACACACCAGAGGACTTCCGCGTGGCACGCCGACGCAAGACGCTCTCCCAGAACTTCCTGCACGACCCCTCTGTCGTACACCGCCTCGTACATCTCTCCGCGCTGCCCAAGGACCACCTGGTCGTCGAACCAGGTGCGGGACAAGGGGTGTTGACCCGTGTGCTCGCGACCGGCGGCCGCCGCGTCATCGCCTACGAACTCGACGCGGGGCTCGCCCGTCTGCTGGCGGGGCAGCTCGGCGACAGGCCCGGACTGCGTCTGGTCCAGGGCGACTTCCTGCGTGCGCCCGCACCTCAGGAGCCCTTCGCCGTCGTGGGCAACATCCCCTACTCCCGCACCACCGGCATCCTCCGCTGGTGCCTGGCCTCGCGGCACCTGACCTCCGCCACCGTGCTGACCCAGCTCGAGTACGCCCGCAAGCACACCGGCGGCTACGGACGCTGGCCGCTGCTGACCGTACGCACCTGGCCCGAGTTCGAGTGGCGGCAGCTCGGCCGCGTCGGCCGGACGTCGTTCACGCCCATTCCCCGCACCGACTCGGCGGTGCTGCGTCTCGAGCGTCGGGCCCGGCCTCTGCTGCCCGGCAGAGTGCTGCCCGCGTACCGGGAGTTCGTCGAGTACGGCTTCACCGGCGTGGGCGGGTCACTCGCGGCGACCCTCTCCCGGAGGCACCGGTCCGCGCGGGTGCGTGCGGTGTTCGGCCGGCTCGGCATCGGCACCTCACTGCCCGTGGGTCTGGTCGGTCCTGCCCAGTGGACGGCGCTGTTCGAGGAGTTGGGCACCGACGTCCCCCGGGCTTCCCGGTGAGTGCGGTGCAGAGGGGTGTGCACCGAGCGCTACTGGAGCGAGCGGGGCACCCGCACGACGCCCTCCTGGATCACCGAGACGGCCAGGCGCCCGTCGCGGGTGAAGATCCGGCCCTTGCCCAGCCCGCGCCCGCCCTGCGACGTGGGGCTGACCTGGTCGTAGAGGAGCCATTCGTCCGCGCGGAAGGGGCGGTGGAACCACATCGCGTGATCCAGGCTGGCGCCGACCACGTCGCCGACGGCCCAGCCGCCGCGACCGTGTGCCAGCAGCACCGAGTCGAGCAGGGTCATGTCCGAGACGTAGGTGGCGAGGCAGATGTGCAGCATCGGGTCGTCGAGCGTGCCGTCGAGCTTGCCGTTCGTACGGAACCAGACCTGCGAGCGCGGCTCGCGCGGCTCCCCGGCGCTGGCGAACGGAGGCTCGCGTACGTACCGCAGGTCCACGGCGGCGCGCGCCTTCATCAGGCGCTGCGGCACGTCCGAATCGCGGAAGAGCTCCGCGTACCGGGGCAGCATCTCCTCCGCCGTCGGCAGGGTCTCGGGGTCGGGAGCCTCCGGCATCGGCTCCTGGTGTTCGAGCCCTTCCTCATGGGTCTGGAACGAGCTGGAGAGGTGGAAGATCGGCTGCCCGTGCTGGACGGCGACCACGCGGCGCGTGGTGAAGGACCGTCCGTCGCGGATGCGGTCGACCGTGTAGACGATGGGTGCGCCCGGGTCGCCGGGCCGCAGGAAGTACGCGTGCAGGGAGTGCGGGAGACGCCCTTCGGGGACTGTGCGGCAGGCCGCGACGAGTGCCTGCGCGGCGACCTGCCCGCCGAACACCCGGGGGACGACGGCCGCACGGCTGCCGCCCCGGTAGATGTCCTGCTCGACCCGCTCGAGGTCGAGCAGGTCGAGCAGGGACGTCAGTTCATGGTTCATGCCGGCGATTGTGCATGCCGTGGGCTACCAGCGGTTACGGCGAAGATCACAATCCGGGGCGAAGCGGCACGAATCACATCGACCCGGTGCGCGATGCGACCCACGCCCGCTCAGAGCCCCATGGACTTGGCCACGATGGAACGCATGACCTCGCTGGTGCCGCCGTAGATCCGGGAGACGCGGGTGTCCGCGTACAGGTTGGCGATCGGGTACTCCAGCATGTAGCCGTAACCGCCGTGCAGCTGAAGGCACTTGTCGATGACCTTGGCGGCCAGCTCCGTGGTGAACAGCTTCGCCGAGGCGGCGTCGGCAGCGGTCAGCTCGTCGGCGTCCAGCGCCTCCAGGGCCCGGTCGCAGACGGCCTGCATGGCGTCGACGTCGGCCTTGCAGTCCGCCAGCACGAACTTGGTGTTCTGGAAGGAGGCGACCTCACGGCCGAAGACCGTGCGCTCCTTGACGTACTCGTGCGCGAACCGCACCGCCGCGGCCGACATCGCGTACGCCCCGATCGCGATCCCCAGGCGCTCCTGCGGCAGGTTGTGCGTGAGGTACGTGAACGCCTTGCCCTCCTCGCCGAGCAGGTCCTCGACGGGGACCTTGACGTCGGTGAAGGAGAGTTCGGCGGTGTCGGAGGCGCGCAGGCCGAGCTTGTCGAGCTTCCGTCCGACCGCGTAGCCCTCGCTCTTCGCGTCCACGACGAGGATGGAGATGCCGCCGCGCCGGTCGTCGGGGTCCACCGGAGCCGTACGGCAGCACACCAGTACACGGTCCGCCTGCACGCCGCCGGTGATGAAGGTCTTGGCGCCGTTGAGCACGTAGTGCGTGCCGTCCTCGGACAGCTTGGCAGTGGTCTTCATGCCGGCGAGGTCCGAGCCGGTGCCGGGCTCCGTCATCGCGATGGCGGTCATCATGTCGCCGGAGACGAAGGAGGGCAGCCAGCGCTGCTTCTGCTCCTCGGAGCCGTACTTGAGGATGTACGGAAGGCACAGCGCCGTGTGCACGCTGGAGCCGCCGAAGCTGACGCCGGCCCTCGCGCACTCCTCGGTGATCACGGCGTTGAACTTGAAGCTGTTCTCCCCGGCGCCGCCGTACTCCTCCGGGACCTCGATCCCGAAGACGCCCAGCTCACCGAGCTTCTTGTAGAAGTCCCTGGGAACGAAGCCCTCTTCGGCCCATTCCTGGTAGTGGGGGACGACCTCGGCCTGGATGAAATCCCGGATCGTCTGACGGAACGCCTCTTGGTCCTCGTCGAACACCGTGCGACGCACTGGCACGCCTCCCTCTGTCCCGCTGTTCTCGCGCGCCGTACCGCGTCGGTCCTACGGCCGTCCGACCGGCAGCTCAGAATTGGCTAAGCGCTTGCTCAGCCAACAAGCTACCCATGAGTCAGCTCGGCTGTCCAGAGTCGGCACCCGCACCCGTGCGCCCGGCCGCCTGAGAACGCCTGGGAACGTCTAAGACGGAGCCCGCCCGGCCGTCGGAGAAGTCGAAGAAGAAGGGGCCGCCGAAAGGGCTCCGCGCGCGAGCCGGTGGAGCAGGGCCGCGGTGGTCTCCCGGTCCGGGAGGGCTGACGAACCGCTGAGGTGCGGCGTGGAGTTGAGCAGCCCGAAGACCGTGTGCACGGCGACGCGGGCCTCCAGCTCGGTCAGCTCCGGATAGATCGCCTGGACGGCGTCGACCCACAGCTCCACGTACTGCCGCTGGAGCTTGCGCACCTGCTTGCGGTCGCTCTCGCGCAGCCGGTCCAGCTCGCGGTCGTGCAGCGTGATGAGCGAGCGGTCGTCCAGGGCGAAGTCGATGTGGCCCGCGATCAGGGCGTCCAGTGCGGCCTCCGGGGTGAGGCCGGCGGCGGCCGACTCCTCCACCCGCTTCCTCCCACCCTCGTGCAGCCGCTCACTGATGCCGACGAGGAGCTCGGCGAGCATCGCGTCCTTGCCGGCGAAGTGGCGGTAGAGACCGGGGCCGCTGATGCCGACGGCGGCCCCTATCTCGTCGACGCCGACACCGTGGAATCCGCGCTCGGCGAAGAGACGGGCAGCCTCCCGCAGGATCTGCTCGCGGCGGGTGGGGGCAGGCCCCGTCTGGGTGCTCATGGATCCATTCTAGACAGAGGCGTTAGCGAGCGTTAACCTGAAGAAGCCGGTTAATGGCCGTTAACCGTTCGATGAGCAGAGGGGCGAGGGGGCGCACGTGAGGGACGAGCAGCCGGCATCGGCGCCGGCGCTGGTGAGCACCATCGATCCGACGTCGGAGGCCTGCCGCACGAACGAGGCGGCCCACCGCAAGCTCGCCTCCCACCTGCGGGAGAAGCTGGCCACGGTCCGGCTCGGCGGCGGCGAACGCGCCCGCGCACGGCACACGGCGCGGGGCAAGCTCCTCCCGCGGGACCGCGTGGACACCCTGCTCGATCCCGGCTCCCCCTTCCTCGAGCTCGCGCCCCTCGCGGCGGACGGGCTGTACGGCGGGGCGGCTCCGGCGGCAGGCGTGATCGCCGGCGTCGGACGGGTCTCCGGGCGCGAGGTGGTCGTCGTCGCCAACGACGCCACGGTCAAGGGCGGCACGTACTACCCGATGACCGTGAAGAAGCACCTGCGCGCCCAGGAGGTCGCGCTGGAGAACCGCCTCCCCTGCATCTATCTCGTCGACTCCGGCGGCGCCTTCCTGCCCATGCAGGACGACGTCTTCCCGGACCGCGAGCACTTCGGCCGGATCTTCTACAACCAGGCACGGATGTCGGGTGCGGGCATTCCGCAGATCGCAGCGGTGCTGGGCTCGTGCACGGCGGGCGGCGCGTACGTCCCCGCCATGAGCGACGAGGCGGTGATCGTGCGCGAGCAGGGCACGATCTTCCTCGGCGGCCCGCCGCTGGTGAAGGCCGCCACCGGAGAGGTCGTCACCGCGGAGGAGCTGGGCGGCGGAGACGTCCACAGCAAGGTCTCCGGTGTGACGGACCACCTCGCCGAGGACGACGCACACGCCCTGCGCATCGTGCGGCACATCGCGAGCACCCTTCCCGAGCGCGGTCCCCTCCCCTGGACGGTGCGGCCCTCCGAGCCGCCCGCCGTCGACCCCGCCGGGCTCTACGGCGCGGTCCCGGTCGACTCACGCACCCCGTACGACGTGCGTGAAGTGATCGCACGCGTGGTGGACGGCTCCCGGTTCCAGGAGTTCAAGGCCGAGTTCGGCACGACGCTCGTCACCGGCTTCGCCCGGATCCACGGCCACCCGGTCGGCATCGTGGCGAACAACGGCATCCTCTTCTCCGAATCGGCCCAGAAGGGCGCCCACTTCATCGAGCTGTGCGACCAGCGCGGCATCCCCCTGCTCTTCCTTCAGAACATCTCCGGCTTCATGGTCGGCCGTGACTACGAGGCGGGCGGCATCGCCAAGCACGGCGCGAAGATGGTGACGGCCGTCGCGTGCACGAGGGTGCCGAAGCTGACCGTCGTCATCGGCGGTTCGTACGGCGCGGGCAACTACTCGATGTGCGGCCGCGCCTACAGCCCCCGCTTCCTGTGGATGTGGCCGAACTCCAAGATCTCTGTGATGGGCGGCGAGCAGGCCTCGGCCGTCCTCGCGACCGTCAAGCGCGACCAGTTGGAGGCGCGCGGCGAGGAGTGGAGCGCCGAGGACGAGGCGGAGTTCCGAGCCCCGGTGCGCGCGCAGTACGAGGAGCAGGGCAACGCCTACTACGCGACGGCCAGGCTCTGGGACGACGGAGTGATCGACCCGCTGGAGACCAGGACGGTGCTGGGTCTGGCGCTCACCGCCTGCGCCAACGCACCGCTGCCGGCGAAGGATTCCGCGGATCCCGCCTTCGGCGTCTTCCGGATGTGAGGGGACTGGACTGTGACCATGTTCGACACCGTGCTGGTGGCCAACCGCGGCGAGATCGCCGTACGGGTGATCCGCACCCTGCGGGAGCTGGGCATCACCTCCGTTGCCGTCCACAGTGACGCCGACGCCGACGCACGTCACGTACGCGAGGCGGACACCGCCGTGCGCATCGGCCCGGCCGCAGCCGCCGAGAGCTATCTCTCGGCCGAGCGGCTGCTGGAGGCGGCTGCGCGCAGCGGCGCGCAGGCCGTCCACCCGGGATACGGGTTCCTCGCGGAGAACGCCGCCTTCGCAAAGGCCTGTTCGGACGCGGGCCTGGTCTTCGTCGGCCCGCCCGCGCAGGCCATCGAGCTGATGGGCGACAAGATCCGCGCCAAGGAGACGGTGCGGGCCGCCGGTGTCCCCGTCGTCCCGGGCTCCTCCGGCTGGGGGCTCAGCGACGCCGAACTGGCCGCGTCCGCGCGGGAGATCGGCATGCCGGTCCTTCTGAAGCCCTCCGCGGGCGGTGGCGGAAAGGGCATGCGGCTCGTGCGCGACGAGGCCGTCCTGGCGGACGAGATCGCGGCGGCCCGGCGCGAGGCCCTCGGATCCTTCGGCGACGACACCCTGCTCGTGGAGCGCTGGATCGACAGCCCGCGCCACATCGAGATCCAGGTCCTCGCCGACGGTCACGGCAACGTCGTGCACCTGGGCGAGCGGGAGTGCTCGCTCCAGCGCAGGCACCAGAAGATCGTGGAAGAGGCGCCGAGCCCGCTCCTGGACGAGCCGACGCGTGAGGCGATGGGCAGGGCGGCGGTGGAGGCCGCCCGCTCCTGCGGGTACCGCGGCGCGGGCACGGTCGAGTTCATCGTCCCCGGCGGCGCTCCCTCCTCCCAGGAGGACGGCTCGCGCCCGTACTACTTCATGGAGATGAACACCCGTCTCCAGGTCGAGCACCCCGTCACCGAGCTGATCACCGGTGTGGATCTCGTCGAGTGGCAGCTGCGTGTGGCCGCCGGAGAACCGCTGCCGTTCGACCAGTCCGGCATCACCCTGACGGGGCACGCGATCGAGGCGCGCATCTGCGCGGAGACGGCCCGGCCTTCTCCCGACGGCGGCCGCGTGGACTTCCTTCCCTCCGCGGGCACGGTGCTCCTGCTCGACGAGCCGGGCAGCCAGGGCCACCGCCAGCTTGCGAAGAGCGGTGGCGAGAGCCGGGGCGTGCGCACGGACTCGGGCCTCCTTCCGGGCACCGAAGTCGGTACGACCTACGACCCGATGCTCGCCAAGGTCATCGCACACGGCCCGGACCGGCCCACGGCGCTGCGCAAGCTGCGCGCGGCCCTCGCCGCGACGACGGTGCTCGGCGTGGAGACCAACACCGGTTTCCTGAGGCGTCTGCTGGCGCACCCCGATGTGGCCGCCGGCAATCTCGACACCGGCCTCGTCGACCGTGATGCGGCGTCCCTGGTGCCGCACGGCGTGCCCGACGAGGTGTACGGCGCCGCCGCGTTGCTGCGCCAGGCCGCGCTCGAGCCCGACAGGGGCGTGGCCGCCGCCGGGGCTTCGAACGCCGGGTGGACCGACCCCTTCTCCGTGCCCTCGGGCTGGCGCCTCGGCGGTGAATCCGCCTGGACGGTGCACCACTTGCGCGTTCCCGGCCACGAGCCGGTCGCGGTCCGCGTCCGTGCGCATCCCGAAGGGGAGGACCCTCGGGACGTACTGGTCCGCATCGGTGACGGCGAGGCGCACAGCGCCCGGCTCGGCGACGGCGGCGGGGCGGGGCGGGTGCGGCTCGTGTGGGAGGGCGTCACCGTCCAGCTCACCCATGCCCGTTCGGGCGCCTCCCCCACCGGAGGCGCACCGGGCGCGGGTCACTGGCTCGGCCGTGACGGCGACAACTGGCACGTACAGGACCACGACCCGGTCGCCGCGGCTCTCCGCGGCGGTGCCGGAGCGCACGGAGCGGACGCTCTGACGGCGCCCATGCCGGGGACGGTCACCGTCGTCAAGGCGGCAGCCGGGGAGAAGGTCACCGCGGGACAGAGCCTGCTGGTCGTCGAGGCGATGAAGATGGAGCACGTCATCACCGCCCCCTACGACGGGACCGTCACCGAGCTGGACGTCACGGCGGGCAGCACCGTCGCCATGGACCAGGTGCTCGCCGTCGTGGAGCCCCACGGCAGCGACCCCGGGGAAGCGAAGGAGGCGGAGGCATGATCGAGGGTCTGCCCATGCGGTTCCCTGCCGACGGGCTGCCGTCGCAGGTGCGCGTCTACGAGGTCGCCCCCCGGGACGGCTTGCAGAACGAGCAGGCGACGGTCCCCGTCGAGGTGAAGTCCGAGTTCATCCACCGGCTTCGTCAGGCAGGCCTGGAGACCATCGAGGCCACGAGCTTCGTGCACCCCAAGTGGGTGCCCCAACTCGCCGACGCCGAGGCGCTCATGCCGCTGCTCGGCGACCTTCCCGCAGATCTGCGGCTGCCCGTCCTCGTACCCAATTCCCGCGGCCTGGACCGGGCGGTGGCCCACGGCTGCCGCGACATCGCCGTCTTCGCCAGCGCCACCGAATCCTTCGCCAAGGCCAACCTCAACCGCACGCTGGACGAGTCGCTGGCGATGTTCGAGCCGGTGGTCACCCGCGCCAAGGCGGAGGGGCAGTGGGTCCGCGGCTACGTCTCCATGTGCTTCGGGGACCCGTGGGAGGGGGCCGTCGCGCCCTCCCAGGTCGTGCGGGTCTGCCGGGCCCTGCTGGAGATGGGCTGCGACGAGCTGAGCCTGGGCGACACGATCGGCGTGGCCACACCAGGTCATGTCAGCGCCCTCCTCGGCGAGTTGGACGAGGCGGGCGTGCCGGTCGGCCGTCTCGCGGTCCACTTCCACGACACCTACGGCCAGGCCCTGTCCAACACGCTCACCGCTCTCCGGCACGGCGTCACGACGGTCGACGCCTCCGCGGGCGGCCTCGGCGGCTGCCCGTACGCGAAGAGCGCCACCGGAAACCTCGCGACGGAAGACCTCGTCTGGATGCTGCAGGGCCTGGGCATCGAGACCGGGGTCGACCTCTCCCGCCTGACGGCCACAAGCGGCTGGATGGCGGACCGGCTGGGCCGCCCCAGCCCTTCCCGCACCGTGCGCGCGCTCACCGGCGCCGACGCCGCTCAGGGCTCCCACCAGCACTCCCACAAGGAGCAGTGACCACCATGTCTCTCGACCACCGCCTCTCCTCCGAACACGAGGAACTCCGCCGCACCGTCGAGGAGTTCGCGCAGAAGACCGTCGCGCCGAAGATCGGCGAGTTCTACGAGCGGCACGAGTTCCCGTACGAGATCGTGCGCCAGATGGGCGAGATGGGCCTGTTCGGGCTGCCCTTCCCCGAGGAGTACGGCGGCATGGGCGGCGACTACCTCGCGCTCTGCATCGCGCTGGAGGAGCTGGCCCGCGTCGACTCCTCCGTGGCCATCACCCTGGAGGCGGGAGTCTCCCTCGGCGCGATGCCGATCTTCCGCTTCGGCACCGAGGAGCAGAAGCGCGAGTGGCTGCCCCGGCTGTGCTCCGGCGAGATGCTGGGCGCCTTCGGTCTGACGGAGCCCGAGTGCGGCTCGGACGCGGGCGGCACCCGTACGACCGCCGTGCTGGACGAGCAGACCGGCGAGTGGGTCATCAACGGCTCGAAGTGCTTCATCACCAACTCCGGTACGGACATCACCGGTCTGGTCACGGTCACCGCCGTCACGGGCCGCAAGGAGAACGGCGCACCGTTGATCTCGACGATCATCGTGCCGTCCGGCACCCCCGGATTCACGGTCGCCGCTCCGTACTCGAAGGTCGGCTGGAACGCCTCCGACACCCGCGAGCTCTCCTTCTCCGACGTGCGCGTCCCCGCGGAGAACCTGCTCGGTGAAGAGGGCCGCGGCTACGCCCAGTTCCTGCGCATCCTCGACGAGGGCCGGATCGCGATCTCGGCCCTGGCCACCGGGCTCGCCCAGGGCTGCGTCGACGAGTCCCTCACCTACGCCAACACCCGTAAGGCGTTCGGCAAGCCGATCGGCGCCAACCAGGCCATCCAGTTCAAGCTGGCCGACATGGAGATGCGGGCGCACACCGCGCGCGTCACCTGGCGCGACGCCGCCTCCCGTCTGACTCTCGGCGAGCCCTTCAAGAAGCAGGCGGCGCTGGCGAAGCTGTACTCCTCGGAGATCGCGGTGACCAACGCCCGGGAAGCCACCCAGATCCACGGCGGCTACGGCTTCATGAACGAGTACCCGGTGGCACGCATGTGGCGGGACTCCAAGATCCTCGAGATCGGCGAGGGCACGAGCGAGGTCCAGCGGATGCTGGTGGCCAGGGAGCTCGGCGTCGGATAATCGCCGTATGGCGGAAATAATCCAGCGCACCGGCACCTGGACCTTCGACGGGGAGACCGTCCGCATCGTGCCTGCGACGGACAAGCACGTGCATCCGCTGCGCAAGTCACTGGGCGAGGTCGCCGTGCCGCTCAGGGCAGTGTCGTCGGTCGCGTACGAGCCCGGGCGGAAGGGCGGCCGGCTTCGGCTTCGCCTGAGGGAAGGAGCCGACCCGCTCGCCCAAGTGGCGAGCGGGCGGCTGCCGGACGCCTCGGATCCCTACCAACTGCCGGTGGAGCGGGACCGCGAGGGCGTGGCCGAGTACCTGGTGGAGGAGCTCCGCCGCGCACTGCTGCTGGATGAGGTCCCGGACACGCCCTGCGACCGCTTCCTGCTGCCTGGTCCCGCCGTTCCGCTGTCGGCGGGCGGCACCGACGGAGCCGTCTCCTTCGACGGTGAGCGCGTCCAGCTCAAGTGGAACTGGATGGCGTCGGAGAGCAAATCGCATGCGGGTGCACGCGAATTCACCCTGGCCGAGCTGGACGGGGTGGAATGGACGCCCGCGCTGGGATGGGAGAACGGCTCGCTGCGCTTCATCCCGAAGGGCAGGCACCCTGTCCTCAAGCCGGAGCACGACCCCAACTGCCTGATGTTGTGGGGCATTCGGCAGGCCCGCGAGACGGGTGGCTCGGTGTTGCTCGCCGCAGCGGTGACGGCAAGGCTGCCGCACCCCGCAGCGGCACACTCCTCGCGAGGACGCACTGACGAGGCCGCCCTCTCCCTCGACAAGGGCAAGGAGGCCTCCGACGGCGCGGCCGGCGCCGGGGCGGCCTCCGACCACGACGGACTGCTCCGGCGGCTGCGCGAGCTCGGCGAGCTGCACCGCGAAGGCGTCCTCACCGACGAGGAGTTCGCCACCGCCAAGAAAGCGGTCATCGGCCGCTTCTGAGCCGGTCCGGCCCCGGAGCACCGGAGCCGGACCGCGCCGTCGATCCCGGACTCAGCCGGGGATCAGCCGCCCTCGCCCGGCCACGGCACCTGGGGCGAGCGCCAGTAGTCGATGCCCGAGTGCTCCCAGCGCGGCCCCTGTTGTGCGAGCCGCACCCGGTACTTCTCCCAGCCGAGCTTCGATGCGGGCGACCACCCGAGCTCCGCGATGCCCGGCAGCCGCGGGAAGGCCATGAACTCGATGTGCCGGCTGTTCTCCAGCGTCTCCGACCACAGCGGCGCCTCGACGCCGAACACGGCGTCCTCCGGCGCGCCCTTGATGTATTTGCCGGGGTCCCAGTCGTAGGACTGCTGAGCCTCGACGTAGCCCGCCCAGTGCAGCCCGAGCGGAGTGTCCTCGTTGTACTGCATGTCGAGGTAGGCGCGGTTGGCCGGCGAGAGGATCAGCCGGGTCCCCTTCTTCGCCGCCTCCACGACCTCGGGCTCGTCCTCGGCGCCGCTCGTCCCCCAGTACTGCGCGACCGCGCCCTTCGCGGGCTTCGCACCGGTGAGCTGATGCCACCCGATCACGGTCTTGCCGTACTTCGCGACGGTCTTCTGCGCCCGCTCCATGAAGGCGACGTAGTCCTCGTGGCTCGTCGAGTGCGCCTCGTCGCCGCCGATGTGCAGGTAGCGGCCCGGCGTCATGGCGGCCAGCTCACGCACCACGTCGTCCACGAAGTCGTAGGTCACCTCGAGCGGTACGCACAGCGAGCTGAAGCCGACCTCCGTGCCGGTGTAGCGGGGCGGCGCGACGCCGTCGCAGTTCAGCTTCGCGTAGGAGGCCAGGGCGGCGTTGGTGTGTCCGGGCATGTCGATCTCGGGGACGACGGTCAGTTTCCGGTCGCCGGCGTAGCGCAGGATCTCCCGGTAGTCGGCCTTGCTGTAGTGGCCACCGGGCCCGCCGCCGACCTCCGTGCCGCCGCCGTAGGAGGCCAGCCTCGGCCAGGAGTCGATGGCGATGCGCCAGCCCTGGTCGTCGGAGAGATGCAGATGGAGCTTGTTGACCTTGTAGAGGGCGAGCTGGTCGATGTACCGCTTGACCTCCTCGACGCTGAAGAAGTGCCGGGAGACGTCGAGCATCGCGCCGCGGTAGGCGTAGCGCGGCCTGTCGGTGATGGTGCCGCCCGCGATCTGCCACGGCCCGGGCTGCTCCTCGGACGACTCCACGCCGGCGGGCAGCAGTTGACGGAGCGTCTGGACTCCGTGGAAGAGGCCCGTGCCCGTGGGCGCGCTGATCACCGCTGCCCGGTCGGAGACCTCGAGCCGGTAACCCTCGTCTCCCAGCGCCCTGTTGCCGGACTCGCCGTCCACCAGCCTCAGTTGGATGCCGTCGCGGCCGGCCTTGGTGGTGACGGGCAGCCGGTGGCCGGTGGACGGCCGCAGCAGCGCGGCGAGCGTCCCCCCGATCCGCCGGGCCTCCTGAGACCCGTGCGTCACCCGGATCACGGTCCGCTCACCGATGGTGAACGGGGCACCGCCCGGCCGTACGGACTCGGGTGCCGGGATCACCTGGTCCAGTGGCCTCGGCTCGCGTTCCTCGTCCACAGGTGGTGCCTCCCTCGCGCTGAGCGTGCCCGGCGGGTCCGCCGGTTCGGCGGCCGCGGCGGTGGTGAATGAGCCGGGCAGGGCGGCGGCGAGGAGGGCGGCGCAGAGCAGCAGCGGCCGGAGTGGTCTCACGAGCGATCCCTTCGATGGGGCTTCGTTCATGGGGGCGCACGCAGAGCGGCTGCATGGCCGTGGCATGTGCGTGGAGCGACGGAACGGTCACACTCGTATCGCGACCCCCGGGAACGGTCAAGGTGTAGACCACTCATCGGGCGCATCGACACCGGAGCGCGACGGCAGTGAGTGACCATGAATTCACCGTCCGTCATATATCGACACGCTTGCCCGATACCGGGCAGATTTCTTGCGTTACCCACCCCGAGCCTTCAATATCAAAGGGTGCTCGAAGTCCGTACGCCGGTCCACGACGACCTCATCGACCACCTGGTCCGCACGACGCCGCTCCAGCGCGGCGAAGCGGCCCGGATCGTCCTGGACGTCCTGGCGTACTTCGACGAGAGGACCGAGGAGTTCGTGCGCCGCAGGCATCGCGAGCTGCAGTCCAGGGGGCTCACCAACACGGAGATCTTCGCCCGGATCTCGTCGGAGCTGCCGCGCCGCGCGGTAGCGCCCCCTGACCTCTCACTGCGGCAGCTGCGCCGGCTCGTCTACGGATGACCGCACGCGGAGCACGGCCGACAGCCGACAGCTGAAGCCGGCGAACGAAGGACCGCTCGAACACCACTCGGGCACACAACAGCACCGAACGCCACCACCAAGTGGACATCGTCGAGGGAGAGGCAGCACCCAACATGTGCGGAATCGTGGGATATATCGGCCAGCGTGAGGTCGCGCCACTCCTGCTCGAAGGACTGCAGCGGCTGGAGTACCGGGGTTACGACTCCGCGGGCATCGCCATCCACAGCAGCGGCTCCGGCAAGAGCGCGGGGCTGAAGACGGCCAAGACCAAGGGCCGTGTCCGCGACCTCGAGGAGCGCGTCCCCGCCCGTTTCGCGGGCACGACCGGCATCGCGCACACCCGCTGGGCCACCCACGGCGCCCCGAACGACGTCAACGCGCACCCCCACGTCGACCCCGACGAGAAGGTCGCCGTCGTCCACAACGGCATCATCGACAACGCCTCCGAGCTGCGCGCCAAGCTCACGGCCGACGGCGTCACCTTCGCCTCCGAGACCGATACCGAGGTGCTCACCCACCTCATCGCCCGCGCTCAGGACGAGCGCCTGGAGGGCAAGGTCCAGGAGGCCCTCCGCATGGTGGAGGGCACGTACGGAATCGCCGTGCTGCACGCCGACTTCCCCGACCGCATCGTCGTGGCCCGCAACGGCTCGCCGGTCGTGCTGGGCATCGGCGAGCACGAGATGTTCGTCGCCTCCGACGTCGCCGCCCTCGTCTCGCACACCCGCCAGGTCGTCACGCTGGACGACGGCGAGATGGCCACCATCAAGGCGGACGACTACCGCACCTACACCACCGAGGGCTCCCGCACCTCGACCTCGCCCGAGACCGTCGAATGGGCCGCCGAGTCCTACGACATGGGCGGCCACGACACGTACATGCACAAGGAGATCGCCGAGCAGGCCGACGCGGTCGACCGCGTGCTGCGCGGGCGCATCGACGAGCGCTTCGCCACGGTCCACCTCGGCGGGCTGAATCTCGACGCGCGCGAGGCGCGCCGGATGCGCCGCGTGAAGATCCTCGGCTGCGGCTCGGCGTACCACGCGGGCATGATCGGCGCCCAGATGATCGAGGAGCTGGCCCGCGTCCCCGCCGACGCGGAGCCGGCCAGCGAGTTCCGCTACCGCAACGCGGTCGTCGACCCCGACACGCTCTACATCGCGGTCAGCCAGTCCGGCGAGACCTACGACACCCTCGCGGCGGTGCAGGAGCTCAAGCGCAAGGGCGCCCGCGTGCTGGGCGTGGTCAACGTCGTCGGCTCCGCCATCGCGCGTGAGACGGACGGCGGCGTGTACGTGCACGCCGGGCCCGAGGTCTGCGTCGTGTCCACCAAGTGCTTCACGAACACCGCCGTCGCGTTCGCGCTTCTCGCCCTGCACCTCGGCCGTATCCGCGACCTGTCCGTCGCCGACGGCAAGCGGATCATCGCCGGACTGCGGCGCCTCCCCGAGCAGATCGACGAGATCATGCGCGCCGAGGACGAGATCAAGAAGCTCGCGGCGGACTACGCGGAGGCCAAGAGCATGATGTTCGTGGGCCGTGTGCGCGGGTATCCCGTGGCCCGCGAGGCGTCGTTGAAGCTCAAGGAGGTCTCGTACATCCACGCCGAGGCCTACCCGGCCTCCGAGTTGAAGCACGGTCCGCTCGCGCTGATCGAGCCCGCGGTACCCACCGTCGCGATCCTCCCGAACGACGAACTGCTCGACAAGAACCGGGCGACGCTGGAGGAGATCAAGGCCCGCAGCGGCAAGATCCTCGCCGTGGCGCACCAGGAGCAGGAGAAGGCGGACCACACGATCGTGGTCCCGCGCAACGAGGTCGAGCTCGACCCGGTGCTGATGGGGATTCCGCTTCAACTGCTCGCGTACCACACGGCGTTGGCGCTGGGCCGTGACATCGACAAGCCGCGCAACCTGGCGAAGTCCGTCACGGTCGAGTAGTCGGATCCAGCCGGCCCCGAGGGCCGGGCAGCGGGCGGAATCCCGCGCGGGCCACCATCCACGCGGGATTCCGCCTCCCCTGCACCGGCGTCGCCCATAACGCCGGCAGGTTGCCGCCCCGCGGGACCGTCACCTCCCGCGCGACAGCACGCCGTTTGTTTGTTCGGGCGTCCGTGCCACCTATATGCCCCTCACAAGCTCACAATCCACCTGTCGGAGTGAGAAGATTTATCGCTGGACAACAGCGAACTCACCCCACGGAAAAGGGCAATTGGACAGCCGTGAGGCCGGGGAACGTTACGGGATCACCACGACCGGGCGCTCCGCCCGACGTGCGAGGCGTCCCGCCACGGAGCCGAAGATCCGCCCCGCCAGGCCGTGCGTCGAGCCGACGACGATGGCGTCCGCCTCGTACTCGTGCCCGACCTCTTCGAGTTCGTGACAGATGTCACCGCCGCGCTCCACGAGGATCCAGGGCACCTCGGAAAGGTGTTCCGCACAGGCCAGTTCGAACCCCAGCACCTCGGTGCGGTGATCGGGAACATCGACGAAGACGGGCGGCTCGCAGCCGGCCCACACCGTCGTCGGCAGCCGGTTCGCCACATGCACGATGATCAGGCCCGAACCGGACCGGTAGGCCATGCCGATCGCGTACGCGAGCGCCCGCTCGCTCGACATGGAGCCGTCGAAGCCCACCACGACGCCGTGCTGGAACGCGGGGTCGCATGAGTGGCGTGCGTCTTCCACCGCTTCATCAGGAATCGCGGTCGGATCTGCGACCTGCTTGCGGTCCGCGGGTTCGGGGATCTCGTGTCCGGCCATCGGTGTCTCGGCGAAGGGAGTCCTCTGTGCGGAGGGAGCGGCGGTTGGCGGTGATCTTGCGTACGGCGAGTCGAGTGCTCGACTCCCCGGGGGTCCTGACGGCGGCGGCCGGAATACGGCCAAGGCCTTTCCTGCCCCTTACCCGTAAGGGTACGACCAGACTCCACCCTTGCCCAGGGGCGTCGGGAGGCACCGGTCGTCGCAGGCTGACCCCGGAGCATGCCTGAGCGAGAGCCATCACGCAACGCCCCGCCATGCCCCTTACGCCACCCCTCACCGAGGTCGACGGAACGTGCCCGGCGGAACACTTTCAGTTACCACGCGCACGCCACAGCGTTATCAGTAGGTGCTATCACCCACCAGCCGCCCGGGCGGAGGCCGACGCCGACTCCCCGCCACCTCCGCACACCTCGGCACCCGTACGGATCCAGCCACCGAACCGGACCCCTACGACATGCCGGAACCCGAAGCGGACGCCGCCACGCGTGCCTCCGCCGCGGGAGCCAAGGTCGTCCGGTGGGGCGCGTTCAGCTGCGCGCTCGTCCCCTGCACCCTGCTGACGTGCGGTTACCCGGCAGGAGCCGCGCTGGGCACGGCAGTTGGGCTCACCGCCGTGACGGCCGCCTGCCGTATGCTGCTGCGTCAGTCCGAGCGCGCGTACATCCAGCAGACGTACGCCCGGCTCTCCATCGACCGGCCCGGTCCGCACCGCGGCCGGCACAGCCGGACGGGCACCGGTCTGCACCGCGGCGGGCGGCGCCCCGGCGCCCCTGACCAGCCGTAAGGCCGACTTCGAACCGCCGTAGGCCAGTTCGTGGGGGGCTACGCTCGCAAGGTGTCCGGATCCCATATGCGAGCCCTGCTTTTTTCGGCCAATTTTGTTACGAGCCATGGCCGTTGGCGCGACAACTCCCCAACCCCTCGCCACCTGCACGGAAAGGACCGACCGGCACGTGTGGCTCATACGGCGGCGGGGCAGGGACGGCATGCGCACTTCCCAGTGGCGTCACCGAATGGAACGCTTCGTGATCGAACGCTTCACGCCAAGTTGCCTTGTCGACATAGCACCGGGTGTCGAAGTTGTCCCGGTGACATCGTTCGACACAGTAGATTCGATCTTGGCTGTCGCCGCGGGGGAAGCGTGCAGGACCGAGAGGACGCGACGATTGAGGGGGGCTGACTTCCGGTGAGCGTTCCAAAGAGCCATCAGGACTCGACGAACGGCCCGGCGAACACCCGCAAACTGGCCGCACGGCGGCGCCGCGAGATCGTGGCGGTGCTGCTCTTCAGCGGTGGACCCATCTTCGAGAGCTCCATACCGCTCTCCGTGTTCGGCATCGACCGCCAGGACGCCGGGGTCCCCCGTTACCGGCTGCTGGTGTGTGCGGGGGAAGACGGGCCGCTGCGTACGACCGGCGGGCTGCAACTGAGCGCTCCCTACGGGCTCGACGCCCTGTCCCGCGCGGGCACCGTCGTCGTTCCCGCGTGGCGTTCCATCACGCAGCCACCGCCGGCCGCGGCCCTGGAGGCTCTGCGCCGGGCACACGAAGAAGGGGCACGGCTCGTCGGGCTGTGCACGGGAGCCTTCGTACTGGCCGCAGCGGGACTGCTGGACGGGCGCCCCGCGACGACCCACTGGATGTACGCGCCGACGCTTGCCAAGCGCTACCCGTCCGTCCACGTCGACCCGCGTGAACTCTTCGTGGACGACGGCGACATCCTCACCTCCGCCGGCACCGCTGCGGGCATCGACCTGTGCCTGCACGTCGTGCGCAACGACCACGGGGCGGAGGCGGCAGGCGCCCTCGCCCGGCGCCTGGTCGTACCTCCGCGCCGCGGGGCCGGAGCAGAGACCGGCGGCCATCCACGACATCTGGACCGCTCCTTACCAGAGGAGATCGGTGCGGACCCGCTCGCCGAAGTCGTGGCGTGGGCCCTGGAGCACCTGCACGAACAGTTCGACGTGGAAACGCTGGCAGCACGCGCGTACATGTCGCGGAGGACCTTCGACCGGCGATTCCGTTCGCTGACGGGCAGCGCGCCGCTGCAGTGGCTGATCACCCAGCGGGTGCTCCAGGCACAGCGGCTGCTGGAGACGTCCGACTACTCGGTGGACGAGGTCGCGGGGCGCTGCGGCTTCCGTTCGCCTGTGGCCCTTCGCGGTCACTTCAGACGTCAGCTGGGCTCCTCGCCGGCCGCTTACCGTGCTGCCTACCGGGTGCGCCGTCCGGAGGGCGGCAACCCGAACGCGGGCGGATTCAGTGAGGGCGCATACACGGAGGATCCCGGCGTATCGGGTGACACGGGCAACGCCGGCGGTGCCGGCATGCTCAGCGGCGGCCACGAGCACGGGCTGGTCTCCGCGACCGGCTCCTACGCACCACGTGACCTCCGCGACGCGCGTCATCACCGCGAGCACCGTTCGGAGGCGGCAGAAGCGGGGAAACCGGAATCAGATGCCTGGGCGGCGAGGGTCCCGGGACAACGAGGCCGCGGCTGAGGGGTGTCGACGTAGGGTGAAGCTCATGAATGACCGCATGGTGTGGATCGACTGCGAGATGACGGGGCTCTCGTTGTCCGACGACGCGCTCGTCGAAGTGGCCGCTCTGGTCACCGATTCTGAGCTGAACGTACTCGGCGAGGGCGTGGATGTCGTGATCCGTCCTCCGGCACGGGCGGTCGCCTCGATGCCGGAGGTCGTCCGTGAGATGCACACGGCCTCCGGCCTGCTGGACGAACTCGACGACGGCACGACGCTCGCCGACGCGGAAGCGCAGGTTCTGGCGTACGTGAAGGAGCACGCACCGGAAGCCGGCCGGGCCCCGCTCTGCGGCAACTCGGTCGGCACCGACCGCGGCTTCCTCGCCCGCGACATGAAGGACCTGGAGAGCCACCTGCACTACCGCATCGTCGACGTCTCCTCGATCAAGGAGCTGGCCCGCCGCTGGTACCCGCGCGCGTACTTCAACAGCCCGCCGAAGAACGGCAACCACCGCGCTCTCGCCGACATCCGCGAGTCGATCGCGGAGCTGCGCTACTACCGCGAGTCGCTCTTCGTCCCCGCCCCCGGGCCGGACTCCGACACCGCGAAGAAGGTCGCGGCGAAGCACGTGGTGCCGCCCGCCTCATGAGGGGTTCCGGCGGGGCACCGGCCCGGCCGTAACCCGTGCGCACGCACCCCGGCCGACCCTGTACACTCTTTCACGGCCGGTAGGAAGAGCGCCGGTCGTGGTGGATGTAGCTCAGGTGGTAGAGCACCTGGTTGTGGTCCAGGATGTCGCGGGTTCAAGTCCCGTCATTCACCCTCGCTGTTCAAGGCCCTCACCTCGGGAAACCGGGTGGGGGCCTTGTTCGTGCCGTCTGCGGCGCGCTTGCAGGGCGGCGACCCGGTCCGTACGCGCGTATCCGGCGGCACCCACCTGTACTCGCCTGTACCTGCCGTCCGGCGCGGCTGCGCCGCCCGTCCCGGAACGCCCGTACGCCGGCGAGGCTGCCCCTCCTCCCGGACGGGCCCTGCGATCCGGGCAGCGCCGTACTACAACCGGCAAGCGCTCTCATAGGTCTTGAGTTCACCGACAACCGGGAGCACGCACGACACCGACAACCGATCGAACACCACCCGCCACTCGCCCCCGAGGCAGACCATGCGCCGTAACGGAAAGATCATCGCAGTCATCGTCGGGCTGATCATCGCAGTCGCCTCCGCGTATCTGATCGTCACCGTCGCCGGGCTGCTCTGAACGACCCGCCACCGCGCCGCAAGCAGCGTTGCCGCTGCCCAACCACCGCCCGCCGAGCGGAGATTCAGGGCGCTGCCGCACCCGAGGTGTACGAGCCCGTGATCGCGGGACGGCCCGGGATGCACCTCTGGGCGCGGAGGCATCGGCCCCGCCCACTGCCGTGACCGCCACCGGCGGACGGACACACCACGACAGGCACGAACGACCGGCGGACGCGGGCCGCGCCTACCTCTGCGCATCTGGGCGCCGCCCGCGGCGTGGGCCACGGCCGTCCGGGAGCGATCCACCGGCAGACGCCGGGGGTCCGGGCCCGCAGCTCCGTACGGCCGCGCGGGTGAGCGGCTTCGCCGTTGGCACAGTGCCGCCCGCGCTGGGGATGCGGGGCCGCTGACGTGGACCGAGCCTGGGGGGACCGGACCGCGGTCTGCACAGGCCCAGGGCCCAGGGAGAGGACTCGATACGCATGGAAGGTCCCAACGATCCACACGGCCCCCAGGATCCGGGTGGTCCCTACGGCTCACACGGATCGCACGGTCCCTCCGGCTCCTCAGGTCAGGACGGCCCGTTCGGGCCCTTCGAGCCGATGACCAGCGGGTACGGCCCGTCGAGGCCGTACCCGGACCCGCACGACGGCTCACAGGGCTACGTTCCGGAGAAGCACACCAACGGCTTCGACCACGAGCGCCCGCCCGGGCGGCGC
>NZ_JACBXA010000060.1 GCF_013870515.1 Streptomyces albidus (ex Kaewkla and Franco 2022) | reverse complement strand
TGGTCCCGGCGCGGTGCCGGCCCGCCCCGTCAGACTCCGTCCCGCACGTGCGGTCTGTCGAGGTGTTTCGGCGAGGCCTGAAAGACGGCGGAGCGTTCAGGCGGTGCGGACGAATCGCGAGAGGTCCGGATCCGCGGTGAGGGCGGCCGGAAAGCTGAGAGTCCTGTGCACCGACACGCTCTGCTCCCCGCCCGTGAGCAGCTCGGTGCACGCGCGTGCGGCGGCGGAGACGCGATGCGTGTACGCGGGATCCGAGGCGTCCAGCAGTATCCCGGCCGTCGTGCCGCTGTGCCCGACGGTCACTCCCAGCCCGCCGACCCGGCGGGAGATCTCCCGCATGGGCTCCAACGACCACTTGGGCCGCAGGGACTGGTTCATGAGTGCGCTCCGCGTGGCGATCCTGCCGACGGCTGCGAGGTCCCGCGTGCGCACTGCGTCAGCGATCCGCTCCAGCAGGCGGGCGTACTCGCGGCGGTCCGCCCAAGTGAAGGGCTTGGGGGCCCGGTTGAAGTCGACGGTGTCGACGCTGCCGCCCTCGTCGATCCCGACGACGGCCATGGGAGGAAGGGAGCCGAGGACGGCGCGCAGCCGGACGGCGCGGTGGTGGAAGGCGACGATGGCCGGGTAGAGCACGCCGTCGGTGGGTTCGATGCGTGCGAGCAGGCGCTCGATACGGGCGGGAGGCATCGCCAGGCCGAGGGCCTGGCCGAGAGCCCGTGCCGTCGCGACCAGGTCGGCCGAGGAACTGGCCATGCCCTTGCCTTCGGGGATCACGCTGTTGACGGTCAGCAGTCCGCCGACCTCTCGTCCGCTCTCGTCGGCGATCAGACGGGCCAGTCGAAGGGCCTTGGTCTTGCGCGGCGGGCTGACGGTGATCCCGGCAGAGGCGGGGCCCGGCCGGAATGTGGCCCTCGTCCACCGTGCGACGGGCAGCGTCACGAGGAAGTCCCCGTCCCGCTCGGGCAGCCGGCCCTGGAGCAGTTCGCCGAACGTCCCGAACGCCGTGCCGACTCCCGCCGGTTCGGCACGCACGGGGTCAGGTGGCGCCTCGAATTTCTGGGACCGCATCAGGGCCTCCTGTCGTCGTCCGCCGTCGTCCGGCCGTCTCCCGCGACACTCTAATCGTATTGACAATCATTTTCATAAAGTGTGATGCTCGATGCCGTCGAGAGCGCCCCGCGACATCAACCACAGGAACGGCGCATGGAGATGGGACTGGATGCACGAGCACATCGCTGAAGCGGTCAAGGAGCCGGACCTGATAGCGCTGCGGCCTGATCTGGTCTGTCTCCGGTTCGAGACGATGAAGATCTACTCCGCGCTCGGTGCGGTCCGTCATCTTCTGGAGACGGGAGTGGTCGAGCCGGGCGACACCCTGATCGACAGCTCCAGCGGGATCTACGCGCAGGCCTTGGCGCTGGCCTGTCACCGCTACGGGATGAAGTGCCACATCGTGGGGTCGACGACCGTCGACCGTACGCTCCTCGTCCAGCTGGAGATCCTCGGCGCGACTCTGGAACAGGTGGAGCCGTCCCGGAATCTGCGGCTCGACCAGGAACTCCGTGTGCGGCGCATAGCCGAGATCCTGGAGGCCAACCCCTCGTACCACTGGATGCGCCAATACCACGACGACATCCACTACTTCGGCTACCGCGAGGTGGCCGGCGCCGTCCACGAGGAGATACCCGAAGGCCCGCTGACCCTCGTGGGCGGCGTGGGCTCCGGTGCCTCCACCGGAGCCGTCGCCACGTATCTGCGTGAGGCGGGCAGGGACGTGCACCTCGTCGGCGTACAGCCCTTCGGCAGCGTCACCTTCGGATCGGAACACGTGTCGGACCCCGACATGATCATCGCCGGGATCGGCAGCGCCATCGAATTCGCCAACGTCCGGCACGAGTTGTACGACCGGATCCACTGGGTGAACTTCGAGTGCGCCGTGTCGGGCGCGGTGTCGCTGCTGCGCGACAGCGGGATATTCGCCGGCTTGTCGACGGGGGCCGCCCATCTGGCCGCCCGCTGGGAAGAGGGCCGAGCCGAGGGCCGTACGTGCGTGTTCATCGCCGCCGACACCGGCCACCGCTACGTCGAGAGCGCCTTCGCCAGGCATGCGGAGGCACACGACATCACGTCACTCGAACCCCATCTCATCAGCGTCCAGGACGAGTTGAGGCCTCCCTGGTCCACCACGGACCGGCCCGCATGGGCGGGTCGCCGAGCCACGACGGCGAGTTGAGGCCCACTCCCGCGCCGGAATCCGAAACCCGAGACCCCGCAAGCACGACGAGAGAACCCACATGTCACACCTCAAGCCCCGTAGCGTCGCGGAACTCACCGACGCCGTACTGTCCGGATCCCACGGCCCGGACCCCCGCGAGACCGTCGTCACCAGCGCCTTCTGGCTCTACCACACGACCCGACTGGCCGGAAGCAAGGACACTTACCACACGCACTACCTGCTGCTCCGTGCCGGAAGTTCCTTCGGAGCCTGTTCGTTCGAAGCGGGTGAACTCACCCCCGACTTCTGCGAGAACGCCTCCGGCCAGACCCTGGACACCCTGCTGCGCCACGAATCCACGCCGGTCCGCGTCGCCGCTCTGGACGCGCACCTTGCCCGGGCGGTGCCGCACCGGGACGTGGTGAGCGCCGAACCGGTCACCCTTCCCAACGGCACCCCGGAGATTCGCGCACGGGCGCGCGACGCCGCCATCGCGGGGCTCCTCGACATCGAACCGGGTGCGAAGGTGGCGCTCATCGGTGTGGTCGACCCCCTCGTGGCGGCGATACGCGACCGGGGCGGCGTCTGCCTGCCCTGCGACCTGAACCTGCGCACCACCCGCTGGGGGGAGCCGGTCACCGACGACATGACTGAGGTGCTGGGCGCGGCCGACGCCGTCGTGGCGACCGGGATGACCCTCGGCAACGGCACGTTCGACCTCATCCTCGAGCACTGCCGGGAGCAAGGGATCCCACTGGTCGTCTACGCGCAGACAGGCAGCGCCGTGGCCCGCGCGTTCCTGTCCGCCGGTGTCACCGCGCTGTCCGCAGAACCGTTCCCCTTCTCGCAGTTCAGCGCGGAATCCACGTGCCTGTACCGCTACCGCGCCGGTGGTGTGTCCGTCTCCCCGATCGAGGAGGGGCCGTGAGCTTCGACTCCAAGGAGACACCGGTCGAGCACAAGTCCCGCGGGTCGGACGCCACTTCGCACGGAGACCTGCGAATGGCCCGCGCGCTGTGGCCCGTTCTCCTCGCGTCCGTGGTCAGCCTGCTGCCGTTCACCGTCTTCAGCACCTACCTGGTGCCTGTTGCCGATGAGGCGGGAAGCAGCGTCGCCGCGATGGGCGGGCTCCGCGGGCTGGGCGGCCTCACAGCGCTGCTGGTGGGCACCGCGCTCGCTCCACTGATCGACCGCGTGCCGCGCGAGTCCGCGGCGGCGGCGGGACTGGCGGTGCTCGCCGTCTCGGCGGCACTCGGTGCGAGCGGGGACTACGTCCTCCTCGCCGCGTTCTGCCTGCTCGTCGGCGCCGGTACGTCCGTACTGAACCCGGCCCTCACGGCGGCCGCCGCGGACAGGTTCGGGGAAGGGAAGGCAGCCGGACGCGCGGCGACGCTGGTCACGGCGACGCAGTCGATGACGGCGATGCTCGCGGCACCCCTCGTCGCGCTTCCCGCCGCGTTCTGGGGCTGGCAGGGGGACCTCCTCGCCGTGACAGTGGTCTCGGGGCTGCTCGCATGCTTCCTGCTCTCCCGGCGCGGCAAGCCGCAGCAGACGCGGCCCGATCACAGGGCCGAAGGACGTGCGGGATACCTCGCGTCGTTCAAGCAGCTCGCCGCGATCCCCGGCGTGGCACCGCTGCTGGCGGTCTCGCTGCTTCGTACGGCCGTCTTCATGGGCTACCTCGCCTATCTGGCCGCCTTCTACGACGCGCGGTTCCAACTCACTCCCGAACTCTTCGCGTTCGTATGGACGTTGAGCGGCGCATCGTTCTTCGTGAGCAATCTCCTGACCGGGAGGATCACCAACTCACCTGCTCCGCGGATCGCGACAGAGCGCCTGCTGGCAGCGGGGCTGACCGCGGCCCTGCTCTCCGTCGTCTGCTTCTACTTCACGCACTGGCTCCCGACGGCCCTCGTGCTCACGGCACTTCACGCCGCCGCCCACGCCGTCGTGGCGGCCTGCGTGGTCAGCCTGCTCGTGCGGCGCTGCGGGACGTCGCGCGGCTCGGCACTGAGCATCAACGCCGCCGGAATGAGCTTCGGCGTGTTCGTGGGCGCCGCCCTGGGCGGTGCCGGGCTGGGTCTGGCCGGCTATGCGGGCACGGCCTGCGTCTTCGGCGCCCTCACAGCCGTCGCGCTGGGCGCCGGCTTCCTGGTGAAGCGTTCCGCTTCCCCGGACGGGGCGGAAGAGGTGGACGAGTGAGCGGAGTTCGGGGGCTGGTCGCCTCCCGGGCGGGCCTCGCCGCAACGTGCGCCGCTCTTCTGGCCGTTCTTCTCGGCTCGTCGATCGTGGCCATAGGCGTCGGACCCGCGGTGATCACCCCGGGGGAGACCGCGCGTCATCTGTGGGCCGCTCTCGCGGGAGGGCGGATCGAGGCCGGCGAGGTCACCACCTACCGGATCATCTGGGAGATCCGCACGCCGCGGGTCCTGCTCGCGGGGCTGGTGGGCGCGGGACTGAGCGCGGCAGGTGTCGCGATCCAGGCGCTGGTGCGCAACGCGCTCGCGGACCCGTTCGTGCTGGGGCTCTCCTCCGGAGCGTCGGTGGGTGCCGTCGGCGTCACGGTCAGCGGGGGGCTGGCCGCACTGGGCGTCCACGCCGTCTCCGCGGGAGCGTTCATCGGCGCACTGGCCGCGTCGCTCCTCGTGTACGCCGCCTCCACGACCAGAGGGGCGCTCTCCCCGCTGCGGCTCGTACTGACAGGTGTGGCGATGTCGTTCGGCTTCCAGGCGCTCATGAGCGTGATCGTCTATTCCGTGCCGGGCAGCGAGGCGACGAGCATGATCCTGCACTGGACCATGGGGGGCTTCGGAGCCGCGTCGTGGGGTGTGCTCCCTGTGCTGTGCGCCGTCGTCGTGCTCGGCGTCGCGGCGCTCCACCGCGACGCCCGCGCCCTGGACGTCATGTCGCTGGGGGACGAGACCGCGTCGAGCCTGGGGATCAGCCCCGACCGGCACCGCAAGAGGCTCCTCGTACTCGTCTCGCTGATGACCGGCGTGATGGTCGCCGTCAGCGGAGCCATCAGCTTCACCGGCCTGATCGTTCCGCATCTCGCCCGGATGGTCGCGGGCGCCGCCCACACCCGGGTGCTCGCCCTGGCCTCACTGTCCGGTGCGGTCTTCATGGTCTGGGTCGACCTGGCGGCGCGGACGCTGGTGGCGCCGCGCGAACTTCCCCTGGGCGTCATCACCGCCCTCATCGGCGTCCCGGTGTTCATCACGCTGATGCGCCGCAAGGGCTACATGTTCGGAGGCGGTTGAGATGGACCTGGCCCTGGACGGGCTCTCCGTGGTGACCGACGGCACGAGCCTCGTACGCGATTTGTCGCTGAAGGCCGAGAGCGGTCAGGTAGTCGGCCTGGTCGGCCCGAACGGAAGCGGCAAGTCGACGGCGCTGCGATGCGTCTACCGGGCGCTGCGCCCGAATTCGGGCAGCGTGCTGATCGGCGACGCGGATCTCGACACCCTGACCATGCGGGCGAGTTCGCGGGCCGTGGCGGCCCTGACCCAGGAAGGCTCCGTGGAGCTCGACTTCACCGTCGAAGAGGTCGTGGCACTTGGACGTGCGCCGCACCTACGGGGCAATCAGCGGCTCGGCGCGCGGGAGCGGGACCTGTGCCAGGAGGCGATGCGGCAGCTCGGCATCCACCATCTGGCCCGGCGTGGAGTCCTCACCCTGTCCGGCGGTGAACGCCAACGCGTGCTGCTGGCCCGGGCGTTCGTACAGGAGACGCAGATCCTGGTGCTCGACGAGCCCACCAACCATCTCGACGTCCGGCACCAGGTCGAGCTGCTCTCGTTCCTGCGCGGCCGGGGGCTCACCGTCCTGGTCGTCCTGCACGACCTCAACCTCGCCTCGGCGGCCTGCGACCGGCTCGGCGTGCTCTCGCAGGGGCGCCTCCTGGCCTCCGGCACGCCGTGGGACGTACTGACCGCGGAACTGGTCAGCCAGGTGTTCGGTGTCGAGGCCACCGTCGTACCGCATCCGCTGACAGGCGATCCGCAACTCCTCTACTCCCTCGCCCCGTTCACCAACTCCTCGGGAAGGCACACGACATCATGAGAACGACCCCTCCGCGCGCTTCGACGAGACAGCGCGGCGCCCTGATGACCGCACTCCTGCTCCCCGCTCTCCTGACCGGCTGCGGCGCCCAAGTCGAAGACGGCGGGGGCCAGTCGAAGAAGGCTCGCGTCAACAGGTGCGGAGAGCAGGTCGCCTACGAGGTTCCACGGCGCGCTGTCGCCTACGAGGGCGGCAGCGCGGACAAGCTGTTCAGCCTCGGCCTGACCGAGCACGTGCACGGCTACGTGATGCCGCCGGCGAACCCGCCCGTGAGCGAGTCCCCCTGGGCGTCGGAGTACGCGAAGGTGAAGAAGCTCAGCGACGACCTCCTCAACAAGGAAGTCGTCGTCGAGGCGGAGTCCGACTTCGTCGTAGCCGGCTGGGAGTCGGGCTTCAGCGAGCAGCGAGGCATCACCCCGGAGATCCTCGACAAGCTCGGCGTGCAGAGCTTCATGCACGCCGAGAGCTGCTACAACTACCCGCGGTACCCCGAGAAGGTCACCCCGTTCCAGGGGCTGTGGACGGACCTGGAGCGGCTGGGCAGGATCTTCAGGGTCGAGAAGAGGGCGCACGAGGTCGTCGCCGGCCTGAAGAAGCGTGTGAACGCGGTGGAGTCCAAGGCGCCGGACGGCGACCGGGTTCCGGTCTTCCTCTACGACTCCGGCAAGGAGCAGCCCGCCACCGCCGGCGGACGGGTCCCGCCCGACGACATCATCAGGACGGCGGGCGGCCGGAACATCTTCGGAGGGCTCGACCAGCGCTGGACACAGGCGAGTTGGGAGTCCGTCGCGAAGGCCGAGCCGCAGGTAGTCATCATCCTCGACTACGGTGACCAGCCCGCCGAGAAGAAGATCGAGTTCCTGAAGAAGTCACCGCACACACGGGACCTGCCCGCTGTGGAGAAGAACAACTTCTTCGTCCTCGACTACAACGAGGGGATCAGCGGTCCCAGGAACATCGACGGGCTGGAGAAGTTCGCGAAGTACCTGCGCTCCCTGGACCACTGACGCCTCGCCGGGCGACGTCAGGGCACGCTGATCACCAGGGCACCGGCATGCGTTCGATCGCGATCACGGCGGCGTCGTCGTCGAGGTGTCCTCCGACGTGGTCGAGCAGGTCCCGTCTGAGGTTCTGCAGGAGCGCGTCGGGATCGCAGTCCGTCCAGTCGGCGACCCGTTCGACGAGCGGATAGAAGGAACCCTCAGAGTCCCGGGCCTCGGTGACGCCGTCCGTGTACAGCACCAGGAGGTCCCCGGCCTGGAACTCGAATGCGTTGACGCGGTAGTGAGGAGGCTCCAGGTCGCCGAGCCCCAGCGGCGGCCCCGGCGGGTGCGCCTCGGCCGTCGTGACGCCGCCTTTGCGCACCAGGACCGGAGGCGGGTGGCCGCACTGGACCATCTCGAATCTGCCGCCCGCGTCGGGGATGTCGAGGAGCACGGCGGTGGCGAAGGTTTCGCCCGGCTGTTCCGTTCCGTCGGGTTGGGTGAGATTCCGGGAGATGCTTCCGTCGAGGTAGGCGGCCAGATCGGACAGGGGCATGTCGCGGTGGGAGGCGCCCCGGAACGCGCCGAGCAGCACGGCGGCGTCGCCGACGGTGGGCATGCCCTTGCCGCGAACGTCCCCGATGATCAGCCGCGCGGCCGAGCCCGTGCGTGAGGCCGCGTACAGGTCGCCGCCGATCTGCGCCTCGGCCTCCGCCGCGAGGTACATGGAGGCCACCCGGAGCGGCCCGATCCTCTTCGGAAGGGGCCTCACGACGAGCCGCTGAGCCGACTCGGAGACGTACCGGACCTGTCTCAGCTCTTCCGTCCGGCGCTCCCGCACCGCGCAGAAGACCACGAGGCTCGCCCCCACCAGGACCAGGGCGAGGATCTGTGCCTGGTGGTTCGCCGAGAAGAGCTCGTCACGGTCGCGCAGGAGCGCGATGACTGCCTGGGCGACGACGGCGAGTGCGGCGACCACGGCGGTCAGCCGGGGGCCCGCGAAGGACGCCGTGAGGGCGGGTGCCGCGACCAGCAGGGGACCGAGGTGGATGTGCGGCGGCGCGAGTACGTCGACCACGACGATCAGCACCATCAACGCGATCGGAACGGCGGCCATCGCGTGTCTGGGCTGTGAGGACCGGCGGAGATCGGTGAGCCACCGTGACATACGTCCTCTGTACACCGGCCCCACGTGCCGCGCACCGCGAAGCGGAGGCGTCCGCGGCGCACCCCGGCGGCCGCGCCGCACCGCCCCCGCTTACGGGCGGGTGTGGCGGTGATCAGGCCGGGCCCGTCGCAGCCCGATCCTCATCGCAGCCGCGCGATCTCGCTCCGAGTGAGCCCGCGCTCCTTTGCGGATCTCGGGATCTCGGCCAGACGGTGTGCCCGAACCTCGGCGTCCAGCTGCTCGCTGTGCGCGGCCACGCGATCCGGCTCAGATCCGGTTCCTCAGCACTCGATGACGTTGACCGCGAGCCCGCCCCGCGACGTCTCCTTGTACTTGACCTTCATGTCGGCGCCCGTGTCCTTCATCGTCTTGATCGCCTTGTCGAGCGAGACGTGGTGGCGTCCGTCGCCGCGCAGGGACATCCGCGCCGCGGTCACCGCCTTCACCGCGGCCATGCCGTTCCGCTCGATGCAGGGGATCTGCACCAGCCCGCCGATCGGGTCGCAGGTGAGGCCGAGGTTGTGCTCTATCCCGATCTCCGCGGCGTTCTCCACCTTCTCCGGGCCGCCGCCCAGCACCTCGGCCAGTCCGCCGGCGGCCATCGAGCAGGCGGAGCCGACCTCGCCCTGGCAGCCGACCTCGGCGCCGGAGATGGAGGCGTTCTCCTTGAAGAGCAGACCGATGGCTCCCGCGGCCAGCAGGAAGCGGACGATTCCGTCCTCGTCGGCGCCGGGCACGAACTCGGTGTAGTAGTGCAGGACGGCCGGGATGATGCCCGCGGCGCCGTTGGTGGGAGCGGTCACGACCCGGCCGCCCGCCGCGTTCTCCTCGTTCACCGCCATCGCGTAGAGCGTCAGCCACTCCATGGCGTGCGTGTCCCGGCTGCCCTCGGCGCGCAGCTGGCGGGCGGCGGTCGCAGCCCTGCGCCGTACCTTCAGGCCGCCCGGCAGGATGCCCTCCTGGGCCATGCCCCGGGCCACGCAGTCCTGCATCACGCCCCAGATCTCCAGCAGCCCGGCGCGGATCTCCGCCTCGGACCGCCACGCCTTCTCGTTCTGGAGCATCAGCGCCGAGATGGAGAGGCCCGTCTCGCGGGTCAGCCGCAGCAGCTCGTCGCCCGAGCGGAAGGGATGCGTGAGCGACGTGTCGTCGAGCTTGATGCGGCCCTCGCCGGCCGCGTCCTCGTCGACGACGAAGCCGCCGCCGACCGAGTAGTACGTCTTCTCCAGCAGCGGGCGGCCCGCGGCGTCGTACGCGAAGAGAGTCATCCCGTTGGCGTGGTACGGCAGGGAGCGGCGCCTGTGCAGGATCATCTGCGTCGCCTCGTCGAAGGCGACCTCGTGCGCGTCCCCTATCTCCGTGGCCAGCAGCCGCAGCCGCTTCGACGAACGGATCCCCTCCACCCGTTCGTCGGCGGTCTCCACGTCGACGGTGCGAGGGGACTCGCCCTCGAGCCCGAGCAGCACCGCCTTCGCGGTGCCGTGCCCGTGTCCCGTGGCGCCCAGAGAGCCGTACAGCTCTGCCCGTACGGACGCGGTGTGCGCCAGCACGCCCTCGTTCTTGAGGCGGCCGGCGAACATCCGGGCAGCCCGCATGGGGCCGACCGTGTGTGAGCTGGACGGGCCGATGCCGATCGAGAAGAGGTCGAATACGGAGATCGCCATGTGACTGCCTCCTTTCCGTACTTCGTAGTGTCTGCGCGCGGTGGTCGTTGTGGTGCTCGTGCTTGCCGTGCCCGCCCGGGGTCTCCGTACGAGACCTACGGCCGGCGCCCCGCCGCGGGGATGCGGCGGGGCCGATTCGGCGCTTCCGCCTGCTACTTGCCCAGGGTCGGGTAGAGCGGGTGCTTCTCGGCGAGAGCCGTGACGCGGGAGCTGAGGGACTTCGCCTTGTCCTCGTCGAAGCCCGGCAGCAGCGCCTGGGCGATGATGTCGGCGACCTCCCGGAAATCCTCCTCCTGGAAGCCGCGCGTCGCCAGTGCGGGCGTACCGATGCGCAGCCCCGAGGTGACCATGGGCGGGCGCGGGTCGTTCGGCACGGCGTTGCGGTTGACCGTGATGCCGACCTCGTGGAGCCGGTCCTCCGCCTGCTGGCCGTCCAGCTCGCTGTTGCGCAGGTCGACCAGGACGAGGTGCACGTCCGTACCGCCGGAGAGCACCGAGACACCTGCGTCCACCGCGTCCTGCTTCAGCAGGCGTTCGGCGAGCAGCCGAGCGCCGTCCAGGGTGCGCTGCTGGCGCTCCTTGAACTCCTCGGTCGCCGCGATCTTGAAGGAGACGGCCTTCGCCGCGATGACGTGCTCCAGCGGACCACCCTGCTGACCGGGGAAGACCGCGGAGTTGATCTTCTTCGCGTACTCCTGCTTGGACAGGATCACGCCGCCGCGCGGGCCGCCGAGTGTCTTGTGGGTGGTCGTGGTGACCACGTCCGCGTACGGCACCGGAGAGGGGTGCAGGCCCGCCGCCACCAGCCCGGCGAAGTGCGCCATGTCGACCATGAGCAGGGCGCCCACCTCGTCCGCGATGCGGCGGAAGGCGGCGAAGTCGAGGTGGCGCGGGTAGGCGGACCAGCCCGCGATGATCATCTGCGGGCGGTGCTCGCGGGCCAGCTGCTCGACCTCGGCCATGTCGACCTGGCTGGTCTTCTCGTCGACGTGGTAGGCGACCACGTTGTAGAGCTTGCCGGAGAAGTTGATCTTCATGCCGTGCGTGAGGTGGCCGCCGTGGGCCAGGTCGAGGCCCATGATCGTGTCGCCCGGCTTGAGCAGCGCGAACATCGCCGCGGCGTTGGCGGAGGCTCCGGAGTGCGGCTGTACGTTCGCGGCGTCGGCGCCGAAGAGCGCCTTGATGCGGTCGCGCGCGATGTTCTCGATGACGTCGACGTGTTCGCAGCCGCCGTAGTAGCGGCGGCCCGGATAGCCCTCGGCGTACTTGTTGGTGAGGACCGAGCCCTGTGCCTCCAGGGAGGCGACCGGAGCGAAGTTCTCCGACGCGATCATCTCAAGTGTGGACTGCTGACGGTGGAGTTCGGCGTCGACGGCGGCGGCGACGTCCGGGTCCACCTCGTGGAGAGAGCTGTTCAGAAGCGACATGGAACCATCCCTGGTGGCGAGGCCGGTCAGGCGGACAGGCAGGCAGAGGGGGCGTGCTGGGGAATGCGTACGGGCGTCAGGTGCCGGTGGTGAACGAGGCGTACTCGTCGGCGGTGAGCAGTCCGTCCGGCTCGTCGGTGATCCGGACCTTGAAGAGCCAGCCGCCTTCGAACGGGGCGGAATTCACGAGCGCCGGGTCGTCGACGACGTCCTGGTTGATCTCGGTGATCTCGCCGGAGACCGGTGCGTAGAGATCGCTCACCGACTTGGTGGACTCCAGCTCGCCGCAGGGCTCGCCCGCGGTGACCGAGTCGCCCGTCTCGGGAAGCTGGACGAAGACGACGTCACCGAGCGCGTCCGCGGCGTGTGCCGTGATGCCGACCGTCGAGACGCCGTTGTCCGCGGGCGACAGCCACTCGTGCTCTTTGCTGTAGCGCAGCTGCTGAGGGGTGCTCATGGTGCGATTCTCCTGGATGTGAAGGGGACGGTGGAAACCGGTCTTGGACAGTGGGACGGAGGCGGCGCGGTGCGTGCGGACCGGCCCGGGGTCACGGCCACGGCAGATCCTTCCCACTCGCGCCGGAAGTCACGACGGTGCGGTCCTCGGGATCGACGACGGTGCCGGGAGAGCTTCCGGCAAGGCCATGCGCACGCGTCCGCTCCGGTGCCGTCCTGGGGCGTGTACCCCGCGCCCCGGGCGGGACTTCGCGGACACGCCCTAGCGCTGCCGCTTGTAGAACGGGAGTGCCACGACCTCGTACGGCTCGTGCGTGCCGCGGATGTCGACTGCGACGCCCTCGGTTCCCGGCTCCGCGTGCGCGGGGTCGACATACGCGATGGCGACAGGCTTGCCGAGGGTGGGGGAGGGAGCGCCGGAGGTGACCTCGCCGATCACCGAGCCGTCCGCCGAGACCACCGCGTAGCCGGCGCGCGGCACCCGGCGCCCCTGCGCGATCAGCCCGACGAGCTTGCGCGGCGGAGCGTCCGCAGCGCGCTCCGCTGCCGCCTCCAGCGGCTCACGCCCGACGAAGGCGCCGTCGTTCGTCGTCTTCTCGAACTTCACGATGCGGCCGAGCCCCGCGTCGAACGGCGTCGTCCGGGTGCTCAGTTCGTGCCCGTACAGCGGCATCCCCGCCTCGAGGCGCAGCGTGTCGCGGCAGCTCAGCCCGCACGGCACCAGCCCTGCTGCGGAACCGGCCTCCGTCAGCGCCTCCCAGACGGCGACGGCGTCGCCGGGGGAGACGAAGAGCTCGAAGCCGTCCTCGCCGGTGTATCCCGTACGGGCGATGAGGGCCTCGCGGCCGGCGACGGTGCCCGGAAGGCCCGCGTAGTACTTCAGTCCGTCCAACTCGGCGTCGGTGAGGCCCTTGAGGATGCCTGCCGCCTCGGGGCCCTGCACGGCGATCAGCGCGTAGGCGTCACGGTCGTCCCGGACGGCCGCGTCGAAGCCGGCGCCGCGCTCGCTCAGCGCGTCGAGGACGACCTGCGCGTTGGAGGCGTTGGCGACCACCATGTACGTCTGCTCGCCGGTGCGGTAGACGATCAGGTCGTCGAGGATGCCGCCCGAGGCGTCGCAGATCATCGTGTAGCGGGCGCGGCCGACCTTCAGTGCCGAGAGGTTGCCCACGAGCGCGTAGTCCAGGAGTTCGCCGGCCTGCGCCCCGTCGATGGTGATCTCGCCCATGTGGGAGAGGTCGAAGAGGCCGGCCCGGGTCCGTACGGCGACGTGCTCGTCGCGCTCGCTGCCGTAGCGCAGCGGCATGTCCCAGCCGGCGAAGTCCGTCATCGTCGCGCCGAGCGCGCGGTGTGTGGCATCGAGGGCGGTGGTGCGGGGGTGGTCGCTCATGTCAGGCTCCCGTAACTCGGTGACGCGGATGTCCTCCCCATCTGTCATCGGAACCTGAGAGGTTCGCCACGAGCCCCGTTTACGGGCAGCGGCTTGCACCGTGGGTGGGGCCGCGCTCGCGCGGCCCGCTTTTCAGATCTGCCTCATCCTGCGCGGTATCGGTGCCTGAGAGATTCAAGGGAGGACTTGCTCCTTCGGCGTCCCGCTGCCTCGCGCTGACTGCGCGCGGCCGGGAACTCTCCCGCGTGGATTCGAACGGCCGGTATGCAGTTGGCTCGCACATCATGGCACGCCACAGCAGGGGCGTCGACGGTGCACGTGACCGCAGGGGAATTGCCGCCTTGATGCGCATTACCATTTCTTGACACTCTCGAAGCGAGCCGCTGTACGGCGGCCTTGGTCGGGGAGGGGCATCAGGTGGACAGCCTGCGCAGTGCGTACGCGACGGTGACGGGCTGGGGGGACTCCCAGGCGGGCTCTGGAGCAGAGCCGGCCGTCTCCCCAGCGGTGACACCCGGCCCGGGGCCGGTCGTCCGGGAGGATCTGCGCGGCACGGTGAACAGACGCACCCTTCGCTTCCCCGCAGGCGACCGTGTCGTGGTCTCCGGCCTGCCCGGAAGCGGCAAGTCGACGCTGATCCGCCGCGTCGTCGCCCTGCAGGACACGGTCCGCCGCATCGACTCGCAGGACGTGCGCGAGCGGTGGGACGCGCTGTTGCCGCGCTGGCTGCCGTACGCCATCTACCGTCCGCTGGTCCGCTTCGCGCACTACGCCGTCCTGCGCGGTGCGCTGGCCTCCGGCGCCAGCGTCGTGGTGCACGACTGCGGCAGCCAGACGTGGGTGCGCAAATGGCTCGGCAGGGACGCCGGGAGGCGTGGGCGCGCGATGCACCTCGTCGTGCTCGACGTGCCGCCCGAGACGGCGTTGCGCGGCCAGGCCGAACGGGGCAGGCAGGTCACGGACTACGCGTTCCTGCGGCACCGCAGGGCGGTGCGGCGGCTGATAGCGGACGCCGAGTCCGGGCGGCTGCCGCGCAGTTGCGGGTCCGTGGTGCTGCTGGACCGGGGGGCCGCTGCGGCGCTTCGCGGGGTGGCCTTCGAGTAGGGCCGTCTCCGGGAGGGTCCCTTGCCTGTCCGCAGAATCTGCTCGCCCGCGGAGTCCCGTACGGACAGCGCACCCTGCGGCGTCCTGTACGCCCCTGAGGGCGGGAGCACGCGGCAGGGTGCGGCCCGGGCTGACGGGTGATCAGCGGAGCATGGGGGAGAGCAGCATCCCCGTCCACACACGCTCGGCGTCGTCGGCTCCGTACGGGTCCGCGGTGCCGGAGCCGGACGCGCCGTCGGAGAGCGAACTCCCGGCGGGCATCGTGCCGAGGAGCTTCACGGTCTCCCTCATCAGGCGGCGGCTCTCGGCGCGGATCTTCCGGGCGTCGTCCGTCCGGGAGGCCGTCAGCAGGGCGTCGGCGCGGTCCTGAAGGTCGTCGACCGCTGCGGTTTGCGGCGTCGACGAGCCGCGCAGAGCCGCCCGCTGACGCAGCGGGATCAGCGCCTGGTTGAGCTCTGTGGCGTGCTCGTAGGAGTCGGCCTGGGAGAGGCGTCCGTCCGGTGCCTCCCGCACGTCCTCGATCAGCTCGGTGACGGCTTCGACGGCGTCGTCGTAGCGGCCGAGGTCGCCGGAGGCGAGAACGTCGAGGTCCCCGGAGGGGAGGGTGTCGCGGTCGATCAGGGTGCTGGTGATCGCGCTCTTCGGGGCGGCCGGACGTACCGGCCCTGGCGTGCTCGTCCCGACGGGGAGGCCGACCTCGTCCAGGGCGGCCCGGTTGACCTGCGAGAGGTGCCGGAGCAGGGAATCGGAGGCCGCGCTACGGGACTTGACGGTGCCGTGGCGGGTGCTGACCACTCGCTGCACCGACCGCTGGAAGGAGTGCGACGCACCGGAGGTGGTCACGACCGTGGTGGTCACCCGGCGTTCCTCACCTGGCGCCGGCAGCGTCGTGGCCGGACGGTCCTGCTCGACGGCGTCCAGGACACGGCGGACCTGCCGCTCCACGCGCTCCTGGACGGCACGCGCCAGCCGGAGGTTGGAGCCCTGGTCACGGGTGGCGCGGCCCAGCCTGCCGGTCAGCTCGGCGAGTTGGCCGAGGTCCTTGATGGCGCGGAGCTGCCGGGCCTCGGTGTCCTGCGGGGCCGAGGCGCGGCCGGTGGGGGTGTTCGGGGTGCCGGCCGCCGCCGTGCCCGAGATGCCGACTGCGAGGGAGCCGGAGAGGATGAGGGTGAGAGCGGCTGTCGCCGTTCTGGTGACACGCATGGAGTGTTTTCCTCCGGTAAGTGATCAAATCCGATCAACAGGGACTTTGCTTACCATTCGCACCTCTCATCACGCCGTGCAATCCGAGAGTGGCCATCCGTGAGCAACCTGCGCCCGAATGGGCGCCGAGGCCTGGCCCGGGCCCGTGTACCTGCTCCGCGGGAGGGAGTTGGGAATCGCTCGTCTAGGGTTGCCGCCATGACCATCCCGCAGCAGTACGGACCGGGCCACGGCGGAGGCTGGCCCGGCAACGAGCTGGAGGAAACCCTCGCGGCCTCCCTCGAAGTGCCCAACGCGGGCGCCCGGCTGCTGGAGGTGCTCGGACGCAGCAGCGTGTGGGTGCCGTTGCCGGAGGGCGGCGGCCCCGCCAGCCCCAACCTGGATCTGCCGACCGTCGAGCTGAACGGCGCCCCGTACGTGCCGGTGTTCAGCTCCGAAGCGCAGTTCCTGCACGTCGTGGGCAGCCACATGTCCTTCACCGTGGCCCCCGCCCGTGAGTTCGCCCGCGGCCTGCCGCCGCAGGTGGGCATCGCCGTGAACCCCGAGGGCACCGTCGGCATGCCGCTGCCCCCGGAGGCCGTCGCCGAACTCTGCGCGAACACCTCAGGCGAGCAGGCCCAATGGGGTGTGGCCAGGGGAGCCCGGGTGCGCCTCTTCGAGCCGGACTGGCAGGACGAGCCCGCGGACTTCCTCGGGGCCGCGGCCGGCGAGTTCGCGACGCTGCCCTTCGTGCGCACCGCGCGACGTGCCCTCGCGAGCACCGAGGGCGACCCCCCTGCCCTCTTCATCGGGATCGAGCTCGACCACCTCGACCCCGGGGTCCGCCAGTCCGCGCACGACGCGCTGGGCCGTGCGCTGGGCAGCGTCCCGGTGAAGTGGCTGGTTCAGCTGGTGCTGCTGGACGCGGCTCAGGATCCCGTCGTGGAGTGGATGCGGCAGTGCGTGCGGCCCTTCTACGCACGCCCCTGACGATCTTCCTCGCCCTTCAGGTCTAAGGCTCTGGTACGACGACTGATGTCAGCCCCTGCTCGTAAGCTGGTTTGATGACGGGGACAACGGGGAGGGCCGCGTGGGCGTGCCCGGAGCAATTCAACGAGCGGAACCGCATTCCGGCCGCCTGCGCGGACACGGTGTGCAGGTGGGGCGGATCAGCAAGAGAGAGGGCGGCCAGGTGAGCGCGGGTGCAGGCGTCGAGCAGCTGCTGGGGCAGGTGTCCCCCGGGAGGTATGACACCTACGAGGCGCTTCTCGACGCCCTCGCCGACAGCCAGGTGCTGATGCTCCTGTGGAACGGCCAGCCGGGCACTCCGGACGCCCAGTACGGGAACATGGAGGTGGCGGGGTACGGCTACGCCCCCTGTGTGACCTCCGCCCAGGAGCTGGGCGTCTGCGGCTGGGACCGCGCGCACGAGGTGGTCACCGGCCGGGAGATCGCCGCCGCCCTCTATCCCGAGAGGTGGGGGGTCTGGCTGAATCCGCACGCACCGGGCGGGGGAGTCGGCATCCCGTGGCTCGACCTGCGCCGCCTCGCCCTCGGGCTGGACCAGCTGCCCGCGGGTCCGCTGCGGATCACCGAACCCAGCCTGGACATCGCGCAGTTCTACGCGCTGCTCAGCCAGAACGCACACCGCACTCCCGCTGTGCGCTCGTTGCGCCGGTGCTGGGTGCAGCCCGCGCTGGGCGCCGCGTACCTGGCCATCGGCCTCGACCTTTACGACACGGGGCAGCGCGCCGTGGAGTCGGCGCAGCAGATGATGCAGCAGTCGGTCGCGGCCGTGCCGGACGGGCTCCCGGTCTCCAGCGTCGCCATGTCGGACGACTTCGACCCGGTGGCGATGTGGCTGCGGCGCAACTCGCGCCCGTTCTTCGACCGTGACGTGCCGACGGCCAACGCCGGCCCGGGCCACGGCTACGGCTATCCGCGTCCATATTGAGCCAGGAGACCGCTGGGCTGTTGAGCCGTTGAACCACTGAGGCCACTGAGGCCACTGAGGCCACTGAGCCGCTGAGCCGCTGAGCCAGGTCTGCTTGCCCGGCCAAGTGCCGCGCACAGCAGTCCGGCAGGCGCCCGTGGCCATCGGCGGCGGTGCTCAGCGCTGGTCCGGCGAGGGGGTGTTCGGCGGCGGTGTCCGGCTGGTTCCGGCGCTGCCGCCGAGCCGTATCCGGAGCCTGCCAACTGGCCTGTCTCACGGGGCGCGTGGGAAGCACGTGGCGATGCCGGGAAAGTCCGGACCGGCGTGAGAATCCGCAGGTGAGCGGCCTGAAAGGGCTGGTGATGCGGTTCCGATAGTCGCCAGCTCCCGTTCGTATAACGGAACCTGGTGCGTCACATCACAGTTAGGCATCCTTTCCCCAGGGGGACTGGCGGGTGATCGCGGGGCCGATGAAGACTCCCGACCGTTGAGGCCATCGGCCTCGTTAGCGCACTGCTTGCGAACTGGCCGCTACAGCGGCGGGCGTGGCCGGTCACCGCCGGCCGAGAGAGGTTCCCCCACGATGACGGCACCACTGCACGATACGTCCGCGGAAACCGCGCCCGTCGATCCTGCTCTCGGTGTTTCAGCCGACAAGGCGATCGAAGGACGGTCTCTCGGGCGGATCGCGTGGACCCGGCTCAAGCGCGACAAGTTGGCGCTCACCGGCGGGATCATCGTGCTGCTCCTGATCGCCGTCGCGGTGTTCGCCCCGCTCATCGTCGGTCTGCTGGGGCACCCGCCGGACCAGCACCACGAGGACAAGATCGACCCGCTCTTCCAGACCCCGATCGGGACCCTGGGCGGCATCAGCGGCGACCACCTGCTCGGCGTTGAACCGGGCAACGGCCGGGACATCTTCAGCCGCATCGTCTACGGCGCCCGGGTCTCGCTGCTCGTCGGCTTCCTCTCGGCCATGGTCGCGGTCGTCGTCGGCACCGTACTGGGCGCTCTGGCGGGCTACTTCGGCGGATGGCTCGACGCGGCCATCAGCCGTGTGATGGACATGCTGCTGGCCTTCCCGCAGTTGCTCTTCATCATCTCGCTGATCTCCGTCGTGCCGAGCCAGATGTTCGGGCTCACGGGCACGGGCGTGCGGCTCACGGTCATGATCCTGGTGATCGGCTTCTTCGGCTGGCCCTACATCGGCCGCATCGTGCGGGGGCAGACCCTCTCGCTGCGCGAGAGGGAGTACGTGGAGGCGGCCCGCAGCCTCGGCGCCGGGCGCCGCTACATCCTCTTCAAGGAACTGCTGCCCAACCTGATCGCGCCCATCACCGTCTACACGACGCTGATGATCCCCACCAACATCCTGACCGAGGCCGCCCTGAGCTTCCTCGGTGTGGGAGTCAAGCCGCCGACTGCTTCCTGGGGGCAGATGCTCTCGCAAGCGGTGCGCTACTACGAGGCGGACCCGATGTTCATGGTGGTGCCCGGTGTGGCCATCTTCATCACCGTTCTCTCCTTCAACCTCTTCGGCGACGGCGTGCGCGACGCGTTCGACCCCAAGGGGACACGTTGACCCCCCACCTCCAGGGCCGTCCCGGCCCTGGACCCCGGGCCCGGCGCATCCGTGCGGGCCGTGACCTACACGGAGGATTCGAGATCGTGACAACCCAACGCACATCGAGGCGCAGAATCGCCGCGTCGGCCGTCGCGGTCGCGGCGCTGCTTTCGACCGCGGCCTGTGGCGGCGGCAGCAGCGACGACAACGGTGACGGCAAGGCCCCCGGGTTCAACGCCGCCAGGGCCAAGCTGGCCAACCCTTCGGACAAGAAGGGCGGCACCCTGAAGTTCATCGGAACTCAGGACGCCGACTCCTGGGACACCACGCGTGGCTACTACGGCTTCGCCTGGGACTTCATGCGTTACTACAGCCGCACCCTGATCACCAGCAAGCCGGCGCCCGGCAAGGAGAGCTCGGAGCTCGTCCCGGACCTCGCCAAGTCCACGGCGAAGATCTCCGAGGACGGCAAGACCTACGAGTACGACCTGCGCGAAGGCGCCACCTGGGAGGACGGCAAGCCCGTCACTTCCAAGGACATCAAGTACGGCATCGAGCGGCAGTGGGCGCAGGACGTGCTCTCCGGCGGTCCCATCTACCTCAAGGACACGCTCGACCCGGACGGCAAGTACAAGGGTCCGTACAAGGACAAGGCCAAGGACAAGCTGGGCCTGGAAGCGATCGAGACCCCGAGCGACAACAAGATCATCTTCAAGCTGCCGAAGCGCAACGGCGACTTCGAGCAGATGCTCGCGATGCCGTCGGCCTCGCCGGTGCGTCAGGACAAGGACACCAAGTCGAAGTACGGCCTGAAGCCCTTCTCCAACGGCCCGTACAAGTTCGAGTCGTACACGCCGAACAAGAAGCTGACCCTGGTCCGCAACCCCGAGTGGAAGAAGTCCTCGGACACCATCCGCAAGGCGCTGCCGGACAAGGTCACCGTCACCCTGCTGACCAACGCCGACGAGATGGACAAGCGTCTCATCAACGGTGACTACGACCTGGACATCAACGCCACCGGAATGGAGGCGGCGGGTCGTCAGAAGGCCCTCAAGGAGCACAAGGCCAACATCGACAACCCCGCCACCGGCTACATCCGTTACGCGGTCTTCCCGCAGACGGTGAAGCCGTTCGACAACATCCACTGCCGCAAGGCGATGATCTTCGGCGCGGACCACAAGTCGATCCAGAACGCTCGTGGCGGCCCCCTGGCCGGCGGTGACATCGGCACCAACATGCTGCCGTCCCTCGTCCCGGGCTCGGACCTGAAGTTCGACCCGTACGGCATCGCCAAGAACGACGGTGCGGCCGACGTGAAGCAGGCCAAGGCCGAGCTGAAGAAGTGCGGCAAGCCCAACGGCTTCAAGACCACGATCGCGGTCCGCAACAACAAGCAGGTCGAGGTCGCCTCCGCCGAGGCCATGCAGGCGTCGCTCAAGAAGATCGGCATCGAGGCCGAGGTCGACGAGTACGACGGCGCGCAGACCACCGGCATCATCGGCAACCCCGACGTGGTCAAGAAGAAGAACTACGGGATCATCATCATGGGCTGGGGCCCGGACTTCCCGTCCGGCCAGGGCTACGGGATGCCGCTGTGGCACAGCAAGTACATCCTGGACAACGGCAACAACAACTACGCCATGATCGATGACAAGAAGATCGACGGCATGTTCGCCGACGCGATCGCCGAACTCGACGGCGACAAGGCGGCGAAGAAGTACGCGGCCATCAACGCCGAGGTCATGAAGGGCGCTTACTACCTGCCCTTCACCTTCGAGAAGAACATCATCTGGCGCTCCAGCCGACTGACGAACATCGGAACGACCGACGCTTACAGCGGTCGTTACGACTACGCCACGCTCGGTGTCAAGTGACCGTCCGACCGCTCCGCCGGCGCACCCGCCGCTAGGCACGAAGGGCAGGTGAGGGCCGCAGTGGTGGCCCGGTGAACTCCTCGAAGACCTCGGGGAGTCCACCGGGCCCCGCCGGGCCGGAAGCAGTGCTCACATATCTCATCAGGCGGCTGTTCGCCGTCGTCGTGATGCTGATCGTCGTCATGCTGGCGGTCTTCGGCATCTTCTTCCTGATCCCGAAGTGGACAGGAGTGGACCCCGCCACGATGTTCGTCGGCAAGCAGGCCGACGCGGCAGCGCTGGAGGGCATCCGCGAGAAGCTCGGTCTGGGCGACCCGATCCTCGTCCAGCTCTTCGAGTTCTTCAAAGGCATCCTCGTCGGCCGCGACTACGTCAGCGCCGGCGACACCATCCACTGTTCGGCTCCGTGCTTCGGCTACTCGTTCAAGACCGAGCAGGCGATCTGGCCCGTGCTGGCCGACCGTCTTCCGGTCACGCTGCAACTGGCCGCCGGTGCCGCTGTCATCTGGCTGCTGATCGGGCTGACCGCGGGCGTGGTCTCCGCGCTGCGCCGGGGCTCGATCTGGGACCGCATGACCATGAGCCTCGCGCTCAGCGGCGTCTCGCTGCCGATCTACTTCACCGGTCTGCTGTCGCTGGCGATCTTCTCCTACGGGCTGGGGCTGGTCAGCAACGAGTACACGCCGATGACGGAGAACTTCCCCAGCTGGTTCAGCGGGATGATCCTCCCCTGGCTGACGCTGGCGTTCCTCTTCGGCGCCATGTACGCGCGCCTCACCCGCGCCACCATGCTGGAGGTGATGGGCGAGGACTACATCCGCACCGCCCGCGCCAAGGGCGTACGGGAGCCGATCGTCATCCGCAAGCACGCCATGCGTTCCACGATGACGCCGATCATCACCCTCCTCGGTGTCGACCTCGGTGCCCTCATGGGCGGCGCGATCCTGACCGAGACCACCTTCAGCCTCCCCGGCCTCGGGCAGGCGGTGCTGAAGGCGATCAGCGAGAAGGACCTGCCGCTGATCCTCGGCGTCACGCTGATCACCGCCTCCGCCGTCGTCGTCGCGAACCTCATCGTGGACCTGCTGTACGGCGTGATCGACCCCCGAGTGAGGCTGGCATGACGGAACTCCACAAGACCGGGGCCTCTGCCGTCGGCGAGCCGGTGGCAGACGCACGCCCTCCTCGGTCCTTCCTCGAAGTGCGCGACCTCCAGGTCCACTTCCCCACCGAGGACGGGCTGGTCAAGTCCGTCGACGGGCTCTCCTTCTCGCTGGAGAAGGGCAAGACCCTCGGCATCGTCGGTGAGTCCGGCTCGGGCAAGTCGGTCACCTCTCTCGGCATCATGGGCCTGCACACCGTCGGGCAGTACGGGCGCCAGAAGGCCCGTCTCTCCGGTGAGATCTGGCTCGAGGGCAAGGAGCTGCTGAGCGCCGAACCGGACGAGGTGCGCAGGCTGCGCGGCCGCGAGATGGCGATGATCTTCCAGGATCCGCTGTCGGCCCTGCACCCGTACTTCACCATCGGCCACCAGATCGTCGAGGCGTACCGCGTCCACAACGACGTGGACAAGAAGACGGCGCACAAGCGTGCCGTCGAACTCCTCGACCGTGTCGGCATTCCGCAGCCCGACGAGCGTGTGAACAGCTACCCGCACGAGTTCTCCGGCGGCATGCGGCAGCGCGCGATGATCGCGATGTCGCTGGTGAACAACCCCGAGCTGCTGATCGCCGACGAGCCGACTACCGCGCTCGACGTCACGGTGCAGGCGCAGATCCTCGACCTGATCAGGGACCTGCAGAAGGAGTTCGGCTCCGCGGTCATCATCATCACCCACGACCTGGGCGTCGTCGCCGAGCTGGCCGACGACATCCTCGTGATGTACGGCGGGCGCTGCATCGAGTACGGCACCGCCGAGCAGGTCTTCTACGAGCCCCAGCACCCCTACACCTGGGGGCTGCTGGGCTCCATGCCGCGCATCGACCGTGCCCAGTCCGAGCGCCTCATCCCGGTCAAGGGTTCACCGCCCAGCCTGATCAACATCCCTGACGGCTGTGCCTTCAACCCCCGCTGCCCGTACGCGGACGTGCCCAAGGGCGACGTCACCCGCACCGAGCGCCCCCGGCTGCGCGACGTGGGCGGTGGGCACAAGTCCGCATGCCACATGGACCAGGCCGACCGTGAGCGGATCTGGAACGAAGAGATTGCGCCGAAGCTGTGAGTGAGGACGAGCAGATGACGATCCCATCCCAGCAGCAGGCGTCGGGCTCGGTGCTGACCAAGGCCGACCCGAAGCCCGGCGAGGCGCTGCTGCGGGTCTCCGGCCTGACCAAGCACTTCCCGATCACCAAGGGTCTGCTCAAGCGCCAGGTCGGAGCGGTCAAGGCGGTCGACGGCATCGACTTCGACGTGCGGGCGGGGGAGACCCTGGGCGTCGTCGGCGAGTCCGGATGCGGCAAGTCGACGATGGGCCGGCTGATCACGCGGCTGCTCGAACCGAGCGCGGGGACCGTCGAGTTCGAGGGACGGGACATCACCCACCTCGGTGTGAGCGCCATGCGGCCGCTCCGTCGTGACGTCCAGATGATCTTCCAGGACCCCTACTCGTCGCTGAACCCCCGGCACACCGTCGGCGCCATCGTCAGCGCACCGTTCAAGCTCCAGGGCGTCACGCCCGAGGGCGGTGTGAAGAACGAGGTGCAGCGGCTGCTGGGCGTGGTCGGACTCAACCCCGAGCACTACAACCGCTACCCGCACGAGTTCTCCGGCGGTCAGCGTCAGCGCATCGGCATCGCCCGTGCGCTCGCCCTCAACCCGAAGCTCGTCGTCGCGGACGAGCCGGTCTCGGCCCTGGACGTCTCGATCCAGGCGCAGGTCATCAACCTGCTGGACGATCTCCAGGACGAACTCGGCCTGACGTACGTGATCATCGCGCACGACCTGTCCGTCATCCGCCACGTCTCGGACCGCATCGCGGTCATGTACCTCGGCAAGATCGTGGAGCTGACCGACCGGCAGTCGCTGTACGAGACGCCCATGCACCCCTACACGCGGGCGCTCCTCTCGGCCGTGCCGGTGCCGGACCCCCGTCGGAAGGCGCAGGGCGGCCGCGAGCGCATCCTGCTCCAGGGCGACGTGCCCTCGCCGATCAAGCCGCCCAGCGGCTGCCGGTTCCACACCAGGTGCTGGAAGGCGACCCAGGTCTGCAAGACGGTGGAGCCGCCGCTGATCTCCCTCGCCCCCGGTCACGAGGTCGCCTGCCACCACCCGGAGAACGCCGCGGACCAGCACCCGGAGGACAGCACGCCGCTGGCGGGCTGAGCCGCAACGCACGGCGAAGGGGCGGCTGCGTGTTCCGCAGCCGCCCGTTCACGTGCCGATCGACGCTTCAGCGCCGGGGTCCGCTCAGTAGGCGGAGTTGACGTTGTCCATCGAGCCGTACTTGTCGGCCGCGTAGTTGCAGGCGGCGACGATGTTGGCCACCGGGTCGGTGACCTTATGCGTCGTGCCCTTCACGTGGTACGCGTCGAAGGTCGGCTGGATGGTCTGGAGCAGGCCCTTGGAGGGCGTGCCCTTCTGGGCGTTGATGTCCCAGTCGTTCACGGCGTTGGGGTCGCCGCCGGACTCACGGATGATGTTCTTCTTGATGCCGTGGTACGAGCCGGGGATGCCCTCCTCCTTCATGATGGAGCGGGCCTGCTTGATCCAGCCGTCCAGGTTGTCGGCCTTGGTGGCGCGTGAGGAGCGGTCGGCGGCGTCGGCGGCTCGGGCCTCCTTCGCCTTTCTCACCTGCTCGGCCTTGGCGGCCTGAGCGGCGCGCTCGGCCTTGGCGGCCTTCGCCGCCTCGGCGGCCTTGGCGGCGCGCTCGGCCTTGGTGGGCTGCTTGCCCTCGGCCTGCTTCTGGTCGGCGCTCTCGGCCTTGTGCTTCACGTGACCGGCCCCGGCGAGGTGCACCGCGGGTGACTTCGCCGCACTGTCTGCTTCCGTGCCCACGGCGTGGTTGCCGGTCGCGGCCTGGGCGGCCTTCTTGGACGGGTGGTCGGCCACGTTCACGGAGTGTCCGGCAACCGGCTTCGCGGGACCGTGGCCCGCGTCGCCGCCGTGGCCGGACCCAGGTGCGGCAGCTGAGAGGGCCGCAATTCCCGCAGTCGCCGCGAGGCCGATGGCGGTGGTCTTCTGGATCTTGGTCAGGCGGTTTATGGCGGAAGTACGCATGGAGTGAAAGAGAACCTTTCGCTTGCCTTCGTCGCGGAGAGCCAGATCCGTATCGGGCGTTCGGCCGGCTCTGGTCCCCGGCGCAAATGCGACGCTGCCCTTGGTAAATGCAGGTCCGCCCAATGGTCAAAAATGTGACGTACTAACCGAAGTGGCGAGAAACGGGCAACAGGACTGAGGATGGCGCTCAATTCGGGCATGCGACCTGGGTGGATCAACTAGGCGGCTTCGTATGTGACCTGGGTCCTATGCGGCGCGTCACTTTCCGGGGCGTTTACGTCCACCGGCTGTAACTGAGGGAACACATAAGAGTGCGCATCAGGTGAACAGTCGGACTTGCGGCGATTCCCATGCTCCGTCGCAGGTCGGAGGGGGTGAGCCGCCTGGAGATGCCGACGGCGCGGCACGGCCCGCCTTTTTCGGCCCACCCCTGTCGGCCGAAGCGGTCGGCGGCGGAAGAATGGGCCGCGTGAACCAACAGCTCCTCGACCCGGATCTTCAGCACGCGCTCGACGTCGTCGGCATCTTCGTCTTCGCCATCTCCGGCGCCCTGCTCGCCGTCCGCAAGAACTTCGACGTCTTCGGGATGGCGGTACTGGCCGAGGTCACGGGGCTGGGCGGCGGGCTCTTCCGCGACGTGGTCATCGGCGCCGTGCCGCCCGCCGCGTTCACCGACTCCGGCTATTTCTACGCCCCGCTCATCGCGACCGGGCTGGTCTTCTTCCTGCATCCGCATGTGGAGCGGATCAACAAGGCGATCAACATCTTCGATGCGGCCGGGCTGGGCCTCTTCTGCGTGGTCGGGACGGTGAAGGCGCACGAGTACGGGCTGGGCCTGACCGCCTCGGCCGTGCTCGGACTCGCCACCGCGGCGGGCGGCGGGGTGCTGCGCGACGTGCTCGCCAACGAGGTCCCGTCGCTGCTGCGCTGGGACCGCGACCTGTACGCCGTGCCGGCCATCGTGGGCGCCACCATGACGGCGCTGCTGCTGGA
>NZ_JACBXA010000006.1 GCF_013870515.1 Streptomyces albidus (ex Kaewkla and Franco 2022) | reverse complement strand
CGCGCCGACCTGGGCGGCGTGCGCCTCGACATCTCGTCCGAGGCGGGGCTGCGCAGCGCCTTCGCCGAGCTCACGGACGCCTTCGGCAAGCCCGAGGAGCTGCGTCCCGTCGTGCAGGCGATGGCGCCGCGCGGGGTCGACACCGTCATCCGGGCGGCCGTGGACACCTCGATCGGGGCCGTGCTCTCCTTCGGTCTCGCGGGTACGCCCTCCGAGCTGCTCGGAGACGTCGCCCACCGCCTCGTTCCCGCGACCGACAGGGAGGCGGCGGAGCTGGTGCGCGCGCTGCGCAGCGCCCCCATCCTCTTCGGCTGGCGCGGTGCGCAGCCCGTCGACACCGACGCCCTGGAGGAGCTGCTGCTGCGGGTCTCGCGGCTCCTCGACGACCACTCTGAGATCGTCGCCGTCGACCTCGAGCCCGTCGTCGTGGCGACCCGCGGGGTGACGGTGCTCGGTGCCACCGTGCGCGTCGCCCGGCCCTCGCCGCAGGCGGACCTCGGCCGCCGGAGCCTGCCCGCCTACTGAGAGCCCGGAGCCCCGTAGGATGACCCGCATGGCGAAGACCGGTACGACGACCCAGGGGCTGCGCGCGGCGATCGAGCGCAGCGGTTATTACCCGACCCTCGTTGCCGAGGCCGTCGAGGCGGCGGTGGGCGGCGAGCCCGTGACGTCCTACCTCGTGCACCAGGAGACGACCTTCGACTCCAACGAGGTGCGCCGCCACGTCACCGTTCTCGTCCTGACCGGCACCCGCTTCATCGTCAGCCACACCGACGAGCAGCCCGCCGACGGCACCTCGTCGTCCCCGTACGCGACGACGTCGACGGAGTCGGTCAAGCTCCAGCGCATCTCCTCCGTGGTGCTCTCGCGCGTCGTGGCCGACCCGGAGACGTACACGGCCGGCACGCTGCCCCGCGAGGTCGTGCTCACCATCGGCTGGGGCGCCGTCTCCAGACTCGACATGGAGCCCGCCACCTGCGGAGACCCCAACTGCGAGGCGGATCACGGCTATACGGGTTCCTCCACCGCCGACGACCTCTCACTCCGGGTCAGCGAGGCGGCCGACGGCCCCGACACCGTGCGGCAGACCCTCGCCTTCGCCCAGGCACTCTCAGAGGCGACGGTGACCCCTTCCTGATGGCACAGGCCGCCCCCGCCGATCAGCAGGAACCCCTCCCGCTGGACCCGCGCACCGCGCCCGTACCGCGCTACGGACAGGCATCGTTGTCCGATCTGCTCCCGGCCATCGCCACGGCGCAGGGGCTCAAGGGGCCCGAGACGGCGCTGAGCCTCCAACCGGCCGACCGGGCCTGCGTGTTCCTCGTCGACGGCATGGGCTGGGAGGCCCTGCGGGCACATCCGGAAGAGGCCCCGTTCCTCACCTCGCTGCTGCCCAGCTCCCTGAACGGCACCGGCACCGCCCTCACCGCGGGCTTCCCCTCCACCACGGCGACGTCCCTGGCGTCGGTCGGTACGGGACTGCCCCCGGGCCGGCACGGCCTGCCGGGCTACACCGCTCTGGACCCGGACACCGGCCGGCTGATGAACCAGCTTCGCTGGCAGCCGTGGACCGATCCCTTCGCCTGGCAGCCCTACCCGACCGTCTTCCAACTCGCCCACGCCGCGGGCATCGAGGCGAGCCAGGTCTCCGCACCGCACTTCGAGAACACCCCGCTGACCCGCGTCGCGCTGTCGGGCGGCACCTTCCACGGCGTGCTCAGCGCCGAGGACCGCATGGACGTAGCGGCGGCCCAACTGGCCGCCGCCGACCGTGCGCTCGTCTACACCTACTACGCCGAACTCGACGGTCACGGTCACCGCTACGGCATGGACTCCGACGCCTGGCGCGGCCAGTTGATGTACGTCGACCGGCTCGCCCAGCGCCTCGCCGAACAGCTTCCCCCGCGCTCCGCGCTCTACATCACCGCCGACCACGGCATGGTGGACGTCCCGTCGACCCCCGAGGCACGCTTCGACGTCGACGAGGACTGGGAGTTGAACGCCGGAGTCGCACAGCTCGGCGGCGAGGGCCGGATGCGTCACCTCTACGCGGTGCCGGGCGCCGCGCGCGACGTGCACTACGTGTGGCAGGAGGTGCTGGCCGGCCATGCGTGGGTGGCGACCCGTGACGAGGCCATCGAACTGGGCTGGTTCGGGCCGCAGGTCGACGACCGCGTGCGAGCCCGCATCGGAGACGTGGTGGCGGCGATGAGCGGTGACGCCGCCGTCGTGGCCACGGAGCGTGAGCCCAAGGAGTCGGCCCTGATCGGCATGCACGGTTCCGCCACGCCCGCCGAGCAGTTCGTCCCGCTCCTCGAAGTCCGTACGTAGCGGCCCGTCCCACAGACCGGGTCCCCTCCCGTCCGCCCCGCGCAGAAAGGCCGACGTCCCCATGCCAGAGCTGGTGTTCTTCTCCGGAACGATGGACTGCGGCAAGTCGACACTCGCTCTCCAGATCGAGCACAACCGTTCCACCCGCGGCCTGCAGGGCATGATCTTCACGCGCAACGACCGGGCGGGGGAGGGGCGTCTGTCCTCACGCCTCGGCCTGGTCACCGACGCCGTCGAGGCGGGCGAGGAACTGAACTTCCACGCCCACCTCGTCAAGCACCTCACGGCAGGCGGCCGTACGGACTACGTCATCGTGGACGAGGCGCAGTTCCTCGCCCCCGACCAGATCGACCAGCTCGCACGCATCGTCGACGACCTCGGCATGGACGTCTTCGCCTTCGGCATCGCCACCGACTTCCGCACGAGGCTCTTCCCGGGCTCGCAGCGCCTGATGGAACTGGCCGACCGCATAGAGGTGTTGCAGGTCGAGGCCCTGTGCTGGTGCGGTGCGCGAGCGACGCACAACGCCCGGACCGTGGGCGGGAAGATGGTCGTCGAAGGTGCTCAGGTCGTCGTCGGCGACGTGGGCGACCCGACCGGCGAGGTCGGCTACGAGGTGCTGTGCAGGCGCCATCACAGGCGTCGCCTCACCGCCACCACGGCGAGGGCGGGCGCGCTCTCCCCGGACGTCCTGCCGATCGACGCGCCCGCCACCCCTCACGTGACCGAGACGGCCACCTTCCCCGCACGCTGAGCGCGGCTCAGACGGGAGCGATGACGCTGAACTGCGCGCCCTCCGGGTCCGCCGCGGTCGCCACCCGCCCGTAGGGCGAATCGTCGGGCTCGTGCACCACGGTGCCGCCCAGGCCGTTCACGAGCCGGATCGTGGCATCGGGGTCGTCGACCGCGAAGTACGTCTTCCAGTGGGGCCCGCGGTCGCGCGGCAACTCCCGTCCCACACCGTGGATTCCCGCCACCGGCTTGCCCTGCAGATGCAGGGTCAGATAGTCGAACCCGGCATCCGCTCCCGCCTCGGCTCCCGGTTCCGCAAGGGACTCGTAGCCGAAGACGGCGGGGTAGAAGTGTCCGGCAGTCGAGGAGTCACGGGTGACCAGCTCGTACCAGACGGGTGTTCCGGGAACGCCTGCCGGCGCGGGGGTCAGGTTGTCCGTCTGCGGTGCGGTCTGCCACACGCCGAAGGTCGCACCGGTCGTGTCCGCGGCGATCGCCATCCGGCCCGCCTCGTCCGCGTCCAGCGGCCCGACGGCGACGGTGCCGCCGCGCTCCCGGATCAAGTCGGCCGTCGCGTCGGCGTCGTCGGTCGCCATGTAAGGCAGCCATGAGGCACTCAGGCGCCGGCCCGGTGCGATCTCGCCCAGCCCGGCTACCTCCTGCCCGTCCACCATGGCGCGTACGTAGGGGCCCAAGTGCTGCGGTCCCGAGTAGAACTCCCAGCCGAAGAGCTCGTGGTAGAACTCCTGGCTTCCTGCCAGCTCGTAGACCAACAGACTCGCCCAGCACGGTGTGCCGGGCGTGTGTCTGGCGTGCGGCTGTCGAGCTGTTGACTCCGTCATGCTCTCTCCCTCATGACCGTCATCGATGCGGTCGCGTCGTATCGACTGCTGTGCGCTGCTTCGGATTTCGCGCCCCTGCGCATGCTCGCACCACATTCGCCGTACTGCTCCCCGACAACGCCGTGTAATTCCCTTTCGGTGCGGTCTGTTCGGAGGGGGTGGGTGAAAATGGCGGGATGACAGCCATCACCTCCGCTTCAGCTCTGGCGGGCGACCTCGCCCAGGGCGAGGCCCCCGTCCTCCTCGACGTCCGCTGGCAGCTGGGCGGTCCGCCCGGCAGGAACGAGTACGAGGCGGGCCATCTGCCGGGCGCCGCCTTCGTCGACCTGGAACGGGAACTCGCGGGCCCGGCAGGCGAGTACGGCCGCCATCCCCTTCCCGATCTGGACGTCTTCACCGAGGCCATGCGGCGTGCCGGTGTCTTGGACGCGCGGCCCGTCGTGGTCTACGACGGCGGCCAGGGCTGGGGCGCGGCGCGTGCCTGGTGGCTGCTGCGCTGGGCGGGCCATCGGGACGTCCGCGTACTCGACGGCGGTCTCGCGGCCTGGGATGGACCGCTCGAGACCGGCGAGGTGACGCCCGAGCGGGGCGACTTCACGCCTGAGCCGGGTGCGCTGCCCGTGCTGGACGCCGGTCAGGCGGCCGCCCTCGCCAGGAAGGGGCTGCTGCTGGACGCGCGGGCCGCCGAGCGCTACCGGGGCGAGGTGGAGCCCATCGACCCCGTCGCGGGTCACATCCCCGGTGCGGTCTCCGCACCCACGACGGAGAACGTCGCGGGAGAGCCCGCGGAGGGGATCCTTCGCTCCCCGGAGGAGCTGCGGGCCCGCTTCCAGGCTCTCGGCGTGAGGCCGGACACCGAGGTCGGCGTCTACTGCGGCTCGGGAGTCTCAGCCGCTCACGAACTGCTCGCGCTGGAGGTGGCGGGCTTCAACGCCGCGCTGTACGTGGGTTCCTGGAGCGAATGGTCCGCAGATGAGTCCCGGCCCGTGGCCACCGGCCCGCAGCCCGGGTGACCACCGGCTGCCGCTGAGGAAACGCCGCGCCCTCCTGTACCTCCGATGTGCGGAGGTACAGGAGGGCGGTCGCGCTCAGTCCTTCTTGCGCCGGGTGCCGAAGACGATCTCGTCCCAACTGGGCACCGCCGCACGGCGACCGGGCCGGACGCCGTCCGCCTCCGCCTGCCGGTCGGTGTTGCCCTTCAGACGGTCACGGTGCGCGCTCACGGAGCGCGGCATCAGCACGTCCGCGTACGCCGAACCGGCACCGGCAGCCGTCGCCGGCGGCTCGACGGGCTCCTCCTCTTCCTGGGCCTCCTCGTCGTCCGCGGAGGACGAATCGGCCTCCGCGGTGGAGGAGGACTGCCCACTGGAGGCGGCCGGCCCCTGCTGCTGCTCCGGGACGACCATGTCGCCGCGGAAGTTCGGGACGGCCTCCAACAGGCTTGTCAGGGAGTCGGGTTCGTCGTCCGCGCCACTGCCCCCGCGGTCGCCGTCCACACCCCCGGAGAACCCGGCCGGCTCCAGCTCCGCGCGGTCGGTGCGCTCCCTGGGGAGACGCGCGATGCGCGGAACGAAGGGGAAGCTGGGCTCCGGGGTGTCGTCCGTTTCCCCGATGAGCGAACGCGCCTCGTCGTCCACGGCCTGCACGAGCCGCCGGGGCGGGTCGTAGGTCCATGTCGCCGAGTGCGGCTGGCCGGCCACCCGGTAGGCGAGCAGCACCTCCCAGGTGCCGTCGTCACGCCGCCAGGAGTCCCAGTGGACGGCGTCCCGGTCGGCCCCGCGCACGAGGAGCCGTTCGTTGACGGTCTCGCCGAGCTGAGGTCCGGCGTTCTCCCCGGGGCGGCGCACCGGTGTCTTACGGGCACGCTCCGCCATGAACGCGCGCTCCGCGAGCACGGGGCCCTCGAAACGGCGCACGCGGTCGACGGGGATCCCGGCGAGCTGTGCGACCTCCTCGGCGGACGCTCCGGCGCGTATACGCGCCTGGATGTCACGCGGCCTGAGGTGGCTTTCGACTTCGATCTCGATCTGGCCGAGCCGGGCACGGTCGTTGCGTACAGCAGCACGCAGCCGCTCATCGATCGGAAGCGTGTATTCCGTGCTGTCGGCAGCTTTGAGCACCAGCCGTGTGCCGTCGTTGCTGACGGCCACGACACGCAGTTCGGGCATGGGAACCTCCCGGTGGTGCCTGCCGACGTCACGTGCGTCGCTGCTCCCGCTGGACGAGTGTGGCCTGACCGTCGGGGCCTGCCACGACCTTGCCGACCTGCTCGGTGCCCGGGACCTTCCCGGAACCACCGGACGACACGGTTATCACTTCGCAACGCCCAGTGACCGTCCTCGTCACCTGTGCTGCCTGCGCCGGGCCTGAGCCAAGGCCAGGGCTCGTCACACTACTCCATATGGACCACGGGGGTGGACCGCCGCGCCGTTCAAGTTGGTCGAGGGGAAGGGGGTTTGGGGTCCGGACAAGCCTAGAAAGTGCGTCGGCTGGTGGCAAGGGACACAGAACCGTCCGGAACGGAACCTTTGCCTTCGCCTATTGCTCGCTTTCATGCGCGCAATGAACGAATCGCATGGGTGGGGGCGTTGGCGCACGAGCGGGACAAGTCCCCCGGCCCGAGGAGGACTTCGGAGGGGCTTCAGGAGACTTCACGGGCCGCCGGCCGTCGTCATGGCTGGCCGGGGTGCCACTGCGGGCGGCCGTGAGCTCAGGGGGCGGACGGAAGCAGACGACCAGGGCACAGCATCGCCCCCGTGCGCCCCCCGGGTCACTCCCCGAGCACGCGCCGCAGATAGTCGTTGCCGAAGACGCGGTCGGGGTCGAGCCGGTCGCGGACGGCGGTGAACTCCTCGAAGCGGGGGTAGACCGACGACAGGTACGCGGCGTCCCGCGAGTGCAGCTTGCCCCAGTGCGGACGCCCGCCGTGGGTCGTCATGATCCGCTCCGCCGCCGTGAAGTACGCCTCGTGCGGCGTCCCCCGGTACATGTGCACGGCGATGTAAGCCGTCTCGCGAGCACCGGCCGTCGAGAGCGGGATGTCGTCGGCCGGCGCCGTCCGCACCTCCACCGGAAAGCTCACCTGGAAACGGGAGTTCTCGACGAGCTCCTTCAGCTCCCGCAGGGCCGGGACGAGCGCCTCACGCGGCAGCGCGTACTCCATCTCGACGAAGCGCACGCGCCGCGGACTGGTGAAGACCTTGTACGGGATGTCGGTGTACGTACGGGCGGAGAGAGCCTTGCTGGAGATGCGGGCGATGGACGAGACGACCGCGGGAGCGGCGGCGCCGAGTGAACAGACCGCCTGGAAGACGCCGTTGGAGAGCAGCTCGTCGTCGATCCAGCCGCGCACCCTGGGCAGCGGCTGGGCCGGTCCGCCCGTGCGGTTGTTTCGCTTGGTGTTGCAGCCGTTCGTGTGCGGGAACCAGTAGAACTCGAAGTGCTCGTTCTCGGCGACGAGTTGCTCGAACTCCGACGTCACCTGATCGAACGACATGGGCTCTTCACATGCCGTCAGCAGGAATTCGGGCTCCACGGCGAAGGTCAGCTCGCTGATCACGCCGAGCGCACCCAGTCCGAGCCGGGCCGCGGCGAAGACGTCCGCGTTCTCCTGCTGGGAGCAGCGCAGCACGGAACCGTCCGCGCACACCAGCTCCAGTGCGGTGACCTGAGCCGCCAGCGAGGCCGAGGTGCGTCCGGTGCCGTGGGTGCCCGTGCTGACCGCGCCGCTGACCGTCTGCTCCATGATGTCGCCCATGTTGGTCAGGGACAGTCCGGCGGCGGCCAGGGTCTCGTTGAGGTGCTTGAGGGAGGTCCCGGCGGCCACGGTGACCGTCCCCGCATCGCGGTCCAACTCGCGGATGCCTACGAGACGTTCGGGCAGCAACAGCATCCCGTCCGTCGCGGCCGCGGCCGTGAAGGAGTGACCGGAGCCGGCGGCCTTGACCCGCAGCCCTTCCTCGGCGGCGCGGCGCACCGCCTCCGCGAGCGCGTCCGTGGAAGAGGGGGAGACGGTGCGGGCCGGGGTCAGGGCGACGTTGCCGGCCCAATTCCGCCATGTCGTACGGGACTTGCGGGTCGTTCGGCTGCTCGTCGGCTGCGCGCTCATCCTGGCCCCTGTCCCCTCTCGCGATGAGATCGGATCATACTCACGGCCCGATCACCCCGGTCCGGCGCGGCCCCTGTGCGGCGCGGGGAGGCCCGCGACCTCAACGGGCCCCGGGATGGCAGGATCGTGACATGTCCGAAGCGCTCGATGCCCCTGGCTCCGAGGACGGTCCCGGCACCGCCGGCGCCCGTCCGTACGACGCCCTGCTGCTGTTGTCCTTCGGCGGGCCCGAGGGCCCCGACGACGTCGTGCCGTTCCTGGAGAACGTCACCAGGGGGCGTGGCATCCCGCGTGAGCGCCTGGCGGAGGTCGGGGAGCACTACTTCCTCTTCGGCGGCGTCAGCCCCATCAACGCGCAGTGCCGCCGGCTGCTGGACGCCCTCCGCAAGGACTTCGCCGAGGCCGGCGTGGGACTGCCCGTCTACTGGGGCAACCGCAACTGGACCCCGTATCTCACCGACACCCTGCGGGAGATCACGCTCGACGGGCGCCGCCGCGTGCTCACCCTCGCCACGAGCGCCTACGCCTCCTACTCGGGCTGCCGCCAGTACCGCGAGAACCTGGCGGAGTCACTGGAGGCGCTTCGCGCCGAGGGCCTGGAGCCGCCTCGCGTCGACAAGCTGCGGCACTTCTTCAACGACCCCGGCTTCGTCGAGCCCATGGTCGACGGTGTCCTGACCTCCCTCGCGTCGCTGCCCGCGGCGGTACGGGACGGCGCGCACCTCGCCTTCACCACCCACTCCATCCCGACGGCCGCCGCGGAGCTCTCCGGGCCGCCGCAGGAGCACGGTCCGCACGGCGGCGCGTACGTCCGCGAGCACCTGGAGGTCGCCCGGCTCGTGGCGGAGGCAGTACAGGAGAGGACAGGCGTCGAGCGTGAATGGCAGCTCGTCTACCAGTCGCGCAGCGGCCCGCCGCAGGTGCCGTGGCTCGAACCGGACATCTGCGACCACCTGGAGACCCTCAGCAGCGCAGGCGCCCCCGCGGCCGTGATGGTGCCCATCGGCTTCGTCTCGGACCACATGGAGGTGCTCTACGACCTCGACACCGAGGCCACGGCGAAAGCGGAGGCACTGGGCCTGCCCGTGGCCCGGTCCGCGACCGTCGGCGCCGACCCCCGCTTCACCGCGGCGATCCGGCGACTGGTGCTGGAACGCGCCTCCGCCGAGCGTGGCGAGCAGCCCGAACGCTGCGCTCTCGGCACCCTGGGACCAAGCCACGACGTGTGCCCGGTCGGCTGCTGCCCGGCCCGGACGCCGAAGCCCGCCGCGGCGGGTGCCGACAGCCCGTACGCGTAATGCGGTGGTGACCGAGCAGGAGCAGGGGAAGCATCCAAGAGCCACGCACAGCAGCACGACGCACGAGCAAGGAGAATCGTGAGCGCCCAGGTCGACCAGCTCAAGGCCGAACTCCTCGAACTCGCCCTGGAGGCGGCCCACCGTGCCGGCGCGCTCCTCCTCGACGGGCGCCCGGGCGAACTGGAGGTGGCCGCGACCAAGTCGAGCGCGGTCGACGTCGTCACGGAGATGGATCTCGCCTCCGAGAAGCTGATCACCGGCTATCTGTCCGAGCGCCGTCCCGACGACGGGTTCCTGGGCGAGGAGGGCGCCTCCTTCGAGGGCTCCAGCGGCGTCCGCTGGGTCATCGACCCGCTCGACGGAACCGTGAACTATCTGTACGGGCTGCCGGGCTGGGCCGTATCCATCGCCGCGGAGTTCGAGGGCGAGACCGTCGTCGCCGTGGTCGAGGCGCCCCCTCGCCGTGAGACGTTCCGTGCCGCACTGGGCCACGGCGCCTTCTGCAACGCCAAGCCGCTGCACTGCCGTACGGCACCTCCGCTCGACCAGGCGCTGGTCGGCACCGGGTTCAACTACGTCGCGGAGCGGCGGGCCGCGCAGGCGGACCTGGTCCGGCAACTCATCCCGCGTGTCCGTGACATCCGCCGCTCCGGGTCGGCCGCCATCGACCTGTGCGATGTCGCCGCCGGACGCCTCGACGCCTTCTACGAGCGCGGGCTGCACGCCTGGGACCTGGCCGCCGGCGACCTCGTCGCACGTGAGGCCGGCGCCCGTACCGGAGGCCGCCCCGGACTCCCGGCCGACGGCGACCTGGCTCTCGCCGCCTCTCCCGGCGTCTTCGAGATCCTCCAGCCGCTGCTCGACCGCCTCGGCGCCTGGCACGACTGAACCCCGGGTGCTCGGCACCCGGGGTTCGATTTCGTCTGCGATCCGCACGGCCGGAACTGGAACCGGCCGTGGTGCGGGCTCTAGGCCGTCGCTGCGCCGATCTCCACGCCGTGCTCGGCAGCGATCCGGCGGAGGTCCTCCAGCTCGGCCTGCTCGACGTCCACGAGGAAGTCGTCGCCCGACTCACGAGCGCGGCTCAGGTCGGTTTCGGTGCTCTGTATACGCTGCAGAAGTCCGGCGGTGAACGCGTCCATGGTGCGCCCCCTCGTCATGGGTCGGTGGCACGGGGTGTGTGCCGAGGGTTCCTGTCGATCATGATCACGACGTGCTCCCCTGGCTGGACGGTCGGCAGCCGGAAGACCGGGGGTTCTCGGCCGGAGTGGCTAGCCGCCTACAGGGCGTGATCGCGGGGTGTGCCCCTCGTCCTCCCCACTTGCAACCTCAAAGAAACCTCAAGTTCGAAAAATCTCGCGAGCCGGGTGTGACCGGCTCTTACCGCCGATTTACCGAGGTACGGGGCAGGATGACACCACCGTGATCCGCCGCGCCGCACACGTGCGGCCCAGCCGTGCCTCAGGGAAGGAAAGCGCCGTGCGCGTACTCGTCGTCGAGGACGAGCAGCTGCTCGCCGATGCCGTCGCGACCGGGCTGCGCCGGGAGGCCATGGCCGTCGACGTGGTCTACGACGGAGCCGCCGCCCAGGAGCGCGTCGACGTCAACGAATACGACGTCGTCGTCCTCGACCGCGACCTCCCCCTTGTGCACGGCGACGACGTCTGCCGCAAGATCGTCGATCTGGGTCTGCCCACCCGGGTCCTCATGCTCACCGCCTCCGGAGACGTCAGCGACCGGGTGGAAGGGCTGGAGATCGGCGCCGACGACTATCTGCCCAAGCCGTTCGCCTTCACCGAGCTGGTCGCCCGCGTGCGTGCGCTGGGCCGCCGTGCGACCTCGCCGCTGCCGCCGGTGCTGGAGCGTTCGGGCATCCGGCTGGACCCCAACCGGCGCGAAGTCTTCCGGGACGGCGCGGAGATCCAGCTCGCGCCGAAGGAGTTCGCCGTACTGGAGGTGCTGATGCGTGGTGAGGGCACCGTCGTCTCCGCCGAGCAGTTGCTGGAGAAGGCGTGGGACGAGAACACCGACCCGTTCACGAACGTCGTGCGCGTGACGGTGATGACGCTGCGCCGCAAGCTCGGTGAGCCCGCGGTGATCCACACCGTGCCCGGCGCCGGATACCGGATCTGACCGCCATGGCAGCCTCCACGACGCCCTCGGGCTCCGCACGGTCCCCGCAGCAGCCCCCGGTCCCGGCCTCGGCACCGCCGAAGCCCACATGGGACCCGCGAGAGCCCTCCCGCCCGTACCCCTGGCTGCGGCCGACCATCCGTATACGGCTCACGCTGCTGTACGGCGGGATGTTCCTCATCGCCGGCATGGTGCTGCTGACGATCATCTACCTCCTCGCGGCGCAGGCGCTCCACGAGGGCAGCAAGCTGCCGTTCCGCATCCTCAACGCCAACGCCCAGCTCACATCGGACAGTTGCCCCGGGCTTACCGGCACGCTGCCGAGCGGGCAGTTCATGGAGCGGCTGAGCGACTGCACGGACGCGCAGCGCGCCATAGCTCTGGACGAGCTGCTTCAGCGCTCGCTGCTGGCCCTGCTCGGGCTCGCGGTGGCCGCGTTCGCCTTCGGCTACGTGATGGCCGGGCGGGTGCTCTCACCGCTCGGCCGCATCACGCGCACGGCCCGCCAGGTCGCGAGCTCCGACCTCCACAAGCGGATCGAACTGGAGGGCCCCGACGACGAGTTGAAGGAGCTCTCCGACACCTTCGACGACATGCTGGACCGGCTGGACCGCGCGTTCACCGCGCAGCAGAGATTCGTGGCGAACGCCTCACACGAGTTGCGCACACCCCTGGCCATCAACCGGACCCTGCTCGAGGTCCAGCTCTCCGATCCACAGGCCTCGCCGGAGCTTCAGCAACTGGGCAAGACCCTGCTGGCGACGAACGAGCGCAGCGAACAACTCGTGGAAGGGCTGCTGCTGCTCGCCCGCAGCGAGAACGAGATCGTCGCCCGCAAGCCCGTCGATCTCGCGGAGGTGGCCTGCCAGGCCGTCGAGCAGGTGCGCGCGGAGGCGGACAACAAGGGCGTGGAGCTGCGCGGCGTGCGTCAGCCTGCCTATGTACAGGGGAACGGGGTACTCCTCGAGCGCGTCGCACTCAACCTTCTGCAGAACGCCGTGCGTTACAACCAGCAGGAGGGCGGATGGGTCGCGGTCGGCACCGAAGCGGTACCGGGCCACGCCGTACTGGTGGTGGAGAACACAGGCCCCGCCGTGCCGGGTTACGAGATCGACAACCTCTTCGAGCCCTTCCGGCGGCTGCGCAGCGACCGCACCGGCAGCGACAAGGGCGTAGGCCTCGGACTGTCGATCGTGCGGTCGGTCGCGCGGGCGCACGGCGGGACGGTGACGGCCGAACCACGAGAGGAGGGTGGCCTTGTACTACGGGTCGTGCTTCCGGTCTGAGATCACAGGCCGAGCAGCAACCGCTCCCGTTCGCTATATGCGGAATTTGTCCACAGGTGCACAAGAACCGCTCCTGTGATCGATCACACACCCCGATTCGCCCTCTCACACCCTCGGTGATCTCGGTTCGGGAAGAATTCCCGGAAAATCCAGGTTTCCGCAGGTGGAAATGATGGGCAGTACCCGGGGTGCGTGCGCGCAGCGCGACAAGGGGACCGTTTAAGGTCCTCCTCGGCAGCCGACGCGATCACCTCTTCAGGGGTGCGGTTGGGTGTCGATTGAGTAACAGACCTTGATGTGAGGCAAAATCTCCGCCTCAGGTCGGGCACAAGTCCGGCCTCTCACGCGTTACGTGCGCTGAGACACCAAAGAAACCCAGAGGGGGAGAGCAACATGGCTACGGATTACGACACCCCACGCAAGACCGATGACGACGTCAACGAGGACAGCATCGAGGAGCTGAAGGCCCGGCGTAACGACAAGTCCGCTACCAATGTGGATGTGGACGAGTTCGAGCAGGCCGAGGGCCTGGAGCTGCCGGGCGCAGACCTCTCGAACGAGGAGCTGTCCGTCCGGGTGCTGCCCCGGCAGGCCGACGAGTTCACCTGCATGAGCTGCTTCCTGGTTCACCACCGGTCCCAGCTGGCCGCCGAGAAGAACGGCCACCCGATCTGCCGCGACTGCGCGGCCTGAGCGGAGTGGGGCTTCCGTAGTGGCTGACGACGAGCGGGCCGCGCAAGACGACGAGCGAGGAGAGCCTGACCAGCCGTCCTCGCTCGTGCCGCTGCCCGCGAAGTCGCGCCCTCGTGCCCGTCTCCCGTGGCCGCGCAGGGGGCGCGATGCCGCACAGAGAGAGGGGAAGACGGTGGGGGCGGAGCCGGCCGTGCCGCACGACGCGTCGGGCGGCAGCCACGAGACAGAGAAGCAGCGCGGCAAGGTGCGCACCTTCCTCGGTGTCGTCGCCGACCGTGTCATCGATGTCGCCCCGCGTATTCCGGTGCGCGATCTCGCGACGCTGCGGGAGCAGTTCCCCGGGCTCGGCCCGGAGGAGATCGCCGACAAGCTGGTGGCCGGAGCAGCGCGCGGATCGGCGACGGTCGGCGCCGGAGTCGGCGCCGCCGCGATGATGCCTGTGCCCCCGGCGATGCCCGCTGAGCTGGCGGCCGAGATCGTCGGCGTGGCCTCGGTGGAGCTGAAGCTCATCGCTGAACTCCACGAGGTGTACGGGCACCGCCCGCCCGGCAATGTGAAACAGCGTGCCGCCGCCTACCTCGGGGCGTGGACCTCCGAGCGCGGCATCGACGTCACGCGCCCCACGACCTTGAACGCCGCCCTGGGCGGCCAGATGAAGCGCGAGCTGCGGCAGCAGCTGCTCAAGCGCACCGTGCGCAACCTGCCGAACCTGACGCCCTTCATGGTGGGCGCCGCGGTGGGCGCCGTCATGAACAGCCGCGACACGAAGAAGATCGCCGAGAAGATCCGCGCGGACCTCCGCGGCGACGGCGACGGCTGGGAGGCGCTGCCGTACGGAGCGACGACGGCACGGCCCGCACTGCCCCCTTCGCGGCCCTCTTCTCCCTGAACGCGGCTACGCCGTCGGGCCGGTGGACGGTCCGGCCGCGTCGGAACTCTCTTCAGGTTCGGCGGTCTTGCCGTACCTCTCGGACCCCTCTGACGACGGGGACGACGCCAGCGCATCGGCCAGCCGCCGGGGAGAGCGCGTCGAGAGATAGACGTACGGCGTCGGATCGTCCGGGTCGCTGACCTCCACGCGCAGCGCCGTGGGGATGTAGCTCCTCAACAGCATGTGTGCGCGCGGATCCGCCTTGTGTGTACGCCAGGCGAAGGCCTCTTCCCGGTCAAGCACATGCGCCGCGCCGAGTGCCGAGAGCGGGATGCGCGCGTCGCCCGCGACCAGTGAACCGGCGACGACACGGATCCGCACCGAGCCGTAGGAGCTGACCAGCACGGCGGCGAGCGCCGCCCCTGCGACAAGCCCGCCCAGCATCGGCAACGTGCCCAGCGGGAGCATCAGAAGCCCGGCCGCGAGACCGATCAGGGCGGCGATGAGCCACCACGAGCGGGGAGCGGTCAGACGTTCGTCGTAGGGCTGTTCCGGAGCGACCATGCACCAAGCCTGTCATGGGCGCTGTGCGGCTCTCTCAGGAGCTCCGGGCCAGGTACGGCGCCGTCCCGCGCGAACTCGAAGGTAAGGTCTGCACACGTGAGTGCAGCCCCACCGCGGAACGGGCCGGATCCGTCGGACCGCCCGCGACCGCCGAAGACATCGCTGACGCCGCCGCCCGGCGCCGTCGCCCCGGTACGCCACCCCGACGCACCGGCCCCCGGCGAGCTTCTCGGCTCCCACTACCAGCACTGTTTCGGATGCGGCGGCGCACAGGAACACGGGCTTCACCTGGAGATCAGAGCAGGTCAAGGCGTGGACGTCACCGCCGAGTTCACCGTGCGTCCGGTGCACCAGGGTGCTCCAGGGCTGGCACACGGCGGAGTGCTGACCACCGCCCTGGACGAGACGATGGGCTCCCTGGGCTGGCTGATGCAGACGATCGCGGTGACCGGGCGGCTGGAGACGGACTTCGTGCGTCCCGTGCCAGTCGACACCGCGCTGCATCTGAGCGCCGCCGTCACCGCCGTGCGGGGGCGGAAGATCTTCAGCAGCGCGACGGGCAGGATCGGCGCCCCCGACGGACCGGTCGCCGTACGTGCCGACGCGCTCTTCATCACGGTGAAGGTCGAGCACTTCACCGAACACGGACGGGACGAGGAGATCAAGGCCGCGATGGCCGATCCCGACCAGGTCCGCCGAGCCCGAGCCTTCGAGGTGAACCCGTGACCAGGCAGCCCGTCGACGTACTCCTCAGGCGACTCGACCCGGACGTCCCCGTGCCGGCCTACGCGCATCCCGGCGACGCGGGCTGCGACCTCGTGACCACCGAGGCAGTGGAGCTCGCGCCGGGCGAGCGTGCCGTCGTGCCCACGGGGATCTCGATCGCGCTGCCCGACGGCTACGCGGCGTTCGTGCACCCGCGTTCCGGGCTCGCAGCCCGCTGTGGCATCTCCTTGGTCAATGCACCCGGAACCGTCGACGCCGGGTACCGTGGAGAGATCAAGGTGATTGTGGCCAATCTTGATCCGCGCGAGTCCGTGCGGTTCGAGCGACTCGACCGCATTGCCCAACTCATCGTCCAGCAAGTGGAGAAGGTGCGTTTCCACGAGGTGGCGGAGTTGCCGGGCTCGGCACGGGCCGCGGGGGGATTCGGCTCCACAGGCGGTCACAACCAGGCCGCCGCACATCAGAATGACTACGTTCCGGTCGGAGCCGACCGGCAATCCGACCTGAGAGGACAGTGACGTGTTCGGACGTCGTCGCAACAAGAGCGAAGAGCCTGAGACGGGCGCCGCGGACGCGACGGACGGGCAGGACGCCGCCCGGCAGTCTGACCCTGCCGACGGCGTCACCGACGCCGCAGCCGCCCGCGTGAAGCTGCCGCCGGCGCCTCGCCCCGACGGTCCCTGGGATGTGAGCGAGGTGACCGACCCGGGCAACAGCCGCGTGAACCTCGGCGGCATGTACGTACCGGGCGTCGAGGGCATGGAGCTGCGGGTCGAGGTCGCGGGGGACGCGATCGTCGCGGCCACGCTCGTGATCCGGGACAGCGCCGTCCAGCTCCAGGCGTTCGCCGCGCCCAAGCGCGAGGGCCTCTGGGAAGAGGTGCGTGAGGAGATCGCGACGGGGATCACCAAGCAGGGCGGTGTCATCGACGAGGTCGAGGGCCCGCTGGGCTGGGAGCTGCGCGCGCAGGTCCCGGTGCAGCTGCCGGACGGTACGAACGGCGTCCAGGTCGTCCGCTTCATCGGTGTCGACGGCCCGCGCTGGTTCCTGCGCGGTGTGATCTCCGGCCAGGGCGCGGTCCAGCCGGAGGCGGGCGTGCTGCTGGAGCAGATCTTCCAGGACACCGTGGTCGTACGTGGCGAGTCCCCGATGGCTCCCCGTGACCCGATCGTCCTCAAGCTGCCCGAGGACGCGCAGATGGTTCCGGACGGGGTCCAGCAGGAGACCGTCGAGGAGGGCTCCCGCTTCGCGGGCGGTCTCGACAAGCTCCAGCGCGGCCCGGAGATCAGCGAGGTGCGCTGAGCCGCCGAGTTCTCGGCTGTGGGGTGTCCGCATGAGCGGGCACCCCACAGCCGTGTCCGGGTGCGGCGGTGACGGGCGCCAACTCCAAGCCTTTCCGCACCGGTTGGCGCGCCCGCTGGGCGTGGGCGAGCACCCGCACCAACGGGCATCGCGAGCGTCCTACACGCGCCCTGCGCGGAGGCTCCTTCAGCACCCGAGAGGTCAACTCGTCGCTGTCAAAGGCCGGTCGGGCTCGGGCAGGTCGCGCTGCTCAACTTCCCCTGGCAGCGTGGACGCCCTCGGCTGAGACGGATCCTGCGCCGCGACCGATCGCCTTCGTCTTCCAGGGTTCCGCTGCTCGTACTGGCCGCGGGGGAGGTGTCCGTACGGAGTCCTGAAGCAGGGCTCCGGGTCCGGTGAAGCCGGCGGGAGTGCACGCAGGACCGCTGTGTGGGCCTCGCACGGCCGGGTGACGCCCGTGGTGCGGCGGACGTGCCCGGGGGCCTCCGGCGGGCGTATGAGCGCCTTCCGCGCGGCTGCCCGTACGAGCCCCGAGCAGCATCATCCGTACGGGTCCTGGGGCGTCATCGGGCCAGGGGCACACCGGTACCCTGGCACCATGACAGGGGCCATCCGAGCAGAGAAGGACGAGCGAGGCGGGGGCGGGCGCTTCAAGCGCTTCCTCGAGCGGCTGTCCTCCTCCGAGGAGGACCTCCACTCGCAGGAGCTGCGGGAGGAGGCGGACAGCAAGGGCTGCACCCGCATCGCCGCCTGCGGTGACCGCCAGATCGTGCGGGTCACAGGTACGCTGCGCACCGTCACCCTCCGGCCGCGTGCCGGGGTGCCGACCCTGGAGGCGGAGCTGTTCGACGGTTCCGCCGCCCTGGACGTGGTCTGGCTGGGCCGTCGCGCCATAGCGGGCATAGAGCCGGGGCGCATCCTGGTCGCCTGGGGCAGGGTCTCGCTCAGTCACGGCCGCCCGGTGATGTTCAACCCGAAGTACGAGCTGCGACCCCTCGGACAGGAGTAGCGGGTGACCCCCCTCGACAAGCCGGCCGCCGACGGAACCGGCGAACGGGCCGACGCAGGCCCGGAATCCGGAACCGCGACCCGAACCGACGGCGAGGCGGCGGCGCCGCGCGCCGTCACGGAAGCAGCCCTCTTCGACGCCTTCGGCGGAGTGCGCGGCCTCGTGGAGACGACGGTCCCCGGCCTCGTCTTCATCACCATGTTCACCATCAACAAGGACATCCACGCCGCGGCGCTGACGGCCCTCGGCCTGTCCGCCGTGCTGGGCGTCTTCCGGCTGATCCGCAAGGACACCGTCAAGCACGCCTTCAGCGGCGTCTTCGGTGTTGCCTTCGGTGTGCTGTTCGCGATGATGACCGGCGACGCCAAGGCGTTCTACCTGCCGGGCATGCTCTACACGCTGGGTCTCGCCCTGGCGTACATCATCACAGCGGCCGCGGGCGTGCCGCTCCTCGGCTTGGTCCTCGGGCCGGTGTTCAAGGAGAACCTGTCCTGGCGCAAGAGGAATCCGGGCCGCAAGAAGGCCTACACGAAGGCCAGTTACGCATGGGGCCTCATCCTGCTCGGCAAGAGCGCCATCCTCTTCCCGATGTACCTCTCGGGGGCCGACGCCACCAGGTTCGGCTGGGTCACCGTGGCGTTGAAGATCCCGCCGTTCCTGCTGGCCGTCTATCTGACCTGGATCTTCCTGGCGAAGGCCCCGGCGCCGATCAATGTCATCGCCGAGATGGAGGCCGAGGAGCGGGCCGAGAAGGAACGGGAGCGCGAGGAGAAGACCCTCGGGGACATCGGCGACGCTCTCTCCGACGACGCCTCCCGTGAGCTGCTCGCCGAGTCGGAGAGGCTGCCGGAGGACCCCGGCCGCGGACAGGCCGGGCGCCACCGCCGCTGAGCACACCCGGTGCGGTCTCCGGGCGCGGCATCAGGGGGAACTGCCCCAGCGCTGCGCCTGGTTGACGGTGTCGCGACGTGACTGACGTGTGGACCGCCGTGGAGCCGCGGCAGGTCAGCCCCGGACCGACAGCAGGTCCTCCAACTGCTCTTCACGCGCGGGTGCGGCGACGAACAGCAGCTCGTCGCCCACCTCCAGCGCGTCGTCCTTGTCCGGCACCAGCACCCTGTTGCCGCGGATGATGGTGACCAGGGCCGTGTCCTCCGGCCAGGAGACGTCGCCCACCCGGGTCCCGGCCAGCGCAGCCTCCGGCGGCAGCGTCAACTCGACCAGGTTCGCGTCACCCTGCGAGAAGCGGAGCAGGCGCACCAGGTCGCCGACGCTCACCGCCTCCTCGACCAGGGCCGACATCAGCCGCGGGGTCGAGACGGCGACGTCGACGCCCCACGATTCGTTGAACAGCCATTCGTTCTTGGGGTTGTTGACGCGCGAGACGACCCGCGGCACCCCGTACTCGGTCTTGGCGAGCAGCGAGACCACGAGGTTGACCTTGTCGTCGCCCGTCGCCGCGATGACCACGTTGCAGCGTTCCAGGGCCGCCTCGTCGAGCGAGGTGATCTCGCAGGCGTCGGCCAGGAGCCACTCGGCCTGCGGCACACGCTCCACCGAGATCGCTGTCGGCGCCTTGTCGATGAGCAGCACCTCGTGCCCGTTCTCCAGCAGCTCGCCCGCGATGGAGCGGCCGACGGCGCCCGCACCCGCAATAGCTACCCTCATCGGCCGCGTCCCCTGTTCGCTGTGCGTGCGCCGTTCACGAATTTCCCTCCTCGGGGCCCCTCGAGAAGACGGCCTCCACCTGATCGATCTGATCGCAGCGCATCATCACATGCACCAGATCGCCTTCCTGGAGCACCGTTTCCGAGGTCGGCAGCATCGCCTCGCCCACGCGTGTGAGGAACGCCACGCGGACGCCGCCCTCCTCCTGGAGCTTGCTGACACGGTGACCCACCCACTTCGCGGACGTGTGCACCTCCGCCAACTGCACTCCGCCGCTGGGGTCCCGCCACAGCGGTTCGGCGCCTGAGGGAAGCAGCCGGCGCAGCATCTGGTCGGCCGTCCACCGCACCGTCGCCACGGTGGGGATGCCCAGGCGCTGGTAGACCTCGGCCCGCTTGGGGTCGTAGATGCGGGCGGCGACGTGCTCGATTCCGAACATCTCCCTGGCCACCCGGGCTGCGATGATGTTCGAGTTGTCGCCGCTGCTGACCGCCGCGAAGGCGCCGGCCTCCTCGATGCCGGCCTCCCGCAGGGTGTCCTGGTCGAATCCCACACCGGACACCCGTCGCCCGCCGAAGCCCGATCCCAGACGGCGGAATGCCGTCGGGTCCTGGTCCACGACCGCGACTGTATGGCCCTGCTGCTCCAATGCCTGTGCGAGCTCAGCGCCAACTCGGCCGCAGCCCATGATCACTACATGCACGCCCGTCCCTCTCGTCACGTACAGCGGGCCGTATCAGGATCGCACGGCCGACCGCATACGATCCTCCCCGTGCCCAGGATGACCCATCTGCCAAAACGACTCCTGCTGGGGCGAGCGCTTCGCAGCGACCGGCTCGGCGAAACGCTGCTGCCCAAGCGCATCGCGCTGCCGGTCTTCGCCTCCGACCCGCTCTCGTCGGTGGCGTACGCACCGGGAGAGGTGCTGCTCGTCCTGTCCATCGCCGGTGCGTCGGCGTATCACTTCAGCCCGTGGATCGCCCTCGCGGTCGTGGTGCTGATGTTCACGGTGGTCGCTTCCTACCGGCAGAACGTGCGCGCCTACCCGTCCGGCGGTGGTGACTACGAGGTCGCCACCACCAACCTCGGCCGCCGCGCGGGTCTGACGGTCGCCAGCGCCCTGCTCGTCGACTACGTGCTGACGGTGGCGGTCTCCATCTCCTCGGGCGTGGAGAACCTCGGTTCGGCGGTGCCGTTCATCGTCGAGCACAAGACCGCCGCAGCGGTCGTGACGATCCTCCTGCTGACGCTGATGAATCTGCGGGGGGTACGGGAGTCGGGCAAGCTGTTCGCGATTCCCACGTACTGCTTCGTCGCCGGCGTCTTCCTGATGATCGCGTGGGGGGTCATACGCGGGGCAGTGCTCGGACAGGAGATGCGGGCGCCCACTGCCGACTTCGAGATCCAGGCCGAACACGGCGGCGGACTGGCGGGTTTCGCCCTCGCATTCCTCCTGCTGCGTGCGTTCTCCTCCGGCTGCGCGGCCCTCACGGGGGTCGAGGCGATCAGCAACGGCGTGCCGGCCTTCCGCAAGCCCAAGTCCAAGAACGCCGCCAACACCCTCGCGATGATGGGCCTGATCGCCGTCGTGATGTTCTGCGGCGTGATCATCCTGGCACTGGTCACCCATGTGAAGATGGCGGAGAACCCGGCGAAGGACCTGATCATCAACGGCCAGCCGGCAGGCCCGGGTTACGCCCAGAACCCGGTCATCTCCCAAGTGGCGGCCGCGGTGTTCGGGGACGGCACGGCCCCGTTCGTGTTCCTGGCCGGAGCGACCGCCCTGGTCCTCTTCCTCGCCGCCAACACCGCCTACAACGGCTTCCCGCTCCTCGGCTCGATCCTCGCCCAGGACCGTTACCTGCCGCGGCAGTTGCACACCCGCGGCGACCGTCTCGCCTTCTCCAACGGCATCGTGATGCTCTCCGGTGCCGCCGCGATACTGGTCGTCGTCTACGAGGCCGACTCCACGCGCCTCATCCAGCTCTACATCGTCGGCGTCTTCGTCTCCTTCACCCTCAGCCAGATCGGCATGGTCCGTCACTGGAACCGCCTGCTGAGCGACGAGACCGACACGAGCGCGCGCCGCCGCATGCACCGCTCCCGGGCGATCAACTCCTTCGGTGCCTTCTTCACGGGGCTCGTCCTGGTCGTCGTGCTGGTCACGAAGTTCTCGCACGGCGCGTGGGTCTCGCTCTTGGGCATGCTGCTCTTCTACGGCGTGATGACGGCGATCCGGCGGCACTACGACCTCGTCTCGGAGGAACTCGCCGCGGACGACCCCGACGAGAAGCGCGTGCGGCCCTCCCGCGTCCACTCCATCGTCCTGGTCTCCAAGACGCACAAGCCGACGCTGCGTGCGCTCGCCTACGCCCGTCTGATGCGCTCGGACTCCCTGGAGGCGCTCACCATCAGCGTGGACGCCCAGGAGACCGCACAGCTGCGCAAGGACTGGGAAGAGGCCGGCATCGACGTACCGCTGAAGATCCTGGACTCGCCCTACCGCGAGATCACGCGCCCCGTCATCGACTACGTGAAGCGGCTGCGCAAGGAGAATCCCCGCGACGTGGTGAGCGTGTACATCCCGGAGTACGTCGTGGGCCGCTGGTACGAGCAACTGCTGCACAACCAGAGCGCGCTGCGCCTGAAGGGACGGCTGCTCTACACGCCCGGCGTCATGGTGACCTCGGTGCCCTGGCAGCTGGAGTCGTCCGAGCTGGCACGCAAGCGGCTGAAGAAGCGCGCGAACTGGGCGGCGCCCGGTTCGGTGCGGCGGGGGCCCGCCGCCGGCCCCTCGTCCGGCAAGCGCAACGGGCGCGAGAAGTAGCGGGCCCGGCGAACAGGCGCGGCATACAGAGGGCTTCCACAACTCCGCCCGAACGAGGCCGAGTTGGCTCTCATCCGCGCTACGGGCCCGCCCGGGGGCGCGGTCGTACGACTCTTTCGTACCGGCGCAGACGCAACGCCTGATCGATCAGACGCCCCTGAAAAATCCCCGTGAACTCCTGCGCGAACCCTTGCCAAGGCAAGTTAGTACGTGTTCGGATTAGTTCCACCAGGCACCCAGAGCCTGCGTATTTCTGCTGGTCAAAGGCAAAGCGGAGGGCCGGATTCGGCCTGCGCTCGTTCCCTGTGATCTCAACGCGACGCATTGAGACGGACGCTCCCGTACCGGGGAGGCACCGTCCCGCGGTCCATAGCTGAAGCGAAGACTCCTGGAGGAACACCCATGTTCGATCTGTCGTCCGTCGACCTGCTGGACGCCTTCACCCGCGAACTGGAGCTGTGCAAGCTGAAGGAGGACGAGCACGTCGTCGTCCTGTCCGAGCCGGGAAGCCGAGGGGACTACGTCGCCGCGGCCTTCGGAGCCGCGAAGTCGCTGGGAGCCCACGTCATCGCCGCCACCGTGCCCGGCGGCAACGCGTCCCCGTCGGACAGCACACGCACCGGCTCCGGGCCGGGACTGACCTCCGTGCTCAACGACAGCACCGCCCAGGACCTGCTGAAGTCGGCCGACCTCGTCGTCGACCTCACCCAGGAGGGCTTCATCCACGCCCCCCTTCAGCAGGAGATCCTCAAGGCGGGCACCCGGATCATCTTCGTCTGCGACGCACCTGACGTGCTCATACGCAATCTCCCTCAGGAGGGCGACAAGGAGCGCGTGCTCCAGGCGGCCGGCCTGCTGAAGCGCTCGGAGATCATGCGCGTCACCTCCGACGCGGGCACCGATCTGACCGTTCAGCTCAAGGGCGCGCACCCCGAGTTCCAGGTGGGCTTCGCCGACGACCCCGGCCGCTGGGACCACTGGCCCAGCACGATGGTGCTGTGCTGGCCGGAGTTCTCCGACGGGCAGCTGGTGCTGGCCGAGGGCGACATCCTGCTGCCCTTCAAGGAGTACGTCCGCGACCCCGTCACGCTGCACATCGCCGACGGGCACATCGAGAAGATCTCGGGTGGCGCCGAGGCGAAGCTGCTGGAGAGCTTCTTCGAGGACGCGGACGACCAGTGGGCCCGCAGCCTCTCCCACATGGGCTGGGGCCTGATGAAGAGCGCCGACTGGTTCGCCACGGCCCTGTACGGCAAGGGCGAGCTGATGGGCATGGACGCCCGTGCGTTCGCCGGGAACTTCCTCTGGTCGACAGGTCCGCACCCGGTCCTGGGCCGCGAGTCGTACGCGCACGTGGACATCGCGATGCGCGGCTGCACCGTCTCCGTCGACGGCACGGACACCGTCGTGGGTGGCCGGCTCGTCGAGGACTGACCAGCGCCCGGTACGGCCTTCGCGGCCGCCGGCGCCCCACGAACACCCAGTTCACGCGCCTTGGAGGAACATTGGCGTCCAGCCAGTCTTTCGAAGTCACCGTCGTCGGCGGCGGACTCGGCGGCATGACCGCCGCCCTCGCCCTGCGGCACAGGGGCATCCGGGTCACCGTCCTGGAGCAGGCCCCCGAGCTGGGCGAGGTGGGAGCCGGAATCCAGACGGCGCCCAACGCAAGCCGGATCCTGCTCGGGCTCGGGCTGCGCCCGCAGCTGGAGGCCATCCACACCGAGCCGCAGGACCAGGTCCGGCGGCGCTGGAAGGACGGCAGCGTGGTCGCCCTGACGAGGCTGGGCCGTCACTGCAAGGACAAGTACAACGCCCCGTACTGGCACTACCACCGCGCCGATCTGCACCGCGTGATCATGGACGCCTGCACGGATCCGGACGGCCCCGGACCCCTCGTCGAGCTGCACACCGACGCCAAGGTCGTCGAGCTGGACCGTACGGATCCGCTGCGCCCGGTCGCCGTCACCTCCGACGGCGCCCGGTTCGAGAGCGACGCCCTGATCGGGGCGGACGGCATCAGGTCCCGCGTACGCGATCTCATGGGCGGCCGGGACACCCTGCGCTTCTCCGGCGAGATGGCCTTCAGGGCGCTCATCCCCGGAGACCTGATCGCTGCGGACCCGGCCACGCGCTGGCTCGTCGACCGCTTCCAGAGCACCATCTGGTACGGCCCGGACCGGCACCTGGTGCACTACATGATCCGCGGCGGCGAGTACCTGAACGTCGTGGCGTGCGTCCCGTGCACCGACGAGGTCGCGCAGCGGTGGGTCGTCCCGTCCAGTGCCGAGGAGCTGGCCGAGGCCTTCCCGGGCTGGGACGACCGCGTCCCGGCGATGCTCTCCAAGGCCAAGGAGGACGTCTCCTGCTTCGCGCTCTACCACCGGCTCCCCGACCCCGTGTGGATGGACGGAAACGTCGCGCTCCTCGGCGACGCGTGCCATGCGATGCTTCCCTACCAGGCACAAGGCGCCTCGCAGGCCATGGAGGACGCCGCCGTACTCGCCGAGGAGCTGGGCGCCGTCACCGTCGACGGCATCCGGCCGGCGCTGCGCCGCTACGTGGACCGGCGGGCCAAGCACGCCGGGATGGTGCAGCAGGCCTCCTTCAAGAACATGACCTTCTACCACTTCCCCGACGGGCCCGAGCAGCGTGAACGCGACGCGAAGCTCGAGCACTTCGACGGGGAGTCCGACGTCTCCTACGAGTGGCTGTGGAGCGGCACGCCGCTCAACGACCCCGACATGGGGGCCTTCTCCTACCAGTTCTCCCGGTGAGCCGCGCGGGTGCGTCGCCGTGACGTCCCGCTGAGAGCAGAGCGAACCGGCGGCTGTGCCCGTTGCCCGACACCACGAATGTGCCATCACCGAACCGTGGAGCGAACCGTGAAGACAGGCGATCAGATAGTTCAGGAACTCCCATGGAAATGGGGTGTTCAGGGCAGGATCTTCATCATCGGCGGCCTCGGCTACCTCTTCGACGCGTGGGACATCGCGCTCAACGGCTTCCTGATGCCGTTGCTGAGCAAGGAGTTCGGCCTGTCCATCGCCGAGAGCGGGCTCGTCGCGACGGCGAACCTGGTCGGCATGGCGGTCGGAGCCGTCGTGTGGGGCGGCATCGCCGACCGCATCGGCCGCAAGAAGGCGTTCAGCGCCACCCTTTTGATCTTCGCGCTCTTCTCCGTGCTCGGCGCGCTCTCGCCCGAGTTCTCCGTATTCCTGGTGCTCCGCTTCCTCGCGGGCGTCGGCCTCGGCGGCTGCATTCCCGTCGACTACGCCCTCGTCAGCGAGTTCTCGCCGAGGAAGCACCGCGGCCGCATCCTCACGGCGCTCGACCTGTGGTGGCCGATCGGCGTCACGCTGTGCGGGCTGGTGGCGACCACGATGGTGCCGCTGCCCGGCAACTGGCGCTGGATGCTCTCCACGATGGTGCTGCCCGCCCTGCTGCTGTTCTGGATACGCCGCGGCGTCCCGGAGTCGCCGATCTACCTCACGCGCGTGGGCAGGAACGCCGAGGCGCGGCAGGTCATCGACGACCTCGTCGCCCGCACCGGCGCCCTCCCCGAGCAGTACGAGATCCCCGTGCCGGCCGCCGGCGACGGCGCCGACCGGCCGAAGGGGCTGCGTGCCGGAGTCGACCAGTTCCGGAGGCTGTGGAAGTACAACCCCCGCATCACGTCGGTCTGCTGGCTGCTGTTCGTCACGATCATGCTGGTCTACTACGCCGCCCTGACCTGGATGCCCTCGATCCTCAAGCAGGAGGGCTACGACGACACCGCGTCCTTCATGGGCCCCACGCTGATGAGCGGCGTGGGCATCCTGGGCGTACTCGCCTCCACGTGGCTCGTCGATGTCGTCGGGCGGAAGTGGCTCATCGGCGTCTCGGCGCCGATCGCCACCGGAGCGCTCGTGGGCTTCGCGGCGATGCTGAAGGTCGAGACCGCCGCGATGATCTGGATCGCCGCCTTCGGCTTCCTGATCCAGCTGACCATTCCGGTGCTCTACGCCTACGCCGCCGAGCTCTACCCCACGACGCTGCGGGCCAGCGGCTTCGGCTGGGCCTCCTCGGTGAGCCGCGTCAGCACCGGCTTCGCCCCGATGCTCTTCGGCTCGGTGATGTGGCCGCTGCTCGGGCTGCCGATGACGTTCGCGGTGCTCGGCGTCGTGGTCGTCCTCGCCGTGGTCTGGATGGCTATCGCCGCTCCCGAGACCAAGGGCAAGTCGCTCGACGACATCGACGAGGGGCCGCCGCCGGAGCCGGTCGCCGTCCCGCTCCACGCCGAGAAGGAGCCCGTACAGGGGTGATCTGTACGGGCGGGGCGCGGGCCGCCCGGTTCGTGTACCGCAACTCGTGCCCCGCAGACGGAAGTCGGGTCCCGCCCGCCGCAGGGGAGTCGGAGAGGAGTGAAGATGAAGCCCGCCGCTTTCACGTACCACCGTGCGCGCGACGTCGAGGGTGCCGCCCGGCTGCTCGCCGAGCTCGGTGACGAGGCGAAGATCATCGCGGGTGGCCAGAGCCTGGTCGCGATGATGAACTTCCGGCTCGCCCGGCCGGCGCACCTGGTCGACATCGGCGGTCTGACCGGCCTCGACGGGCTGCGTACGGACCAGGACGGTGCGTTGCACGTCGGCGCGCTCACCACCCATCACGCGATGGAGACGGCACCGCCCGAGGTGCTGGGCACCGAGTTCGCGGTGATACGGGACGCGATGCGCTGGATCGGGCATCTGCCCATCCGCACGCGCGGGACGGTCGGAGGCAGCCTCGCGCACGCCGACTCCACGGCCGAGTGGTGTCTGCTGGCCTTGCTGCTCGACGCCGTCCTCGTCGCCCGGGGTCCGCGTGGTGAACGCCGCATCGAGGCGGCGGACTTCTTCCTCGGCTACTACACGACAGCCCTGGAACCAGACGAGCTGCTCACCGAGGTGGTCTTCCCAAGGCCCGCCCCGCGAGCGGCACTTGCTGAATTCGCCGAGAGGCGCGGCGACTTCGCTGTCGTCTCCGCCGCTGTGGACCTCGAACTCGCCCCCAGCGGCGGGGAGTTGTCCGGCGGGCGCGTGGCGCTGGGCGGTGTCGCACCGTCACCGGTGCGCGTACCCGAGGCGGAGGAGGTTCTGAACGGCGGCATGCCGGGCCCCGAACTGTTCGCCCGGTGCGCCGCCGTGGCCGCGGAGTCCGTGAACCCTCCCTCGGACGCGAACGGCAGCGCGCGGTACCGCCGGAGTCTCATCCGGACGCTCGTCGCGCGAGCATGCGAGGAGGCGATGGCCCGATGACCGCACCCCCTCCCCGTACTCCCGCCGAGGGCGCCTGGATCGGCGCCTCCGTCGGCCGCCGCGAGGACCCGCGGCTGCTGACCGGACGCGGACGCTTCACCGACGACCTCGAACTGCCCGGGATGCTGCACGCCCAGTTCGTACGGAGTACCGTCGCCCACGCCACGGTCACCTCCCTCGACCTGTCCCAGGTGCGCCGGGTGCCGGGCGTCGTCGCGGCGTTCAGCGCCGAGGACCTGGGCCTCGCCGACATCACCGCCCGGCTCGGCCGTCCGCTCACCGAGTTCGTCCCGACCGGGATGCCGGTGCTGGCGCGGGACCGCGTGCGTTACGCGGGGGAGCCGCTCGCGGTGGTGATCGCCCGCGACGCGTACGCCGCCGAGGACGGGCTGGAGGCGGCGAAGGTGACGTACGAGACCCGTACTCCCGTCACCTCCGAGGAGCAGGCGCTCGCCCCGGACGCACCCCTCGTCCACGACGAGGCGGCTGCCAACACCCTGCTGGACGTCTCGATGTTCGCCACCGAGGGCATCGACGCCACCTTCGACGAGGCGCCCTGCGTGGTCCACGTCGAGACCAGGACGGGCCGTCAGAACGCGCTCCCGCTGGAGACGCGCGGCGTCGTCGCGAGCTGGGACCACCGCGAGGACCAGCTGCTGCTCCAGACCTCCACGCAGGTGCCGCACCAGGTGCGTACGACAGCCGCCCGCTGCCTGGGACTCGACGAGCGCGCGGTGCGGGTGGTCGTCCCCGACATGGGCGGGGGCTTCGGCCAGAAGTGCGTGGTCGGCCGCGAGGAGATCGCCGTGGGCGCTGCCGCCATGCGGCTGGAGCGGCCCGTGAAGTGGATCGAGGACCGCAAGGACGCGCTGTCGGCTGCCTTCCTCGCGCGGGAGCAGCACTACGACGTGCGCGCCGCCTTCGACGAGGAGGGCCGGATACTCGGCCTGGACGCCTCCATCGTCTGCGACATGGGCGCCTACTCCTGCTATCCCTTCACGGCGGGCATCGAGCCGCTGATGGCGTCGGCCGAGATGCCGGGCGTCTACAAGGTCCCCGCATACCGGGTGCGGGCACGCGCCGTCACCACCAACAAGGCGCCCACAGCGCCGTATCGGGGCGTGAGCCGCCCGCAGTACGTGATGGTCATGGAACGGCTCTTCGAGCGGGCCGCCCGGGAACTCGGCCTGGGCCCCACGGACATCCGCCGCCGCAACCTCATCACCGAGTTCCCGTACACGGGCGTCAACAACGTGACCTACGACCCGGGTTCGTACCTGGAGTCGCTGAACCTGTGCGAGTCCTCGCTGCGCGAGGAGGGCTGGTACGAGATGAAGGAGAAGGCGGAAGGCGAGGGCCGGCACATCGGCATCGGCTACTCCTGCTTCAGCGAGCGCACGGGCTACGGTTCGGCCGCCTTCGCACAGCGCAAGATGGAGGTCGTCCCGGGCTTCGACATCTCCGAGGCGCGGATGGACACCAGCGGCGCCCTCGTCGTCACCACCGGCACGATGAGCCACGGGCAGAGCCACGAGACGACGCTGGCCCAGATCGCGGCGGACGAACTCGGCCTGGACATCGCCCAAGTGCGCATCCACCAGGGCGACACCGACCGCATCACCTACGGCTGGGGCACGTTCGCCAGCCGCTCCGTCGCCATCGGCGGCAGTGCGGTCAGGCTGGCCGCCGGCAAGCTCGGCGAGAAGCTGAAGGTGATCGCCGCGTCCGTACTGGAAACCCCCGCGGAGGACCTGGAGTTGGGGCAGGGGCTGGTGCGCCGCCCCCGCGACGGCCGTGCCGTGACGTACCGGGAACTGGCCGACATCGCCTACCTCAAGGCGCACCTGCTGCCCAAGGACGTGGAACCCGGGCTGACGGCGACCGCCTCCTTCGACGCTCTGGGCGACGGCACCTTCTCCAACGCCACGCACGGCGTTGTCGTCGAACTCCACGAAGGAACAGGGCAGGTGGAGATCCTCCGCTACGTCTGCGTGGAGGACTGCGGAGTGGCGATCAACCCCAAGGTCGTCGAGGGCCAGACCAGGGGCGGGATCGCCCAGGGCATCGCCGGAGCGCTCTTCGAGCAGGTCACCTACGACGAGCAAGGCGCCCCGTCCGCCGTCAGCTTCATGGAGTACAAGGTCCCCACGGCGCTGGAGATCCCGGAGGTGACCGTCCATCACCTCGAGACGCCGTGCGCCTTCACCGAGACCGGGGCCAAGGGAGTCGGTGAGGGAGGCACCATCGGCGCGCCCGCCGCGGTGCTCAACGCGGTCAATGACGCTCTGCTGCCCACGGGCGTGGAGCTCGACGACACCCCGGTCACACCGGAGACGGTGGCCGGCGCACTGGAGCGGATGCGATGACGGACACCACACGACAGGCACTGCAGCAGCAGCTCATCGGCCTGCACGTCAACGGCGAGGACCACGAGGTGCTCACCGAGCCCCGCCGCACGCTCGTCGACGTGCTCCGTCACGACCTGCGGCTGACAGGTACCCATGTCGGCTGCGAGCACGGGATCTGCGGGGCATGCACGGTGCTGCTCGACGGCAGCCCCGTGCGGGCCTGCCTGATGTTCGCGGCGCAGGCCGAAGGGAGCGAGATCCGTACGGTCGAGTCCCTGGCTCCGGGGCGCGAACTCAGCGATCTCCAGCAGGCGTTCAGCGAACACCACGGACTGCAGTGCGGCTTCTGCACTCCCGGTTTCCTGATGCTCGCCGAGGGGTTCCTCGCCGAGCGGCCGGAGGCGTCGAAGGAGGAGATACGCGAGGTCGTCGCCTCCAATCTCTGCCGCTGCACCGGCTATCAGAGCATCGTCGAGGCGATCGACGACTGCGCCACAAGCCGCCGGGCCGCGCTGCGGCACCGGATCGAGGGCACAGGAGAGGACGAGGAGGCCCCATGCAGCTCAGCAACGCGGTCGCGGTGAGAGCCACGCCGGACGAGGTGTTCGCCCTCGTCAACGACGTCGAACGCGTCGCCTCCTGCATGCCGGGCGCCACGCTGGAGGGCAGCGACGGCGACGCATGGTCCGGCAGGGTGAAGGTGAAGGTCGGCCCGATCACGGCCGCCTACGCCGGCACCGTACGGTTCCTGGAGGTCGACGCCGAGAAGCGGCGGCTGCGGGTCCAGGCCCGTGGCGCGGACACCCACGGCAGCGGCGACGCCGAGGCCGAGGTCAGCCTCGAGGTGGCGGAGGCGCCGGAGGGCGCCGAACTGCGGCTGGTCACCGACCTCGTCATCCGGGGCAAGATCGCGCAGTTCGGCAAGGGCGCGGTGGGCGCCGTCTCGGACCGGATCCTCCAGCAGTTCGCGCGCAACCTCGGCAGCCTGCTGGACCAGGACCGGCGGGGCACGGACGCCGCGGGACCGGCCCCCGGTTCCGCGTCCGCTTCTCAACTGCCCGCCGCCGCAGCGCAGTCCGGGTTCAAAGCCCCGTCCGAAGGCGCCGCGTCCGAACTGAACGGGCTCTCCGTGCTCGTCCCTCCGGCCGTCGCCAAGTACGGCCCTGTGGTGGGGGCGTTCGCCTTCGGGTTGTTCGAAGGGTGGCTGCTCGGGCGCGTACTGACCCGCGAGAAGCACCACTGCTGCGGCGCGAGGAGCACGAGGTGAACCCGGCAACCCGAGCGGACGGCTACGGCGAGGAGACCGAACGCACCTACGAGCGCGCCGGGTTCGGCGCACCCGTGCGGCGCGGCAGCCGCCCCGCCGTGGTCGTCGTCGACCTCACCCGAGGGTTCACCGAGGACTCCTATCCCTCGGGCGCCGACCTGACGGACGTCGTCGAGGCGACCGGAACCCTCGTGGAGGCCGCCCGGCCCGCCGGAGTCCCGGTCGTCTTCACCGCCATCGCCTACACCGCCGCCGAGGCGGAGGGACGCTCGATCACCTGGCTGGACAAGGCACATGGGATGCGTGCCCTCGTCGAAGGCACCGAGGCCGTCGCCCTCGACCCGAGGCTGCCCCGGAAGCCCGGGGACCAACTCGTCGTGAAGAAGGGCGCATCCGCGTTCTTCGGCACGAACCTGAGCGCCGTGCTGGTCGGCTTGGGCTGCGACACGGTGCTGGTGTGCGGTGCGACGACCAGTGGCTGCGTCAGGGCAACCGCCGTGGACGCCGTCCAGTCCGGCTTCCCGGTGCTGGTCCCGCGTGAATGCGCCGGAGACCGTGCCCAAGGCCCCCACGACGCCGCCCTGTTCGACATCCAGGCCAAGTACGGCGACGTCGTACCGCTCTCCGACGCCCTCGCGTATCTGGGCTCGCTGCCCGCCGGCGGTCCGCCCGACCGTCCCGCCCACTGATCAGCCGTCACCACCCCGAGGAACCCGCATGCCACAACGGTTCATCACCCAGCCCGCCCTCGCCGATCTCGCCGACGTCCCCGCCACCAGCCGCTGGATACGCTCCGGCTCCCTGCGGCTGCACGCCCTCGACTACGGCTCCGCGGGGGAGTCCCGAGTGCCGCTCCTGCTGCTGCCGGGCATCACGTCTCCCGCCGTCACCATGGACTTCGTCGCCCGCCGCCTCACCGACCTGGTCCGTCCGGTCGTCCCCGACATCCGGGGGCGCGGCTTCTCCGACAGCGGCGACAGCTACGACCTGGAGGCGTACGCGGAGGACACCGAGGCATGGGTGACCGGTCTCGGCCTCGAACGTCCGCTGCTGGCAGGCCACTCGATGGGCGCCCGCATCGCGGCGGTCGCGGCAGTGCGCGCGAAGGTGGCGCTGCGCGGCACCGTGCTGATCGATCCGCCGATGAGCGGCCCGGGCCGGGACCCGTACCCGACGACGCTGGCCGCCTTCCTCGGACAGCTGGAGCAGGCCGTGCGCGGCACCGACGCGGACGAGGTCGCGCGCGCCTGGCCGCGATGGCCGCGCCGCGAACAGGAGTTGCGTGCCCGCTGGCTCTCCAGCTGCGGCGAGGAAGCGCTCGCGGAGACGCACCACAGCTTCGAGTCGGAGGACTTCTTCTCCTGGTGGCCGTCGGTGCCCGGTCCGACGGAGCTGCTCTACGGCAAGGACAGCCCCGTCGTCACCGCGGAAGGCGTGAAGGAGGCCGCCCGTACGCACCTCGGGGCGCGGCTGACGGGCATTCCGGATGCCGGGCACATGGTCTTCTGGGACAACCCCGACGCCGCTCTGGCCGCGCTGCGCTCGGCGTTGAGCGCGCAGCTCGCCGGGTGAGAAGCCGGTGCCTGACGCAACCGACCTCGCCTCCCGGGGCCGTGCTTTAGTGGGCTGCATGGCTGACAAGACCTCACCGGCCCCGGGTGCGGCAGCGCCGCCCGCAGCCCTGCTCGCAGCCCCCGGCTACCAGGTTCGCCGTCTGTACCAGGCGTATCTCGCGGCATGGGTGCGCAGCGTCGATCCGACGCTGACCGGCCCGCAGTTCGCGGTCCTCACTGCCGTGAACGCCGCCCCCGGACGGGACCAGAGCGCGATGGCCTCCGCGGTGGCGCTGGACACCTCCACGATGGCGGACGTCGCCCGCCGGCTGGAGCGGCGGGGGCTCATCGTCCGCAAGACGGCCGCGGACGACGGCCGCCGCAAGCTGCTCTTCCTCACCGAGGACGGCGAGAGGGCGCTCCAGGAGGCCGACGACCGCGCGCGGGCACTGGACGAGCGACTGCTGGAACAGTACGGATCGACCACGGAGCGCAGTCAGCTGATGCGGGAGCTGACGGCGCTGGCCGACCACTGGGAGGGGCTGTCCGGCCAGGGGTGACCTGGGCGGTGTCCGCTGAACGGTTCCGGGCCCCGGAGAGCAGGACATCCGGGGCTCTTGCGCCACCAAGTAGTACGTGTTCGGATTAACTCTGTGTGCGGCGGAGACGTGAACCAGCCGATCCGCCGGAGACCCTGGAGGCCCCGATGGCAGACCACCGCATAGGCATGATCGTCCCCAGCTCCAACCTGACGATGGAGACCGAGCTTCCGCGCATGATGCGCTCCCGCGAGGAGGTACTGCCCGAAGACCGGTTCGTCTTCCACAGCAGCCGGATGCGCATGCAGAAGGTGACCCCCGAGCAGCTGAAGGGCATGAACGCCCAGACGGAGCGGGCGACCCTCGAGCTCGCCGACGCCCGTCCCGACGTCGTCGCCACCGCCTGCCTCGTGGCGATCATGGCCCAGGGCCCCGGCCACCACTGCGTCGCGGAGGACGAGATCACCTCCGTACTCCGGGGGCAGGACGCCGAGGTTCCGGTCGTCTCCAGCGCGGGTGCGCTGCTCAGCGGCATCGAGGCACTGGGAGCCAGGCGGGTCGCGGTCGTCACCCCGTACATGAAGCCGCTCACGGAGACGGTCGTCGACTACATCCAGGACGCCGGGACCGAGGTCGTCGACTCCCTCAGCCTCGAGGTGCCCGACAACCTCGCGGTGGCCCGGCTCGACCCCGGCGACCTCCGCGAGCACTGGCGCCGGCTCGATCTCGCCCGCGCGGACGCCGTCGTGCTCTCCGCCTGCGTGCAGATGCCTTCGCTCTCAGCCGTACAGCACGTGGAGGACGCCTCAGGGCTGCCCGTACTGTCCGCGGCGACCGCCACCGCGCACCGCATCCTGTCGGACCTCGGCCTGAAGACCATGGTGCCTGGCGCGGGGGCCCTGCTGGGCGGAGGGTACTGAGCGGATACGGGGCAGGTAATGGGGGGACGGGGGTGCCCGTTGCGGCAAGTAGACTGAGGGGCTGCCCGGCCCGCGGCTCCGCCGTCCGAACCTCTGCGCCGGGCACCCGCTGATCTCGTATCTCTGGAGCTGTCCCCGCCATGCCCGAAGCACCCGCAGATGCCCTCGCGCCCTCGCTCGTCGGTGAGGAGTACGAGGTCGAGATCGGCCCCGTCGCCCACGGCGGACACTGCGTCGCCCGCACGGAAGCGGGACGAGTGCTGTTCGTACGGCACACGCTGCCCGGCGAACGCGTCGTCGCGCGCGTCACCGAAGGCCGTGAGGACTCCCGCTTCCTCCGCGCGGACGCCGTCGAGGTCCTCGACGCCTCCAAGGACCGCATCCCCGCGCCCTGCCCCTTCTCCGGCCCCGGCCGCTGCGGAGGGTGCGACTGGCAGCACGCCAAGCCCGGTGCGCAGCGGCGGATGAAGGGCGAGGTGCTCACCGAACAGCTTCAGCACCTGGCCGGGATGACCCCGGAGGACGTCTCCTGGGACGGCACCGTCGAGCCCGCACCCGGCGACAAGGTGCCCGCCGGTGAGGTGCCCGCGTGGCGTACGCGCGTGCAGTTCGCGGTGGACGACGAAGGACGGGCAGGGCTGCGGCGGCACCGCTCGCACGAGGTGGAGCCCGTCGACCACTGCCTCATCGCCTCCGAGGGCATCGAGGAGCTCGGCATCGAAAGCCGTGAATGGCCGCAGATCGCCGGCATCGAGGCGACGGCGGCCACCGGCTCCCAGGACCGCCAGGTGGTGCTCACGCCGAAGCCCGGCGGACGCCTCCCTCTCGTCGAACTGGACAAGCCGGTCTCGGTGTTGAGGGTGGGGGAGAAGGCCACCGACAAGGGGACGCTGCACCGCGTGCACGGGCGTGACTTCGTGCGGGAGCGCGCAGACGACCGCACCTGGCGCATCGGCGCGGGCGGCTTCTGGCAGGTGCACCCGCAGTCCGCGGAACTGCTCGTGGACGCGCTGATGCGCGGACTCACGCCGCGCAAGGGCGAGATGGCCCTGGACCTCTACTGCGGCGTCGGCCTCTTCGCGGGCGCTCTCGCGGACCGCGTCGGCGACGCGGGGGCCGTACTCGGCATCGAGTCGTCCAAGCGTGCCGTCGAGGACGCCCGCCGCAACCTGTCCGACTTCGACCGGGTCCGCATCGAACAGGGCAAGGTCGAGTCGGTGCTTCCCCGTACGGGCATCACCGAGGCCGACCTCGTGGTGCTGGACCCGCCGCGCGCGGGCGCGGGCAAGCAGACGGTGCAGAACATCGCCGGCCTGGGCCCGCGCCGTATCGGCTACGTGGCGTGCGATCCGGCCGCGCTGGCACGGGACTTGGGCTACTTCAAGACCGCGGGGTACGTGCCGCGCTTCCTGCGCGCCTTCGACCTCTTCCCGATGACGCACCACATGGAGTGCGTGGCGATTTTGGAGCCGGTGGCGAAGCGGGGCTGAGTACGAAGTCTCGCTTGTGCGTGAGGTGCAGTGCGGCTGATGGAAGCAATGCCTTGGTGTTGAAGGGACGCTCTTTCTGACGGTCTCCCGGAAGCACGGCGCTGCGGGTCGGCTGGCCGCCGCCCGTGCTTCCTCGGTAGCGCCGAATTACGCGCGAAATGGGTGCGGTTCGAGAGACGACCGCCCCAACGCACCGACGTTCGTCCCGGCCAGGGCGACTGTACGAGCAGCGTCATGCCGTCCTCCACCTGGCAACGTCCCGACGCAGCCAGGACCCGCAGTTCCTGGCAGCGCCGGGCATCCCCATACGGAGTGTGGTCCTCCCCGAGGTGTGCAGGCCGCATCGGCAGACCGGGCAAGAGAAGGGGCCGAAAGGGCGAGCTTTGCCCAGACATCACCCTTGGTCGCGTGAGTGAACTGGTGAAATACGACTACGTATCCAGCATGGGTCGGACACGCCCCTGATGATTTGTGCTTCCTCGAGGTGCAGATCACGCCCACCCATACGCGCCTGCTGTCCTGACCCAGATGCGGCGGATCGCCGTGGGTGCGGCGCTGGCACTGGGCGTGTAACGCGATGCAGAAGAAGCATCCAGGTCGGCCCCAGCAGCCCAGGCACCGCTCGCACCGCCGCCAGGTATCCTCGAACGGATCGTCAACGCGGCCCGACGGGCTTCCGCTCCACCGCGGTGGAGGTTCGAAGGACACGCCCCCACCCGCACGAGTCACTTCGTGCTGCCTGGGGGAAGTTCTTGCTGTTCCGCGCGTCCGCGAAAACGGTCGCTGTCATGGCCCTCGAGGGCTCGCTCTACCTCCACCTTGCTGAGCAGTTCGTCCACATGCACGGTTACCGGCCGGGTGCATCGGAAATGCGCTCCTGGGAGCGAAGCATCCCCGCGCTGACGGCCGCACTCACCGACGCGGGCCTGGGCGATGTCGAGGTCATGCTGGAGTACGCGCTGCCGCTGAACAGCAAGCGTGCAGACGCCGTGCTCGCCGGGGTGCACCCGATGACGGGCGAATCCTCATTCGTGGTTGTGGAGTTGAAGCAGTGGAGTCAGGCCGAACCTGACGAGGAAGATCCTTCGTTGTGCCGCGTCGACGCCTACACGCATCCGGTTCTCAACCCCATCGAGCAGGTGCGGCGCTACTGCGAGTACCTCGTCAACTTCAACGGGGCGGTGGCCGAGCACCCCGGCCGGATCAGCGGTGTGGCATTCCTCCACAACGCCACCGAATTCGGCGTCAGCGGTCTGCGCGCGACAGACCTCGACGGCTACGGCCAGTTGTTCAGCGGTGAGCAGCGCGGAGAGTTCGTCGACCACCTCCGAGCCAGACTCAGTGACAAGCACGTGGGCGCCCGCTCGGCCGACGAACTCCTGGCGGGCAAGACGGTCCCGTCGAAGCAGCTGATGGCGGTCGCGGCCCAAGAGGTGCGTGAACGCGAGCAGTTCGTCCTGCTCGACGAACAGCAGGTCGCTTACCGGTCGGTGCTCAACGCCGTGCGTAGGGCGAAGCAGTCCGACTGCAAGGAAGTCGTGGTCGTCACCGGCGGGCCCGGCACCGGAAAGAGCGTTATCGCGCTCTCCCTGCTCGGTGAGCTGTACAGGCAGGGCGTTCCGGCCCTGCACGCCACCGGCTCCCAGTCGTTCACCAAGACGATGCGGAAGGTCGCGGGTACCCGCAAGCGTGCGGTGCAGGAGCTGTTCAAGTACTTCAACAGCTTCATGACCACGGAGAAGAACTCCCTTGACGTCCTGATCTGCGACGAGGCCCACCGCATCCGTGAGACCTCCGCCAACCGCTACACGCCCGCAGCCCACCGCACCGGTAGGCGGCAGATCGACGAACTCATCGACGTCGCCCGCGTTCCCGTGTTTCTGCTCGATGAACACCAGGTGGTACGGCCTGGCGAGATGGGCACTGTGGACGAGATCAAGGCCGCCGCGACGGCAAAGGGCCTGGACTGCCATGTCGTGCCGCTGGAGAGCCAGTTCCGTTGTGGCGGCAGCGACGCTTATCTGCGCTGGGTGGTACGAGGACTCGGCCTGGAACCCGGCGGCCCGGTGGTTTGGGAGCCGGACGATCGCATGCAGTTGTTGGTCGCCGACAGTCCGCAGGAGATGGAAGGCTTCCTCGACGGTTGCCGCGCCCAGAACTACAGCGCTCGTATGTCCGCCGGCTATTGCTGGCGTTGGTCTGAGGAGCCCGAGCCCGGGGAGTCGCTGCCGCTCGACGTCGTCATCGGCGACTGGGCTCGCCCCTGGAACGTGCGCGGCGACCGAGCCGTCTCGGGTGCGCCCCCGGCAGCGCTATGGGCGACCGACCCCGCAGGTTTCGGACAGGTCGGCTGCGTCTACACCGCCCAGGGCTTCGAGTACGACTGGTCCGGCGTCATCATCGGGCCCGACCTGGTCTGGCGCGGAGACCGGTGGGTCACGGACCGCACGGCGTCCAAGGATCCCATCTTCAAGCGGTCCACACCGGACGCCGACGTGGACCGTCTCATTCGCAACACCTACAAGGTGCTGCTGACCCGGGGCATGATCGGCACGCTCGTGTACTCGACGGACCCGGAGACCCGGGAGAAGCTGCGAGAGCTGGTGGGCCGAAGTCTGGAGCGGGACACTGCCATGGCCTGACGGCGCGCCCTGGTTCCGGCAGGAGGATCCGAGCCGGCGCCTCTACACCGCGATTCAGCCACGACCCCTGTGGTTCGCGCCGACAGCCTTGCCGTCGTTCCTCGGCAACCGGCTCATTGCCTAAGATCTCCGGAACCGATTGCGGCCCGACGGGCTTCCCCACACGAGGACATGCCCCCACCCGCACGAATCACTCGTGCCCTGGGGGAACCACCTCGTGTCCATGCTCCTGCTGAAGTTGGCAGCGCAGGATCTGCTCACCATGAACTCAAGGCGGCACATGGTGCCGTACCTCGCTCACAGATGGCGGCACTTCCGAGGCTCGGACGCCTCACTGACGGAGCGTTCCGCCTGGGCGGAGAGCCTGGTGAGCCTTGCCAACGACCTGGTTGCCGCCGGTCGAGGCAATGTAGAGATGATCGTCGAATGCGCCGCCACCCTCGATGAGACCGAAAGCCGGAGTGATCCTCGGCTCATCGACGTCGTGCTCGTGGGCCGACATCCGCAAGAGGCCCGGCCGTCCGTGCAGCTCGTCGAGTTGAAGCGCTGGTCGCTGGTGACCAGGGTGGAACAGGCCACTGCGGACCTGGTGCATGTACCGGGCATCGGAGAGAAGAAAAAGCATCCGGCTCTCCAACTGCGGGAGTACTACGAGGCTTTCACGGGCGACAGAGGGCCCATGAACGGGATCGAGTTCGAATGCGGTGGATTCGCCTACCTGCACAACGCCACGGACGATTCCGTGCAGCCCCTGACTGGCATCGATGCGCCCACCGGCCCTTACGCCCGGGTGTACACGAACGACGGCCGTGCCCGGCTGATGGCCGATCTGCGGGAGAGCTTCGCCGAAGAGGGCGGTGCCTCGGAGGCCGAGGCTCTCTTGAGGAGCATGGGGTTGCGCAACACGCCCCTGCTCGATGCGATGATCTCGTCGCGCGGTGAGGACACGGTATTCACGCTGCGGGGGCGGCAGAAGGTGCTCGCCGATCAGATCCTGGGCACGGCCTCTCAAGTGCTCCCGGACCCCTGCCACCCTGCCCTGGTGCCGGACGAGCGGCGGGTGGTCTTCCTGGTGACCGGCGGCGCCGGCACCGGCAAAAGCGCCGTCGGCCTCCAGCTCAAGGCGGAGTTCGAGGCGCAGGGGCGGTCCGTGAAGTACGCCAGCGGCAGCAGGGCCTTCAACGGTGCGCTCCAGGAACACGTCGGATACGGCGACCGGCAGTTCAGGGAGAGCTTCACCTACTTCAGCCAGTTCGTCACTCCGCCGGATCCTCCTGTGGACGTGCTGATTTGCGACGAGGCCCACCGTTTGCGGAACCGCTCGACCAACCGCTTCTGGAAGCCGGAACAGCAGGGCACAGGACCGCAGGTGGACGAGCTCCTCGCTGCCTCGCATCTGACGGTCTTTTTCCTGGACGAGGGACAGTCCGTGCGGCCCAACGAGGTCGGGACAGTGAAGCTGATCGAGGACGCGGCCGAGCGGCACGGCGCTCACCTCCAGCGGCACAGACTCCGGGAGCAGTTCCGTTGCGGCGGCAGCGACGCCTACATCCGCTGGGTACGCGGGGTGCTCGGGGTGGCGGACGAGAAGCCTGAGGAGTGGAGACAGGACGGACTCATGCACGTCGAAGTGGTGGACAGTCCGGAGGAGATGGAACGGGTCATCCGCACCGAAGCCATGGCCGGGGCGTCTGCCCGGATGGTCGCGGGTTACTGCTGGCCTTGGACGAAGCCGCTCGGGGAGGAGAAGAGGCTTGAGCCCGATGTCCGCATAGGTGATTGGCACCGTCCGTGGAATGCGTACAGCGAATCCTTCTGCGAGAACGGCGCACCGCCGTCAAAGATCTGGTCCGTGCATGAGAACGGCCTCGACCAGGTCGGCTGTGTGTACACGGCGCAGGGCCTCGAATGGGACTGGTGCGGCGTGATCATGGGCGATGACATGGTGCGTCGGGGCGACCGGTGGGTCTTCCGCAGGGGCAAGCACTGCGCGGGTCCCGAAAAGGGGGTCAAGCGCGTTGCAGAACCAGGTTCGTTCGATCCGAAGGTGAAGGCCGGCAGCGTCGACGAGGACGAGTTCGCCCGTCTCGTCCGTCATGCGTACCACGTGTTGATGACCCGTGCGAGCCGTGCAACCGTGCTCTATTCCACGGATGAAGAGACCCGCGACTACCTGAAGGAGTTGGTCGGCACGGTCGACGTCCAAGGACTGCGCCCCACCTGGGAGAACCTGCCGCAGGAGGCACGCATACCGCACGTTTCCCGGCCGCGGAGGGGGAAGCGTCCCCGCAACAGGAAGAAGTCGCGCTCACGGGAAGCGGATCCGAAGCTGTTCTGACCGGAGTTTCGGGCAATTCGGTGTGGCGGGCTCTCCGGACCCGCCACACGCCTGGGTCAGAAGACCAGGTGTGCTGCCGCGATAAGGGCCATCACCACGAGATTCGCGATGACGCCTACGGCGACGTCGGCCAGAAACTTGCGAAGCTGGCTACGACGTGCAGGCTTGTACTCCACGGGGTTCATACGGACCACTCCTGGGCGTGAGCTGGAATGGCAGGGGGCCCTGCCGGGCCCCGCACTCACACCGCGTGAAGCACGCGCTGGAAACCACTCGTCAGTCACGGTCGAGGACCGGCACTTGAACACCGCCGACGTACCCTCCGGGAAGGTGCGCAGCGTCAACAACACTAGTACACACGTGAGTTGACCGTGATCCCATTTCTTGACGTTGCCCGGCCGACGGACGCATGCCGGAGGCGTGGCGCCCTCGGTGGTTCATCTCGGCAGCGTCGGTGTACCGCTGTCGGCATCGGTGCCTGCCGAACCGACAGTGACCCCGCTTCTTCGTCAACGGGATCCACGAGCCCAACTTGAACCGCGCACCTGCCTGTCTCGTTCTTCGTGCAGGGCTCCCGACCACGCACCACATGGAGTGCGTGGCGATCCTGGAGCCGGTGGCGAAGCGGGGCTGACTGACCTGGCATCTCGCTGATGTGCCCCTGTTGCAGACCATGTCTGCAACAGGGGCACATCAGCAGTCGCGGCCGTCAGGCGTCGCGACATCGAACCGCCAGGCGGCCCTTCGGCTCAGATGCCGCAGCTGGGGGCCGACCAGAACCGGCCGTCGCCGCCCGCGACGTGGGTGTGGTCGTCGTGACCGGGGTAGCCCGGGCCGAGGATCTCCGTGAAGCCGTGGTTGCGGGCCGCCTGCGCCAGGGCGCAGAAGCCTTGCGAGCCGGCGCCGAGGTCGGCCGCGTGCCCGTACATGTGGCGGCTGTTGGCCGCGCCTCCGACCGAGCTGTTGCAGGCGACGCTGCGGAAGCCGCCGTTGACCGTGATCGGCTTGTCGCCCATGGCGTGCCTCATGGCCTGGAGCTTCCACATGGTGACGAGGGCGTTGGCGCGGGCCGTGGCGGCGCTGACCTTGCCGCCGGACCAGTCGGAGTTGCAGTTGTTCAGCTCGCCGTAGGTGAAGTTGACCGGGGAGCAGTCGTCGTCCTGCAGCTCGTAGATCTTGTTGAAGGTCGCCGCGCCCGCGACGCCGTCGGCGGACAGGCCGTAGGCCGACTGGAAGCGCTGCACCGCGGCCTTGGTGCCCGGGCCGAACTGCCCGTCGATGGCCAGCTGGCTGCCGCTCCCCGGGTAGCCGGCGACCCTGATCTGCAGCTGCCGTACTGCTTCACCGGACGCGCCCTCGCTGAGCGCCCCGCTCCAGGTGTAGCAACCGTCGGTGACGGTCGCCTCAGCGGCAGCGACGGGTGCGGAGCTCGCGAAAGCGGGCGTGGCGGCGGGGACGGCGAACATCAGGCCCGCGCCCGTCAGCACCGACAGCAGCGCTCTGGCAGAACGTGAACTCATGTGGGGTTGCCTCTCCTTGAACAGTGGGGCACCGGATAGAGAGGCTTGAGATTGGCCGCATTCGCATGTTCTTGTCAAGAACGCGTCAAGAAACGGTGAAAACCCGTCAGCGGGTGTTCAAGTCAGGCTGAATCCGCCTCGGTCATCACATGCGAGGTGGTCGCAGCCGGACCGACGAGCAGGCAGTCCCGCGATGCCCGACGTCTTCGAACACTGGAGACAACCCCGACGTCTTCGAACAGTGGAGACAACGTGGCCACTGGAGACAACGCAACCTGGCGCATCGGCCGTCGAGACCCCGGCACTCATCCGTCCCGAGTTGAAGGCGGCCTCATCGGCTGCTGTTTTGAACCGATGAGACCTGAGCTGCTGTGGAACCCGGGTTCATCGCAGCCTGCGTGTCCACTACCCCCCAGTTGAATCCACACGCCTCCGATTCAGGACGAGACGTGATCAGCTCTCAGGGAGTGCCCGATGGGGGCGGAAAAATCCGTGTGGCCACGAGACGTTCGGCGATCTCCCGCAGCTTGGTGTTCGAGTTCTGTGAGGCACGCACGAGCATCGAGAACGCCTCTTCGGAGGGGATCCCATGACGTTCCATGAGGATGCCCGTCGCTTCACCGATGTGCTTACGGCTTTGGACGGCCGTGTTGAGGGACTCGATCAGCAGCACCTGCGTGAGTACGGAAGAGGCGTGCACGGCGAACACCGCAGCCGTCTCCGCTGCGGTCTCGTTGAAGGCCCCTGCCTCTCGCGCGTGCAGGTTCAGCGCTCCGCGGGTGCCGTGCTCGGTGAGGAGCCGGCACGAGAGCATGGAGCGGATGCCGAGTTGGTGGGCGCGCCGGGCGAAGCGTGGCCAGCGTTCCTCGCGTTCCATGTCGGTGATGATCAGAAATTCTTCATCGTCGTCCATGGCTTCGAGGCAGGGCCCTTCACCGGTCTCCTGCTGAAGCAGATCGATCTGCCGGACCAAGTCGTTGGTATAGGCCGGGCTTTCGAACTGGTTGTTCCTGCTCAGGACCGATACTCCGGCGTAGTCGGTGCCCTGCACGAGCGTGGTGGCAGAGGCCACCACCTCCTGCAGGGCACCCACGGACGAGTGTTGGGAGCGCAGCTTCCCTGCCGGTCTTGAGGAAGCTGCCGTCGACGTTTCCTCAGCCTCCGACACTGCCGCTCCCTTCGGTGCCCGCGATGCTTGAGCCTGCCCCGTGAGCCGGCTCGTCGGCGAACACGACATCAGGAGCGAGGTTCCTGGAGGTGAGCGCGTCAGCGATGTCGACGAGGCGCGCGCCCCGTCGCTGGGCGTAGGTGCGCAGTGTGCGTGCGGCCGTGGGGAACGAGACGTCGCCGTGCTCCGCGAGGATCCCCTTGGCCATCTCCAGCGAGGCCTTCGCCGCGATCACGCTCTGCATCCTGGTCAGGAGGTCGTCGGCACGCGACGGCTCCGTCGACCACTGCACCAGCGCCAGCACGGTCGCATCAGCCAGCCCCTGTGCCAGAACCTGATCGTCTGCCGGCAGTGACCCCTTCTCGGTGCGGAAGAGGTTGACCGTGCCCACGACATGCTCGTGCAGCCGCAACGGCAGGGTGAACATCGACGCGAATCCGGCCCCGAGGGCGTACGGCACCACCTCCGGCCAGCGTTCCCGCTCCTTTGCCAGGTCAGGGACGTCGATGCGGCGCCGCTCGTAGTAACTCTTGAGGCAGGGACCGGAGTTGTTCTGCAGCTGGAGCAGCTCCAGCAGGACGGCCTCCTCGCTGGAGGCCGCCATCGTCCGGAGGCTGCCCCGTGCGTCCTCCATCATCACGCCGGCCGCGTCCACTGCGAGCAGCGCGGTGCAGTGGTCTATCAACCGCTGGAAGAGCGCCAGCGGATCGAAGTCTTCGGTGAGGGTATCGGCCAAGGCAACAAAGGCCCTGCTTACCCGGGTCTCGCGGCTCATTGGGGATGGTCTCCTGTCGCGCATGCTGAGAAAGGGGCCTCAATCACTGGCACCGAAGTCGTCCGTACGATTGACGATGTCCTTGGCTACCTCAGTGACGGTTCTATCCAGCGAGAAAGCCCGGGCCCGGAGCCTGGCCATTGCCTCGTCGGCCCCTACGCCCAGCCGCACCATCAGCATGCCGGCCGCTCTGTAGACCTCTTCATGATTGGCTTCAGCCTGCAAGAACCAGGCTACTCCTGCCTCGCTCCCAGTGGACTGCTCGTGGTGCAGCGTCCCGAGGGCAAGCGTGACGGCCTCAGCCGCCCGGAGGGCCACGGGGATGTAGCGATCAGCCAGGCGGCGCGGAACGGGGTCGTACAGGTCCATCGTTCCCAGCACGCTGCCGCCCTGGCTCAGAGGGAACGAGAAGACGGCGCTCGCCCCCGCAGCCACTGCCTCTCGGGCGAACAGCGGCCACCGCCGCGAATCCGGACCGTCTGTCAGATCGCCGGCCAGGACGGGTGCCTTCACTTGCGTGGCATAGCGGCACGGCCCTTCACCCAGCGTGTACTGGATCTCCGCCAGGCGCGCAGCCACCCCGTCGCTGGCGCACAGGGTCACGGGGGAGCCTTCGCTGCCGACTATGGAGATGGAGGCTCCCGCTACGGGAAGCAACCGGACACACGCACTGCACAAGCGCGGCGGAAGCTCCGCCGCAGTCGCCCCCTGAGTGGTCATCTCCGCCATGAAGTCACGCCATTGCGCACTGTCACTCGCGGACTGTTTCCAGCTCTCAGGTTCGCCGGGGTCCTCTGCTGAGGAGCCCCAACCTGTTCGCACCGTGCTTCACCTCCCACACTTGCTGCTCCCTGCCAATGATCTCCCAGGAAGCCGGCAAGTCGACCCCGGCGACCACAGTCATACCCCGGGGCCCGTACGGGGGCCGTTGCAGACCGTTGCAGACTACCGCCATGATCTGGGTCCCCCTCCCCGTATACAAGGGACGAGCTCGACCAGTTCCTGGCCGTCGGCGACGGAAGCGTCACCGGGAGTCGTGATCGACCGTGACGCGGTGCTGCGCCACCGGAAGGCACCGGGTGGCGCCGTGGTCCGGTGGCGCGAAGGAAGCACCGCGCTCGGGCTCCTAGACGCCATCACGGGGAATCGTCCACTCCCAGTTGCGGGAGCGCACGCGGCGGGCGCCCTCGTAGGCGTCCATCGTGGCGTGCAGATAGAAGTTCGACGAGTCGGATGTCAGCCTCGTACGCGTCGTGGTGCGCACGTCCCAGTCGTCGCGGGCGAAGCCCATGACCCACTCGATGTCCCCGGCCACGGAGTCGAAGTCGTCCCCGGTCCAGGTGTAGCGCTCGCGGCTGCTGCGGGTCAGCGTGAGGTCGATGTCCTCCATGTACGTGACGCCGAGATCCTTCACGACTTCCAGAGCGGACCCGTAGTCGACGAGATCACGCGAGACCGTCCAGCGCTGCTCTCCGGGCCGGACCACTTCGCTCGACAGCGGCGGCGCGCCTTCGGGCTCGCCGAACAGCGGCGTCGGCAGCTCGTCGGGTTCGGAGATCGGGCGGATCGGCAGTTCGAGCGTGCTCTCCTCCGGATGCACCGTCATCAGCACCGGCTCGGGCGGCGGCCAGGCCAGCGGCCAGTAGGACGTCGACAGCGCGATGCGGATCCGGTGACCCGCCGGGAACGCTTGGGCCACGCCGTTGAGTTGCACGCTGACCTGGTAGCGCTCACCCGGCACCAGGACTTCCGGCTCGGCGTGCCCGTTGCGGTGAGTGAGATTGAGCAGCCCGTACGTCACCCGCGTCGCGCGTCCGTCCGGCGACACGTCGGACAGCCGGACCGCCGCCATCGCCACGGGACGGTCCACTTCCAGCGTCGCGTGCAGGACCGGCGCACCGAGGATCTCGCAGCGTTCCTTCAACGGTTCGCTGTCGAAGACCAGCGAGCCGCCGTCTTCTTCCCGCTGGTCGTAGGGCAGGTCCGGAGGTGCGTTGTAGGAGCACCACTTTCCAGCGAACTGGCCTACCGACAGCGGCGACTGCACGTTCAGCGGCGGCGAGCTGAGCTTCTCGTCGGCCTTGCCGATCCGGTGGTCGCCCAGAGGGTGCTGCACGCGTTCGACGTGCGGTGAGAGCCAACCGGGTTCGCCCACCCAGCGTCCGGGACGCTCGTCGTAGGCCGTGGACGGCGGCATGCTCTCCTGCATCCACGTGCACAGCATGGGCCCGTCCATCGCGCCGTTGTCCTCGTCCTTGAGCCAGTGATCCCACCAGCGGACGAGTTCCTGCAGGAAGCCGATGGCGGGTCCCGGCTGGCCGAGGTGCGGGTATTTGTGCGACCACGGGCCGATCAGCCCCCGCCGGGGCACGTCGAGCTCCTCCATCAAGCGGAAGACGGCGTTGGAGTAGCCGTCGGCCCAGCCGCTGACCGCGAGGACCGGGCACTCGATGTCGGAGTAGTCCTCGCACACGGAGCCGTGGCGCCAGTAGTCGTCGCGACGTTGATGGGTCAGCCACTCGGCCAGCCAAGGGCTCATCCCGTCGAGGCGCTCGTACCACATCTCCCGCCATCGGGAACCGACCACCTGCGGGTCGGGCGGGCAGGAGATGTAGGCGAGCATGGTCGACGCCCATGACAGGTTGTCGCTGAGCAGGCACCCGCCCATGTAGTGCACGTCGTCGGCATAGCGGTCGTCGCTGAAGCTCAGCGCGGCGACGGCGCCGAGGCCCGGGGGCCGGCGCGCGGCGAGCTGAAGGGCGTTGAAGCCGCCCCAGGAGATGCCCATCATTCCGGTGCGGCCGTTGCACCAGGGCTGCTCGGCCACCCACTGGAGGATGTCCTCGCCGTCGCGGAACTCCTCCTCGAGGTACTCGTCGGCGAGCACGCCCTCGGAATCCCCGCTCCCGCGCAGATCCACTCGCACGCATGCGTAGCCGTGGCCGGCCATGTACGGGTGGTGGATCGAGTCCCGTACGGCGGTCAGATCACGCTTGCGATAGGGGATGAACTCCAGGATTCCCGGCACCGGGTCGGTGTCGGAGGCGACCGGCCGCCAGATGCGGCCGGCCAGCCGCGTCCCGTCCCGCATGGGGATCCAGACGTGCTCCTCCTCCTGGACGGTCTGCGTCGAGGCGCTGACCTCCCTCATTCTGGGTGTCTCCTACTCGTCGAATTCGAATGGCAGAAGTTCCAGGCAGCGCTGGTACTTCTCTTCGAGCCCGGCTTCGTCGTCGGCTCCGATGTGGAAGGCCGCCAATTCGTAGCTGTAGCTGTCCTGGAGCGTCAGGTCCGACAGCCGCTGCCCTTCCTCGGCGGTGATGTCGACAATGGTGTCGGGAACCTCCCGCTCGACCCGGGATATGTCGCTCCCGCTCGGGACGCGGCGTACGTAGGCGTCCGAGAAGTGCCGCAGGAACCACTTCGCGGCGTGCTTGTACGGGCCCTTGCGGTACGGCAGTTGCGGATCCCGGCCGAGCGCGAGGCGGATCAGGCATTCGTGGTTGGGCACACCGTCGACGTACTCGAACAGCGGGGCGTGCGACTGCGACAGCCGCGGATTGACCTCCACGATGTTGAGCTGGTCCTGCTCGGGGTCCCAGAAGTACTCGATGTTGAACGTCGAGTTGTTCAGACCGATCTGCCGGATGACCCGGCTGGAGATGTCCGCCAGCCGGTCGGCGATCTCGTCCGGAACCCGGGACGGGTACTGGTACCGCAGGAAGCTCGACGTGTCGGGGTACAGCACGGAGTCGATCACCCCGTAGACGTGAACCTCGCCGTCGTGGCAGTAGCCCTCCACGGTGAGTTCCTGGCCGGAGATCTCCTCCTCGGCCAGACAGGCCGCCTGGCCGCCCGCCTCCGCTACGTCCGGCGGAAGGTCCAGCATCGACAGCACGTAGTCGAACGCCTCACCGATCCTGCCGACGCCCTCCCGGATCCGGGCGATCGCGTCGTCGAACTGCTCGGCGTCCTCCACCTTGAACGCCAGCTCCGAGGAGAAGGCCTTCACCGGCTTGACCCACATCGGGAAATTCACTCCCGGCGGCGGCTTCGGGTTCTCCAGGTCCACCAGACCGAACGCCGGGTGGGCATCGCAGGCCTTCTGCTGCTCCAGCCGGCTCCAGTACTTGTCCTCACACTTGACGACCGATTCCAAGGAGGCCGACGGCAGACCGTAGCGCTCGCACAGAATCGGCACCATCGAGCTCACCGGGAAGTCCCAGTACCCCACGATCGCGTCGATCGGGCCGTCGAACGCGTTCAGCCTGCTCTCCGCCTTCTCCAGCAGGCTGCGCAGCGGGACGGATTCGTCCTGCATGAGCTCTTCCTGCCCCAGGAGTTCATGGAAGCGGTACGCCTCGAGTTGGGGCAGGTCGTGCAGGAGCTCGCGATTTCGCTCGTCGAGACCCAGCACGAAGATGTTCTCCGGCCTCTTTGCCATGCCGCGCCCAGTACCCTTCTCTTGCGCTCTCATGTTGCCGTCCTGTGCGTTGGTTCGAGATGTGGACCGCCGTTCCGCTCCTGCTCGCTACACGGCCGTGGCGAGCAACGGAGCCGGGCGGATCCCGTTCAAGCGCCCGGCGTCGCCGGGCGGAGCCGCCTGTCTCACGCGGCGATCAACTCGGCGTCCTCAGCAGCCCGGTCGCGTTCCGCTTCGCGGCGCAGGTGCTCGCACGTCCGGGAGATGAGGCGTGAGATGTGCATCTGGGAGCAGCCGAGCTGCTCGGCGATCTGGGACTGCGTCTGACCACGGAAGAACCGCAGATAGAGGATTCGGCGCTCGCGGTCGGGCAGGCGGCGCAGGAGGGGCTTGACGGTCTCGCGCCACTCCGTCAGTTCGAAGCCGGGCTCCGTGCGTCCCATGCCGTCCAGCAGCGCGAAGCCGTCCTCTTCGCTTCCTCCCGCGGGTGCGTCCAGGGAGAGCGACTTGTAGCTGCCCAGCGCCTCCAGGCCTAGTTGTACGTCTTCCTCCGACAGGCCGCTGTGCTCGGCGACCTGGGCCACCGTCGGCTGCCGGGAGTCGAGGCCGGTGCTGAGGGCCCGGATGCTCGTACGGACCTGGTTGCGCAGGTTCTGCACGCGGCGGGGCACGTGCACGTCCCACGTGTAGTCACGGAAGTGGCGCTTCAGTTCGCCGATGACGGTGGGAATCGCGAAGCTCTCGAATGCCACTCCCCGGTGAGGGTCGTAGCGGTCCACCACCTTGAACAGCCCGAGCGCGGCGACCTGTTCGAGGTCTTCCAGCGGCTCACCGCGGTTGCGGAACTTGCGGGCAAGGCGGTGCGCCATCGGCAGCCACGCCGACACGAGCTTCTCGCGGAGCTCGTCTGCCTCCGGGCCGGGCGGCAGGGCCGCCAGCCTCTCGAAGTCGGCGGCCGTGTCGGGGGCGTCGTCGTGGGAATGCCGGGGCTGAGAACGAAGTGGCGTCACGCTCATGGGACTGCATCCCTCCCGGAGAACTGCGGATCGAGGAGTTCGCGGGAGGACGCTGCACAGCCTGAGGAGATCCCAGCTCAAGGCCGGTTCGTCTCCCGCGGATGTGCCTGCTGTCCGAAGCACTGCGGATCCGTATGACCCCGGTGTGCGGACTCAAACACGCAGCCGCCGATTCGGTTGCGGCCGGCCCGGCAGCGGGGGCTGCGAGAGGCGAAGCGCCGCTGGAGAAGGCTGGTGTCGGCACCTGACGGGGAGGGGACTCGACGGACATGGCACGGGAGAAGAACTTCGCGGTCGCGGCTTCGAGTCAGTGGACCGACGAGGAGGACGGTGTGCGGCTGCCCGCCGGAGAGGTCCACGCTTGGCTGCCCGGGCAGAACCAGACGGTCTGCGGGCTCCCGCTTCACCGTGCGCAGCTGAGCCGCTTCCCTCACGTCAGCTGGGCGGATGCGCTGCCCGAATCGGGCGGCAAGGCGGACGGTGTGAAGCGGGTGTGCCCGCGCTGCCAGTCGGTCGCCGGGCGTGGAGGCAGCGGACGTCGGTCGTGGCGACGCATCGACCCGCGTCCCTGAAGCCACCGGGCCCATAGCCGCGGGGCAACTGCCGTCGCCTCGCGGGGCTTCGATGCCACGGCGGTACGAACTCGCGGATCTCGCGGGCTCGTCGAGGCGGCGAGCACATCCGAGGCGGTCCGCCTCGATGGGCCGAGCTGCTTCACGTTCGTGAAGACCTTGCAACTACCTGATCCCTCATGGGCGTTGACGGAATCGAACCGCCGGGACGGGACACCCGCCGCCGGTCAGCGAACCGTCAGCCCCATGAGAAGAGAGGTATCCGTGATCTTCCCCCTTCTGATCCCGCTGCTTCTGGAAGCGGTGCTGGGTGCATCGGCACACGTCCCTCTGCCCGTCGCCCTTGTCGCCGCAGCAGCCATCGGGCTGTATCTGCTCGTGTTCGCCGTGCGTGAGCGCGGACGTACCCGGACCGCCTGAGACGAAGGAGGCAACCGATGGAACTCACCGCAGGTCCCCGCAGGCGGACCGGAGCGCGCGACACCGAAGGCATGGCGGTCACCTCGTTCGTACTGGGGCTGATCGGCCTCCTCGTGCTGAACGTCGTGCTCGGCCCGATCGCCGTCGTACTCGCCGTCCGCTCCCTCAAGCGCGGCACCGCACGCCGCTCCCGTGCCACGGCGGGACTCGTGCTCGGCATCGCCGACATCGTGGTCTTCGCCGTACTCGTCGCGACTGACAGCTCGGTGCTCGCACCGGGCATGTGACGGGCCCGGCTCCTCTGCCCGGCAGGCGGCGCACGGGCGGGCGGGCGCCGCGAGTTTGCGGAGTGCCACGACGTCTGTGCAGTCTGGCCCGGAACCGATCGAAGGAGGCCAGCCATGCTGATGGCCCACTCGGCCGTTCTGAGCAAGACGCTCAAGCAGTACGAGATTCTCCGTGAACTCCACGCCGACGAGGGCAGCCCCGAAGCCCGGCGGCGCCTGGACGACGTGGCCTACAGCCTGTGCATCGCCACGGGCACCAACGACATCGACGCGGCGCTGATCGCCGCACGGCACCGGCTGCCGGGCGCCCGCCCGCACGACGACTCCCTCCTCGCAGGCCGGCGCTCGCGTACGCGCTGAGCGGCGTGAGAGGGGCATGGCCCGGTGCGGACCGCCGAGGCCGCGGATCGGCTCCTGTGAGCGGGCGTTGGCCGAGAGGCGAGCTGTTCGACGGTGTGTGGATCGGGGTCAGTGCGGGCGCGTGGCAGACCTCGCTGTGAGGTGAACCCCGCTCCAGTGGGTGCCGGTCAGCGGCCGAGCGCCTGCTTGTTCATGGAGGAGCGGCCCTTGATGCCGCGCTCCCGTGCCTCGTTGTGGAGCTGGTCGCGAGTCGGGCCGCCCCTGGAACCCTGCGGTGGCCGGAGCGCTTCCCGCCGCGCTCCGGGGCGGACTTGCCCTTCACGGAAGTGCGGCTCTTCCGGTCGGCCTCGCCTGTACGCGCGCGCTCCCTGGGGCACCTACTTGCTCCGCGAATCCCTGCCCACGCTGAACCGTGACCTTCCGACGGACCGGCTCCAGCCGCCTGCCTCTGCGTCGAGGGCCGTCCCGGCCCGGAGGGACGGCGGCAGACATCGACCGAAACCCTGTTCGGCGTCCCTCGTACACCGGTACGCTGCGCCGCAATTGAGGAGCACCGCGGAGGCGTGCGGATGGGGGAGCCGACGTTCGGAGTCCTGGGGCCACTCCAGGTGCGGGTGGACGGTGTCCCCGTCCGGATAGGCGGGCCGAAGCCCAGAGCGGTTCTGGCCACGCTGCTGTTGCAGCCGAGCGGGTTCGTGTCGCTCGACCTGCTGACCGAAGTCCTCTGGCCCGGCGGCGCCCCGAGGTCCGCGGTCGCCAACGTCCGTACGTACGTACGAGCGTTGCGGCAGGCACTGGCCACGGCGGGGGTCGACACCGACGGGCTGCGGACGGAGCCGTCGGGCTACGCCCTCGACGTCGCGTCCGGAGACGTCGACATGCTGCTCTTCGAAGAGCGACTTGAACGCGCCCGCGCGGAACGCGACCACGGCAACGAGGCCGCGGCGCTGCGCAGTTACGAGTCGGCACTCGGACTCTGGCGCGGCGGCGTGCTTCAGGACGTGCCGTCCAGCGTGGTGTGGGATCCGGCGGTCACCAGGATCGAGGGACTGCGATCGGTCGCGGTCGACGAATGCCTGGAGATCCGGCTGCGATTGGGGGACTACACGTCCCTTGTCGCCGACTTACGGTCCCGGCTGACCGAGAACCCGCTGCGCGAGGACCTGTGGCGGATGGTCGTACAGGCGCTGCACAACTCAGGCCGCACGACCGAGGCCCGTGCGGCGTACGCCGAGGCGGAGCGCATCATCGCCGCCGAGCTCGGCATCGAGCCGAGCGAGCCCCTGCGCACCATGGGGGAGGAGATCAACGGCTACGCCGGCAGGCGCCGTTCGGCCACCCCCGCACCGGTGTGCCAACTGCCCATGGACGTACCGGACTTCACCGGGCGCGCCGAGGAGATCGCCGTACTGGAACGGCTGTTGGCGGCGGCCGGGCGGCAGCCGGTCGTCGCGACCGTGTCGGGCCCGCCCGGATGCGGGAAGTCCACGCTCGCGGTGCATGTGGCGCATCGCGTGAGTGACGCCTTCCCGGACGGCCAGCTCTACGTCGATCTCGGCGGGACCAGCGATCAGCCGCGCGAACCCGCCGACGTACTGGCCGAGATGCTGCGCGGTCTCGGAGTCATCGACAGCACCATCCCCGGTGAACTGAGCGAACGTGCAGCCCTGTTCCGCTCCCGCCTGGCTCAACGGCGGTTCCTCATCGTCCTCGACGACGCCTCCGGCAGCGCGCAGGTGCGTCCCCTGCTCCCGGGCACGGGCGGTTCGGCGGTGCTCGTCAGCTCGCGGCGCCGCATGCCCGGGCTGCCCGCGTACCAGTCCCCGCTCGGCGTGATGAAACGCGAGGACGCCCGCGCGCTCTTCGGCGCCATCGTCGGACCGGACCGGCTGCGCCTGGTGGAAGCCGAGGTCGACCGGGTGGTCGCCGGCTGCGGGTCGCTGCCGCTGGCCGTACGGATCGCGGGCGCCCGGCTGGCGAACCGTCCAGGGTGGACCGTCGGCGCGCTGGCCGACTTCCTGCACGACGAGCGCGGACGGCTGGACCAGCTCCGTACAGGCGAGATGGAGGTACGGGCGGGCGCGGAGCTGAGCTACCGGCATCTGCCCGAATCCGCCAAGAGTGTCTTCCGCGCCTTCGGTCAGCTGGCGGACGTCGCAGTGGCGGGCTGGACCGCCGCGGTGGTGATCGGTCACGCCGACGAGGCGTCCGGTGCGCTGGAGACACTTCTCGACGAGCACCTGGTCGAGGTCGTGGGAACGGACCGCGTCGGACTCCAGCGCTACCGCATGCACGACCTGCTGCGCTGCTACGCAAGGGAGTTGGCCGAGGCGGACGGCCGGACAGAGCGGGTGCGGCAGCAACTGCTCGTCACCGACGCCCTGATCGGGCTCGCCCGCACCGCGAACTCGGCGATGCCCAACCGCTTCCTCGGCGTGCTCGGCGATCCCACACCGCTGACCGGCCCCGAGTCCGCGCTGGCGGAGACCGTACGGGCACGGCCCGTGGAGTGGTTCGAGAGCGAACGGCGCATCCTCGTCGGCGCGGTGGATGCCGCGGTGCGGCTCGGCCAGACCTCCCGTGCCGCCGATCTCGCCGTCGAGCTGGCGAGCTTCTTCGACATGCGCGGCTACTACGGCGACTGGCTCAGGACGCATCAGCTCGTGCTCGACGCGATGCCGGACGCGTCCGACGCGCGGGCGGCGGCCCTGCTGCGCAACCTCGGTCAACTCCACCTCTACCAGGACCGCTACGCCGACGCCCTCGCGTCGTTCGAACGGTCCCGCGAGATCTTCGCCGACATCGGCCATCTGCCGGGTGAGGCAGTCGCATCGGCGGGCATCGGGTCCGTGTACCGGGTGGTCGAGGATCTGGACTCCGCGCTGGACGCGTTCGTCCACGCGCTGCACGCCTTCGGCAAGGCAGGCGACCCGCACGGCGAAGCGGTCGCCCACAACGCGATCGCGTCGGTCTGGTTGGAGCGCAAGGATCCGCAGGCCGCGTCCGGATGGCTCGACGGGGCGCTGGAGTTGTCGCGTGCCGTCGGAGACAGGCACCGCGAGGCACAGGTGCGCCGCCGGATCGCCGAACTGCACGAGCTGCGCGGCGAACCGCACGTGGCGCAGGCCGAGTTGGAGCGGGCGCTCGGCATCTTCGACGACCTCTCCGACACGCACTGCGCTGCCTATGTGCAGCAGAGCATCGGAGAACTGTGTCTGCGCCAGGGCAATGCGAGGGAGGCCTCAGCCTTGCTGACCGGAGCGCTCGCCGTGCAGCAGCAGCTGGGGGACCGCCGCGCGGAGGCCCGAGTGGCGTGCCTGCTGGGGGAGTTGCACCACGCGACCGGCCGGGAGCAGACGGCCCGGCGCTACTTCCACCGGTCGCTGTCGACGTGGCGCCGCCTCGACGCACCCGATCAGGCCGAGCTCGTGGACGCGAAGCTGCGGTCGTTGCGGTGACGCGGTGACGCGGTGACGCGGTGACGCGGTGACGCGGTGGTCCGGGGCCCGGGATGCTACGGAGCGCGGCGAAGCGGGGGCGACGCCGGGGTTCGGCCGTCCGTACCCGCTTCGCCGCGCTGGCAGCGCCGTCCAACGTGCTTGTAGCCGTGAGGAGTTGACGCCACGCCCCCGATCGATGGTGGCGGCAGACACGGCACTCGCGCCGTTGGACCGTCAGCTGCACCGGTTCTTGCTGGTCTGGTTGCGCTTGAGATAGTCGCCCCACATGACGCCCTGGACGACCGAGACGACGGTGTCCCCGTCGTGCATCTGCTCGTAGTGCAGGTGCGCGGTGATGTCGTACTTGGCCGACGACTTGCCGACCTGCCCGATCCTCTGACCGACCTTGACGGTGGCACCCTTCTTCACGTCACGGGCCTTCAGATGCGCGTATCGGGTCTGCCAGCCGTCTCCGTGCCCGATCACGATGGTGTTGCCGTAGCCGGTGTCCGTCGAGTAGTACGAGGCCAGTACCTTGCCCCCGGCGCTGGCGAAGACGCGGCGGCCGAGGTCGTCCCGGTTGCCGTTGGCGTCGTAGTGGTTCCAGTCGATCGAGTGGCCCGGGCTGTGTCCCTGCCAGTTGCTGCCGAGCCATCTCTGGCCGCACTCGAACGGCATTCTGAAGGCCGGCCGTGCGCTCGCCGTGGCGTCCGAAGACGCGTCGGGCGTCGCGACGGCGATCGGCGTGGTGACCGCGGCGGCCACGACAACGCTCATGGTGATCAGCGAACGGCGAACGTGCTTGTGCATGTTGCTCCCCTCGTCGTCGGGTGACCGAGCGATTCAAGGGGGCGGGCATACAAAGCGGATACATTCCGGTGGGGCGGACCGGGGGGCGACCGTGTGGGCGCCCCCTGGCCGGCTTGTGAGCACATGCGGGCCGAGGGGACGGGCGGCGGGGGCGAGTTGGTGACCACTCACTGGGCAGCGGGCCCTTTCGGCGGGCGGTCCTGCTTGCGTCTCGCTTCATGCTCGCCTCCGCCTTCGACGGAAGGAGGAAGCAACGTCCAGGGAAGAGGCTGATCGCTCCCTCGAACACAGAACAAGTTGCCTGACGTACCTCTCGGCCTCCCGGAGGCTGCGTGACGCAGACTTGTCCGGGTCCCAGCAAGAAGCAAGACGTTGAATTCGTCCCGGGTGGCCCTGTTGTCGCCAGCCAGATCATGCCTAGCAACTAACTCGGGATTGCGAATTCGTTCTCGGGCAATGTCAAGGCGATGAGCAACTATCCTACGTTCTCCCAGCTGACCACCCAACGTGCCTCTTCAAAGAATTGTCGCAGCGACTCAAAATCCTCTACCCATTCGTCGCCGCCCTCAGTCATGAAGGCGTCATCCGCTGCGGTGAGAACCAGGTAACTCGGTGGCTCGTCTGCCAGTTCCTGAACCTTCACGAACTTGCCCTGATCATCTCCGGATTCAATTCTTCCTACGACGCCGATTTTGATCATCAGGACTCCCGCTTCCGTGTCATCAGTCCTCCAATGGAACGTGATTGTTGACTCGCGCCTTCTTATCACCTGCATTCTCGAATATCTCAAAGTGGACGTGCGGAACATGGGGCCAATGGTTCCCGTCCAGGGAGTCCTGGTCCATTCGAAACTGCCGCAATCCGTCTGCGCTTCGGAAGACGCCCCGGTTCGTCCCTAGCTCCTTGTACCCATCACCCAAGAAGTCCTTACCAGCCGCCAACGCCTCGTCGGAGGTCATCGGGTGCTTGCTGACGATGCTCCCCTTGCCGGTCCGCGTCTCGTCGATCGCTGGTGGCTCACACCCCATCAACCCGAGTGGGTCAGCCCATGTCTGCGGGTTGTGGACGTACGTGTGGTGGTTCGGGGCCGGGGTGAGGCCGAGGGGGTCCGGGGTGATGTAGCGGGCGGTCTCGGGGTCGTAGTAGCGGAAGTAGTTGTAGTGGAGGCCCGTCTCAGGGTCGTGGTACTGCCCCGGAAAGCGGAGAGGACAGTACATCTCGCCTGCGGGGGCTGGGAGTTGTGTGCCCCAGAGGGTGGTGCGGTGTTGCCAGGTGATGCGGCCGTCCGCGGTGACCAGCTCGGTGGGGGTGCCGGTCAGGTCGGTCAGGATCGCGTGGAAGCGGACCGAGGCCGGGTCCTCCAGCCCGGCGAGCAGAGACGTTCCGGACTGGGCCTTCGTGGAGGTGTGGTTCGTCTGGGTCAGGGGGCGGTGGGTTCCGGGGGCGTAGTCCCAGGTGAGGGTCGCGCCGTCGGGAGTGGCTTGTTCAGCCAGCCGTGTGCCGTCCCAGATGAAGGTGAGGGCGCTGCCGTTGGAGCCCGTCTTGGAGATGCGGCGACCGAGCGGGTCGTAGGTGTAGGTCCAGAGTTCGCCGTCTGGAGTGGTCGCCGTGGTGAGTCGGTCCTGTGCGTTCCACGTGTAAGCCCAGCTGCGTGTCTGGCCGTTGAGCAGCTTTCGCGTCTTGCGCGTCATGCGGCCTGCGGCGTCGTGGGTGTAGGTGGTGCGTCCCGCGCTGAGCAGGAGCGTGCCGTCGTGGGCGCGTTCGCCGGGTGAGGGGTGGTCGGGTGCTGCGGCTTGAGTCTGGTTGCCGACCGTGTCGTATGCGTAGGTCTCAGTCCAGCCGTGTGCCTGTACCCCGGTGACCCGGCCGACGGGGTCGAGTTCGAAGTGGCGTGTGCCGGAGGTGAGTTCGCGGATCTCGGTGACGTAGCCGTCCGGGCGGTAGCGGTAGCTGCGGTGCTGAAGGAGTTCCTCGGCCGGGGAGTGGAGCGTCTGGGTGGTGAGGCGGCCGGTGGCGTCCCAGTCCTGGGCGAGGGTGACGCCCGTGGACTTGTCGGCCTCGTGGACGACCCCGTCGATGTGGCGTTGGGTCTCGCGACCGCCCGCGTCGTAGGCGAAGGTCAGTGTGCCGTGGTCGGTGCCGAGCGAGGCCGGGCGGCCCGCCTCGTCGTAGGTCCAGGTCGAGGTGAGGCCCGACGGTGTGGTGCGGCATGTTCGCCGACCGATCGCGTCGTAGGCGTACGACGTGGTCGCGCCGTTGACCGTTTCGCTCAGGATGCGGCCGAGCAGGTCGCGTTCCAGGGTGATCTCGGCGTCTGCATTGGCAGCGCCAAGTAGGTCACCTGTCGGCCCGTAGGCGTAGGTGGTCACCTCGCCGGTTGCTTCGTCGTGTTGCTCGACGGGTCGGCCCAAGGGGTCGTGAGCGAAGCGCAGGGTCTCGCCCATCGCGTTGGTCTGGGCGAGGAGTTGGCCGGTCGCGCTCACTTCATAGGTCCGCGTCGCGCCGTTGAAGTCTGTTTCGGATACGAGGCGACCCGTGGCGTCGTAGTCGTAACGCCACTGCCGTCCCTGCGGGTTGGTGACCTCGGCGAGACGGAGTTCGGTGTCGTAGGCGAACGCGTAGCGGGCGCCGTCGGGGTCGGTGCGGCTGGCCGGCAGGTCGAAGTGGGTGTGCGTGTATTCGGTGGTGTTGCCGGCCCTGTCGGTGTGCGTGACGAGGTTGCCTTCGCCGTCCCACTGCCATGTCTCGCGGGCGCCGTCAGGGAGTTCGCGCCACGCGGGCTTGCCCTCGATGGTCCAGCCCTGCCGCGTGGTGTGGCCGAGTGGGTCTGTCAGGGCGGTGATGCGGCCGTGCGGGCCTCTGCTCACTCGGGTCGTGTGGCCGAGCGGATCGGTGACGGTGAGGGGGAGACCCGCCGCATCGGTGGTGAGCGTCGTGGTGTGGCCGAGGGCATCGGTGACGGACGTCAGATGGCCCAAGTCGTCATAGTCGTAGCGGGTTTCGGCGCCCCTGGGGTCGGTGGTGGAGGTGCGGTTGCCCTCGTGGGTGTAGGTGTGGTGCCAGGTCGCACCGTTCGCCTCGCGTATCTCCTCCGGGAGTCCGAGGTCGTTGTAGTCGGCCGTGGTCATCGAGCCGTCGGGCAGTTCGACGGCGGTCAGGCGCCCCTCGTCGTAGGTGTACCTGGTGGTGCGGCCCGCGGGGTCGGTGACCGCCGTACGGAGGCGGTTGGTCTCGTCCCATTCCGTGCGGGTGGTGTGGCCGAGCGGATCGGTCTCCGAGATCACCTTGTACGCCTCGTTGTAGACGTACGAGGTGCGGTTGCCGAAGGAGTCGGTGTAGGTGGTGGTACGAGCCGCCGTGTCGTAGTGGAAGCGGCCGGACATCATGCCGTCCGGGCCGACCGTGCGCAGGACGCGTCCCCGGTGGTCGTAGACGTAGGCGAAGGTGGTGCCGTTGCGGTCGGTCCAGGACGTGATGCGGTGCTCGTCGTCGTAGGCGTAACGCAGCGGCTCACCCGTGGAGTTGATGACCTCCGTGAGGTCACCTGCCGCGTTGTAGCCGAAGGACACCAGGGTCGTGCCCTCCCGACTGCCTTTGCCGGCGCCGGTGTTCAGCAGCCGCAGAGCAGTGATGCGCAGCAGCGCCGGATCGGTGTCGATGCCGATGCGGTAACCGCCGGAGTGGACGATCTCCTGCGGCGCTCCGCCGGCTTCGTAGCCGATGGTGATGCTCTGTCCGTTGCGGTCGGTGATCTCCCGCAGCGCCAGTTCGGGACCGCCCGCCGGCAGTGGCGCGAAGGTGAGGGTGCGGCCTTCCTCCGGAACGGTGAGGGTCATGGTGCCGTCGGGCTTGCCGTCCCAGCACAGAGGCCAACTCGGGCCGCTGGTGGGCATGGTCGGCACGTCGGGCTCGGGCACGGGGTAGGTCAGGAGCATGCCGTCGTCCGAGATGTAGACGATGCCGCTGTCGTCCAGTTCGAGGCGCTGATCGAGCGTGGCTGCCCAGGTGCGTCCGAACCAGCCGCCGCACGGATGCCCCGACACGTAGTTGCGTGTCAGCGTCAGAGGCATGACGCCGGGCAGGGAGACGTCCGTGGCTGACATGACCATCTCGCCGGTGGCCACATCGATCGGCTCTCCGGCCTTGCACTTCTCCCCATCGCACTTGTCGTGCTTCTCCGGGTCGTCGTCGGCCCGGTCCCGGGCGCTGCCGTCCCGGCCCAGCCCTTTCTCGCGGCTCTTGAGGCGTTGAGCCGCCTCCTTGGCGATCGCGCCTCCACGACGCAACGCGCCGGTGCCACCCGAGGCCAGGGCCAGCAGCACATCGGGCGTGAGCTGCCCGGCGGCCCGGGACGGATTACGGCTCCACTCGTCCCAGTTGACGGCGGCTTTGGCGAACTCCTTGGGGTGCTCGGCCGCGTATGCGGCACCGTCCACCACCCCTGCCAGCTGCATGCCGACGCCCTTGAAATCGGCGTCGGCCAGCGGCTCGAAGCCCTCCAGGATGCCGCTGACGCCGTCCTTGAAACCGTCGACGAAGTCGGAGCCCTTCTGCTTTACGGCATCCCACCCCTCGGGCTTGTCCGGAGCCTTCTCCGCCGCCTTGTCGAGCTTGCCCTTGGCGGCGTCGACGACGCCCTGCAGCTCCGCTTCAAGCTTGTCCAGGCGGGCATGGCAGGCGTTCATCGCGGCGATGCCCGGATCGTCCTCGGGTGGCCGCTCGGGCAGCACGTCATCCTTGCGGTCCACGGCGTCGTTGTAGGCCGTGACCTTCTTCCAGTGCCGCTTGGAGGCCGCTCGGGCTTCGTCCGCATCCTCGATGAGGGGTCTGCACCGCTTCTGCACCGAGCGCAACTTGTCGGCATAGGCGTCCAGTGCGTTCGCCGCAGCCGAGAAGTACTTGTGCGCGGAGGCCAGTTCCTTCGGAAGCTTCTCCGTCGCACGCTCGAAGGCACCGGCTCCTTCACCGGACCAGTCCTTCATCTCGAGGACGTCCAGCTGATCGCGTCCGTCCTTGAACGCCCCGGAGTAGGCGCGGAGTTTGCGGACCAGGTCGTCGACGTCTCCGGGATTGCCGAAGATGACGTCACCGGGTTCGCTGTGCGGCGGTATGCGCTCCTGAGTGCCGCCTTCCATGGCGTCACGGGAGGTCATGCGACCGGCCCCGTCTCGGGCCAGGGCTCCTGCATGATCTTGCGTGGTGGATCGAAGTTGGGCCTGGCGCCGTGTTCCCAGGCCCACTTCCCGGCGTCGCCGATCGGCAGCTTGGCTATGTTGTCCTCGGTCGGCGTGAAGTGCTGCACGCCGAGCATGTCGGCCAGGATGTAGGCGGCGATGGTCTGGTTCAGCCGTTCCACGATCGCGTCCGTGTGCTCAGCGACGCGTCCCATGGCGAAGCCCCACGAGGAGAGCACCTTCTTGGCCGAGTCCTCGATCTCGAACGTGGCCGAGTTCTGGATCAGTTCGGACAGCGACTTCCAGTCGCCCTTGATCTTTCGTGCGGCGACGACCGACTCCTCCAGCGGATCCAGCATCCTCCGGACCGAAGCGATCTCGATCCTGTAGCCGCCTCCAGGCTGTGTGCTCCCGGAGCCGGAAGGGTCTCCGCTCTGGCGGCCGTACATCGCGTCGTGACTGGTCACTTCTCGATCCCCCCGTTTGCCGACCTCTCGTCGGCCACTTCGACAACTCGCAGTGCTTCCACGTCCAGCAGCGACGGCCGCGGCCCCAGCGGATCAACAAGCGGGCGCACGCCCTCGGGAAGCAGCTCCACAAGGTCCGCGACCGTCGTCGACGCCCACGCGCATGCGCCGGCGAACAACGCCAGCCGCTCCCACGACGTGAACACCGGCACCACAGGACCGGCTTCGGTCTCGGACACGAAGAAGCCCGGCGCTTCGGGCCGTTGGAAGTACAGGCGCGCCGACCGTGCCGCGATCAGCCGCTCCTCCGGTGACATCCGTGCGGTCATCTCACGGCGCACCAGATCCTGCAGTGTCATCGAACCCCCCAGTCACACCGCACCGGTTCCCCCCGGAACCGTGCGCACCATGATTCCACGTACCCCCTCACGTGTTCGAACGGGTATCGGGCTCATGATCAAGCGCGGCATCACGACTCGTTGTTCGCGTTGGCCGACCGGCTCCGCGGCGGCGGGAGCCTCGTCATCTGTGCCCTGCTTGCGTGGTCACATAGGGTCGAGTGATGGCGAAGTACTACGACGTGCACCCCGAGAACCCGCAACGCCGCACCATCAGCACTGTGGCCGACAGCATTCGCTCCGGCGCGCTCGTCGCGTATCCGACGGACTCATGCTTCGCGCTGGGATGCCAGCTCGGCAGCCGCGACGGCATCAGCAGGATCAGGTCGATCAGGAACCTGGACGACCGTCACCACTTCACTCTTGTGTGCGAGAACTTCGCGCAGCTCGGCCAGTTCGTACAGGTCGACAACGACGTGTTCCGCGCGATCAAGGCGGCGACGCCGGGGAGTTACACCTTCATCCTCCCCGCGACCAAGGAGGTGCCCCGGCAGCTGCTGCACCCGAAGAAGAAGACCGTCGGGGTGCGCATCCCGGACCACGTCGTCACTCAGGCCCTGCTCGCCGAGCTCGGTGAGCCGGTGCTCTCCAGCACCCTGCTCCTGCCCGACGAGGAGGAGCCGTTGACGCAGGGCTGGGAGATCAAGGAGCGGCTCGATCACGTGGTGGACGCGGTGATCGACTCGGGCGACTGCGGCACGGAGCCCACCACGGTCATCGACTTCTCCGGCGGCGGCGCCGAGATCGTACGGCGTGGGGCGGGCGACACCGAGCGGTTCGAGTAACCGCCACGACGGACGACCAAGTGCCGGTCACGGGCGCACGCTCCACGCCGCGAACGCGTAGGTCCCTTAGGCCGGCGCGTCGGTCGTCCGGGACCGTAAGGCGCGTGTCCCGCACCGGCACCTGCACAGAGCGGCGCGCCGGCAGGCCGCTGGCCTCGACCGGCGCGTCGTTTGCTCGCTCGCGCTCTTCCCCGAATGTGGATGCTCGTGACCTCCGCCTGAGGGGCGGTCTTCGGAGCTGGGAAGGCTCAGTCCTCGTTGTCGGCTGTCTGCTCAGACGGTTCACTGATCGGCGGCGGCGTTGGGGGCGCCTCTGTGGGCTCGGGCACTTCGCCGCATGGCCTGTAGCCCCTCTCCTCGTGAGGATCGGTCAGCAACCCTGGATCATCCATCGGTACCGCTTCCAGACGCGGGAGGCACATCAATGAAGTCGAGGCACTCGACCTCGTCCATCCGAATGTAGATCCCTCCCGACCGTTCGAGGGGACGTTCGAGCCAACCCGAGCGTGACACGGCCCATGCCGACTGGAGATACAGGTCGGCGGGTTCCGGGTAGCTCGACGCGTATGCCTTCTCGCCGTACCAACCAGCAAGCCACCGGCCGCTCTTGAGGCGGATCCGGACAAAACAATGGCCTCGGCGGCGAAAGGCGTGATCCCAGGCCGTCGGCGTCTGGGTTCGTACGGCTCCACTCCCGCGCAAGCTCAGCCGGGAGATCAACAACGCGACTCCTGCCGGGAATGCGACCAACAAGAGGAGTGCCCCCAGAGCCGCCAAGCGAGGCTCGTCAGCCATCCCGGTCAGCCAACCACGTCGGCGGTCATAGACGAATGACACTAGCCACGAACCGCCTGCGGCGACGTAGAGAGTGTCCAGGACGATGCCCGCCGCCACCGCTCTGAGTATTCGCTCTCCCAAGTCCCGGTGTCCCGGTGTGACACCTCGCGCCCGTTCACGCACGAACTGGTACATGACGCCGGGTAGGACCAGCAGGAGAACGATCACGACTTGCGTGATCGTTGCGGGTACAGACACTTCCGCTTCTTCCTTCCGATCGGGGAGTTCGCCCGGATCCTTGCACGACGGATGGCAACTGGTGCCACACGCCCGTTAGTTGGGGGTCCTCTGCCGACGTGAGTTCCCGCGCTGGCGGTGAGTGTGAGGCTCGCGAACGATTCCGGGCTCCCGATGGTCTCGACGGCGGCCGTCTCAATTGAACGCCGCGGCCCATGGTTCGAGAGCGAGGCCGGTCCGGCGGACCTCAGCCTCGGTGAGTAGTACCGGATGGTAACTTTCTGTCACCGAAATACGCCGGACGTCGGGGCGGTCGCCCTGCGGTACTGGGAGTCGCATATGCCAAGTGCCCATGTAGCTAGGGCTGTTGGGGGTCGACTTGCTCGACCCGATGCGCGCGTTGTCACCACCCTGTGTCACAGTGACCCCTTCGTGAATCAGTGCGCACGGGGGAGGGGACGGCATGGGGCAGCCGAACGAAGTGCTGAACATCTCGACGGCCGACCTGAAGGAGGCAGCTCCGGTCTTCGGCAAGCAGAGCGAGGCTCTGGCCGAAGCGGTCGGCCGACTGACGAATCGTCTGGAGACCCTCGGTCTGCCGTGGGGCAGTGATGCGCCGGGGACGGAGTTCGGTGACCTGTACGGCCCGCGGCGCCGCACGCTCGAGAGTGCCGTCGAGATCCTCGCCACGGGGCTTGCGAGTGTCCATCACGCGATGAGCGACATGGCGGACGGCCACATCGACAACGAGGAGAACATCAAGGGGGTCTTCGCGGACGAGGACCCCGTGCCGGGTTCGCTCTCCGCCGCGCTCGGGGCCGGCGGTGAGCGCATCGGTCCTGCGGCAGTGCAGCGGGCGACCGGTGGAGCGGGGCTGCACCAGAGCTGATGGATCCCTTCGAGCAAGCGAAAAGGTTCATGATCGATGCGTTCGGCATGTGGTGGCCGGACGCCGAGGTGGGACAGCTCCGCGAGGCCGCTGATGCGTGGCGGAACTTCGCCGATGTCGTGGGCGACGCCCGTCAGGCGACGAATCCCAAAGCGGGATCCGTCATTCACCACAACAACGGCATCGCGATCGAAGCGTTCGAGAACTTCTGGGGGCGCTATCACCGAGCTGATCTCTCCGGCACGGCCAGCGCTGGGTGGCTCGACGACCTTGAGCGAGCAGCTCTCAGCATGGCCAAGGCGCTTGCGGAGTTCGCCTGCGACGTAGGAGAAGCCAAGAACAAGATCACCACCGAACTCGAGATCCACGCCCCGACGATCGTCGAGGGCATCTCTTCGGGAACGCTCACCTCCGAACGTGCGTCGGGGCACGCGGGGGCAGCCGCGAGAACCCTGGTCGAGTTCGCCGCGCGGATGCGCCAAGCAGTCTCCATGGGGGCGGCGCGTATCGACGCCACCGTCTTCAGCGACGTGGCGTTCGCCGGCGTCGAATCGATCACTGCGGAAACGGCGGTCGCGGAGGCTATGCGCCCGCAGCTGCGGCATCAGGCGGGAACGTCTGAGCGTGGGGCGGAAACGGCGCGTCCCTCCGAGGCGGAGATCAAGGAAGCGCTCAAGCAGACCGGTCCTCGGTACCTCCCGGAAGGGAACTGGCCGTCGGGCGACGGGCGTTCATTCGCCAACCGGGTACTGGAAGGCGGAAGGCCCGATGGAGAGACGGTCTTCGCGGGGCACGGTTATCTGAGAGAAGGTGCCGGGACGGCCACGGTGCCGCCCGGAACGACGCTCGACTTCTACGTGATGGAGGGGGAGAAGCTTCCCGGGTTGCATGGGCTCTCGGTCGAAAGGGGCGTCTATCCCGGCCCCGCCGTGGAGAGCTTCGGGCCGGGTGACGAAGTGCCCAATTACACCCTTGCGCCGCCGCAGTCAGCATCGAAGCAGTTCTGCGTGTACGAAAATTCCACGACCGTTGCTGCTCCTGCGACTGTCTCCGACCTGCTACGGCCTGGTATGGGTAACGTACACTGGGCTGCCTGCCGTTGACGGGCTGAAGGCACGGCTGTGTCATCCGACGGGTCGGGCTGTCTTGGAGGGTGACATCATCGCTGCGCAGGATGAACCCCGAGTCTGGACCCTCACGGAAGTGACCCTCGTCGTAGAGGGCATGAATCTGGACCCCGGTTCCGTGACGGAGCGTCTGGGGAGTGACCCCACCCGCTCTGCCGCCCCGGGCGAAGATTCGCAGATTCCCGATGGAGCAGGCTTCTGGGGGCTGGATTTCGGGATGGGATTCTCAGCGGAATTCCATCGCCAGTTGAGTGGCGCGCTGGATTTCGCGGAGCAGAGAGCCGGTCAGCTGAGTAGCTTGCAGGCTGCGGGTCACGACGTGCGCCTCGCCGTCTACGGATTCTCGGGGAACGAGTCGAAACTCCCGTTGTCGCCCGAGGAGCTGGGCCGCCTGGCCGGTCTCGGCCTCCCGTTCCGCATCACGCCGAACCTGAACCAGCGCTGAAGCGTTCATCATCCATGGAGCCTCCTGATGACCAAGGGCCGAGGGCACTGGGAGTCCCCAGTGACGGCTCTGGTGGTCACGCTTCGGGGCGAACCGGATGAGGCCGTCTCCCATCTACTCTCATCGGAGGTTCCCGGAGACGTCCCCTCGAACGCAAGCGTGCTCAGTGGCAACGGCTGGCGGGCGCTTGTCCTCGACGAGAGCCATTCCCCGACGATTGATGAGCAAGTACGAGCGCTGGCACGCGTACTGGCCTCACGGAAGAGGCAGCTCGCGGACCTGATCGAGTCGGGGCACGTCGTGCATATCGACATTTCGGGCACGGTGGGGACCGGCGATCAGCTCACTGTCTCTCCGGCTTCGTTGGAACGCCTCAAGGAGTTGGCGCTTCCGGTCACGTTCACCGCACTTGCGGACCAGGAGCATCACATGGACGAGGATCCTCTCGCGTGGCTGGACGGTCTGTAAGAGCACAATCCCGCTTCCGCGGCAGACCTTTGGACGGTCGCCCCTTCCGCTTAGGCCCCCACATCCCGTTCCGCCTCGCGCCGGCTGGTCTTCGGCCAGTTCGTTCATCGACGTCTTCCGGCGCACCTTCGGGTACACCCCCGGGACACACCGGAGCTCCGTCAACGGGCCGGTCCACGGCCGAAGAACCGCCCCTGACGTCGCGCACGCCCCCGCGAGCCGGTGATACGGATGTCCCATGGACCTTCGCGTCATGACGTTCAACCTCCGGTATGCCGACTACGACAGCGCGTCCCCGCGCTCGTGGGGCCGGAGACGCCCGGCCGTGGCGGCCCTTCTCCGGCAGGAGGCGCCCGAACTCATCGGCACTCAGGAGGGGTTGTACCGGCAGTTGCGGGAGATCAATGAGGACGTCCAGCAGCCCGGGAAGCGGTACGACTGGATCGGGACGGGCCGTGAGGGCGGCAGCCGTGGCGAGTTCATGGCCGTCTTCTACGACACCGGCCGACTGGCCCCCCTGGAGCACGAGCATTTCTGGATCTCGCACGACCCGCACCTCGTCGGGGAGAAGTGGCCCGGCGCCGGATCCCCGCGGCTGGTCACCTGGGTGCGCTTCCAGGACCTGGCCACCGGTGGGGAGTTCTACGCGCTCAACACCCATCTGGACAACGTCAGCGAAGAAGCCCGCCTCGCCGGCGCCCGGCTGCTCGTCCAGCAGATGCACCGCCCCGAGGAGCCGCTGCCGCCCTTCGACGCGAGCCTGCCGTGCGTCCTCATGGGCGACTTCAACGTCCCGGCCGTCGCGAAGAAGGGCAGTGTCTACGAAACGCTGCTGACGGAAGGCGAGTTGGTCGATTCCTGGACGGAGGCACCGCCGGAGGCGCGCGGCGAGGAGTACCGCACGTGGCACGACTACAAGGGGCCCATGCAGCCCGGTACGCGCATCGACTGGATCCTCACCTCGCCCGGTGTCCGTGCGGCCTCGGCGAGGATCAACACCTTCACGCTCGACGGCCAGTACCCGAGCGACCACTTCCCCGTCCAGGCCACTCTCCGGATCGGAAACCCCTGATCGGATCCCTGGCCGGAGCTCTCGTGACCGGCGGCTGCCCCTGAGGCTGCAGCCCGGACCCGCCTGGCCCCTTCCCCGTCGTCCTGCGGCATGGGGGAGGGGCAGGCGGCGTCAGCGGAGCCGAACTCCCGCCGTCCTCAGGCGAGTTGCCCGAAGGTGTGGGTGACGTGCTGCGTGAGCATCGGGAGTTCGGGCTCGGGGCGGTCGAAGGCCGTGGCGCTCTCAGGGATGGAGCGGTGGTGGAGCTGCCAGCCCAGGCCGGTCAGTTGACGCTCCACAGGCTCGCGTTCTCCCCGAGGGAAGAGCGAGGGGAAGTCGAGGCCGAACTCCTCGGCGCGCTCCTGCATGGCCGGATCGTCCACCAAATGGGCGACGTTGTCGATGCGCTCGACGGCGAACCGGCTTCCGGAGGCCGAGAGGCGGGTGACCTCCTTGAAGAGGTGCGTCTCGGCCTCGGGCGGCAGATACGGAAGCAGTCCCTCGGCGAGCCACGCGGTCGGCCGGGACGTGTCGTACCCGGCGGCCTCCAGGGCGGCGCCCCAGTCGTTGCGGAGATCGATCGGCACCGGACGGTGATCGCAGCCGGGAGTCGCGCCCTCCTTCTCCAGGGTGGCCGACTTGAAGTCCAGTACGGCCGGCTGGTCCAGCTCGAAGCAGACCGTGCCGGACGGCCAGGCCAGCCGGAACGGGCGGGTGTCGAGGCCCGATGCGAGGATCACGACCTGCGTGATGCCGTCCCCGGACGCGCGCTGGAAGTAGTCGTCGAAGACCCGCGAGCGCAGACCGACGTAGTCGGAGGTGCCGTTCCACATCTCCTCGTCCACGCCCCGGAGGCCGTCCGTTCCCACCGTGCCCGGGCTGCCGGAGGTGAAGGGGAGCGGCGCGGAGGGCTGCGCCGCGGCGACGAGTGGCGCCGCGTAGGGGTCGTTCATCAGCGCGTCCGGCCGTGCCGACTCTGCTGCTCTGCCGGCGGCCACCGCGAGGGCGGTGAGTCCGACTCCGGTGACGATGTCCCACTGCTGGTCCGCGCTCAACGGACACCTCCGTGCTTCACAGGGCGTGCTGGTCAGGTGCGTCCCGCGGGCAGGCGACCGGAAAGGTCCCCTGTGATCTCGCGGGAGCCACCGGGACGGCACCCTAGTAGATGGTATCCACAGGCAACTATTAGGTTTTCGGCCCTGCCCGTCGAATCCCGTCCTGCCCGCCCCTGTTGAGGGCCCGGGGGTTCAGCGGCTCAGGGCCGCTCGCCGATCTCGCACTGCTGCCGCGTCCACGCGCGGGCCTGCTCGCTGAGGGAGACGCCGAGGCCGGGCCGGGTCGGCAGGTGCATGCGCCCGTCGCCGATCTCGAGGCGTTCCTCGAACAGCGGCTCCAGCCAGTCGAAGTGCTCGACCCACGGTTCGAACGGGTAGGCCGCGGCCAGGTGGAGGTGGATCTCCATGGCGAAGTGCGGTGCGAGCTGCAACTGTTGGTGCTCCGCGAGGGCGGCGAGCTTGAGGAACTGGGTGATGCCGCCGATCCGCGGGGCGTCGGGCTGGATGACGTCCGCCGCCCCTGCCCGGATCAACTCCCAGTGCTCCGCGACGGAAGCGAGCATCTCTCCGGTGGCGATCGGGGTGTCCAACGAGGCTGCGAGGGCGGCGTGACCCTGCGCGTCGTAGGCGTCGAGGGGCTCCTCCAGCCAGACCAGCCCGAACTCCCCCATGGCGCGGCCCATGCGCCGGGCGGTCGGCCGGTCCCACTGCTGGTTGGCGTCGGCCATGAGCGGCACGTCGTCGCCCAGGCGCTCGCGCAGGGCGGTCAGCCGGCGCAGGTCTTCCCTGCGGTCGGGGTGGCCCACCTTGACCTTGATGCCGCCGATGCCGTCGGCCAGTGAGGCGGAGGCGTTCTCCAGCAACTCGTCGAGCGGGGTGTGCAGGAAGCCGCCGGAGGTGTTGTAGCAGCGTACGGAGTCGCGGTGGGCGCCGAGGAGCTTGGCCAGCGGCAGGCCAGCGCGCTTCGCCTTCAGGTCCCACAGGGCGACGTCGAAGGCGGCGAGCGCCTGCGTCGCGAGTCCGCTGCGGCCCACGGACGCCCCTGACCACACCAGCTTCGTCCAGAGCCGCCCGATGTCGTTGGCGTCCTCACCGATGAGGTCCGGCGCGACCTCCTGCGCGTGTGCGAACTGACCTGGACCGCCGGCCCTCTTGGAGTAGCTGAAACCGATGCCTTCGTGGCCGTCGGCGGTGGCGATCTCCGCGAACAGCAGGGCGACCTCGGTCATCGGCCGCTGCCGCCCGGTGAGCACCTTCGCGTCGCTGACGGGAGTGTCCAGCGGCAAGGAGACGGAGGAGAGCCTGACCCAGCAGATCGCGTCGCGGCTCGTGTCACCGGCGTGAGTGGCGTGGAGTGGGGTCGTGTTCACGGCTTCGCTGCGTCCCTGGGGTCGAGGTGGATGGGTGCCGGGCCGATTCCGATTCCACGTCCTGCCCGGGGTGCTGAGCCGGTGAGGCCGGCCGGTGCAGCGACCAGGTCGATCCTTCCGTGGGGACCGTGGAGATCCAGTCGATGCGCCGAGGGTCGCCGGACTGCCGAGAAGCGTCCGGCAGGGCACTGCGGACCATTCGGAGAATAGGATCGTCGATCGATCCACGTCCAACACGATTTCTGGATCCATCGATACCAGGAGAGCATCGTTTGTTCACGCTGACGCAGCTGTCCAACTTCGTGGCCGTCGCCGAGGAGCTGCACTTCGGCAGGGCCGCCGAGCGGATGCAGATGACTCAGCCGCCCCTCAGCCGGCAGATCCAGTTGCTGGAGAAGGACTTGGGGGTGCGGCTGCTGGACCGTACGAACCGTTCGGTGCGGCTGACCCCGGCCGGGCGTGCGTTTCTCAACGAGGCGCGCCGCATCCTCCGGCAGGCGCAGCACGCCACGCTCGCCGTCCGGCAGGTCTCCGCCGGAGAGGCGGGCAGCATCGCCATCGGCTTCACGGCTGCCAGCGCGTACTCCATGCTCGACACTCTGCTGGAGACGGCGAGAACGGCAATGCCCGGCGTCGAGATCGTCCTGCGGGAGATGATCACCCGCGACCAGTTCGAGGCGCTGGCCGAACACGGCCTGGATCTGGGCCTGGTGCGCCCGCCGGTCACCGATCCGGACCTTCGCTCCCGCGTGGCCGTGCGGGAGCGTCTGCTGGCGGCGCTTCCGGCCGGGCACCCGCTCGCGGCCGGTGACCAGCCCTTGGGCATCGCGGATTTCGACGGCCAGGACGTGCTGATGTACTCGCCTCTCGAAGCGCGCTACTTCCACGAGCTGCTGATCGGCATCTTCCGCTCCGCCGGTGTCGTGCCCGTCCACAGCCAGTACCTCAGCCAGGTGCACAGCATCCTGGCGCTGGTCGACGGAGGTTGGGGAGTGGCGCTCGTGCCTGAGGCCGCAGCGCGGCTGCGCTACGCCGGGGTCGTCTTCAAGGAGGTGCACCCGGTCGATGCCGAGCCGGTCGAACTCACGCTGGCCTGGCGGAAGAACAACGACAACCCTGCTCTGCACGCGCTGCTCGGCCACCTGTGAGGAAGCGCATCCGTCTCCCTATGTAGACACTGTCTTGGATGTGAGACGTGAAGACTGCAGTATGAGACGGCCCCGCTGAACCGTCGCGCCTGGACGGGGCGATGCCAGCGGCGTACGTCGACCGGAGGGAGGCCCGGTGGAGGCCGGCTCTGCAGTCCTGCTCACCGGGGCGGGCATCGCTTCCGGTCTCGTCGGATCGGTCGCCGGTCTTGCTTCGCTCTTCAGCTACCCGGCGCTGCTCGCCGTCGGCCTGCCGCCCGTGAGTGCCAATGTCACCAACACGGTGGCGCTGTTCACCAACACCGTCGGCACGGCCGCCGGATCGCGGCAGGAACTGCGCGGTCAGCGCAGCCGCCTGCTGCGGCTGGCGGGCATCGCGGCCGTGGGCGGATCCGTAGGTGCCGCGCTGCTGCTCGGCACGCCGTCCTCGGCATTCGAATACATCGTGCCGTGGCTGATCGCGCTCGGCTCCGTGCTGATACTCGTCCGTGAACCGCTCCGGCGGCTGAGCGCGAGGCTGTCGCGCGGCGAGGAAGGCAGGTCGCGTGCACTGCCGGCGCAGGCCGGTGCGGTGCTCCTGGTCGGCTTGTACGGGGGGTACTTCGGGGCCGCCGCGGGCGTGCTGATGCTGGCGGTGCTGTCGCTGTCGGCGAGCGAGCCGCTGCCGGTGACCAACGCGGTGAAGAACATGGCCACCGGGGCCGCCAACGTCACCGCGGCCGTCGCCTACGCCTTCCTGGCACCTGTCGCCTGGGGTCCCGCGCTGGCGCTGGGTCTCGGCTGTCTCATCGGCAGCCGCGTGGGGCCCGTGGTCGTGCGGCACATTCCCGAGACTCCGCTGCGCATCGCCATCGCGGTCGCCGGTCTGGGTCTTGCGATCTCCCTGTGGAGCGGGATCTCCGCCTCTTGAGCCTGGTCGGCGGGTGGCCGGGGCGGCGGTGCTCTCCGTGTGCCGACGGCGAGTTGGAGCCGTTGCGCGTCCGGGCTCGGCGCCTCCGCGGCCTCGGCGGTGGGCGGACCGTGGAACCGGCGGCCGTTCCCCATTGACCGCGCCGGGTCACAACCTTAGCCTGCATTCTCATACGTAGACAGCGTCTCCGCATGGGAACACCCACCCCGAGGCGGAGCCGCGTGGAGGCCTTCATCGCGGCGAACTCCCGCAAGGGAGGCGGTCTCCAGCCGGAAGTGCACCGCACGAGGCCTCACCGCCCGACCGGGCGTCGGCCCGTACGCCGTGCGTCTCCTCGACGCGGAACGGGAGGTTTCACAACCCTGAACGAACGGGGGCCATGACGGCCGGCCCCAGCCGCGTTGCGTCTCCAGGCGCGCCGAAAGTGCCTCTTGATCCGTGGCGTCGAGCCCGCTCGGTTCCGACGGCCAGACGGCCAGACGGCCAGACGGCCAGACGGCGAGACGGCGAGACGGCCCGACGCCAGGAAGAACTTCACCCGCGGGACGAACGGCTCGTCATCCGCGAGATCCACAAGCACACGTCACGCCCAAGGAGTCCTGACACATGCCTCTTGTCGCTGTCGGGGTCAGCGTCCTGATCCTGCTCTTCCTCATGACCAAGGTGAAGCTCAACGGCTTCTCAGCCCTGCTCCTGGTCGCCGTCGGAGTCGCCCTGGTCCAGGGGATACCGATGGAGAAGATCGCGGAGGTGCTCGCGGGAGGCATCGGGGACCAGATCGGCGACACGATGCTCATCATCGGCCTCGGTGCCATGGTGGGCCGCGTCATGGGGGACTCCGGAGCCGCACAGCGCGTGGCCGACAAGCTTCTCGGAGCCTTCGGGCCTCGCTACGTCCAGGTGGCCATGGTGGTCACGGCCATGCTCATCGGCGTCACGATGTTCTACGAGGTCGCGTTCGTCATCATCGTGCCGGTGGCGTTCACCATCGTCCGCGTCACGCAGAAGAACCTGCTGTGGGTGGGGCTCCCGATGTCGATAGCCCTGTCGACGATGCACAGCTTCCTGCCGCCCCACCCCGGCCCGACCGCGGTGGCCGCGACCTTCCACGCGTCGGTGGGACTGACCCTGTTCTACGGGCTCTTCATCGCCGTCCCGCTCGGTGCGCTCATCGCGCTGGTCTGGCCGCGACTCCCGTTCGTCCGGGCGATGAACCCCTCCATACCCAAGGGCCTGGCCAGCGAACGCGTCTTCACCGACGAGGAGATGCCCGGCCTTGGCTGGTCGCTGTCCGTGGCCCTCTTCCCGGTCGTGCTGATCGCCGGAGCCGCGGTGACCGACATGGCCGCCTCCGGGGACGGTCCCGTCCTGCACTTCATCGCCTTCATCGGTTCCGCGCCGATCGCGCTCCTGCTGACCCTGCTGCTGGCGATCTGGGCCTTCGGCCCGCGGATCGGCCGCAGCCTGTCCGAGGTCAGCGCCTCGTGCAGCTCGGCTGCCCAGGCGATGGCGATGATCCTGCTGGTGATCGGTGCCGGCGGCGCCTTCAAGCAGGTCCTCGTCGAAGGCGGGATCTCGGACTACATCAAGGACGTCACGCACGGCTGGTCCATCTCGCCGATCATCCTCGCGTGGCTCATCGCGGTCATCCTCCGGGTGGCCCTCGGGTCCGCTACGGTCGCCGTCGTCACCGCCTCGGGCGTGGTGCTGCCGCTCCTGTCGGGCAGCGGAGTCCACCCCGAGATCATGGTGCTCGCCGTCTCCTGCGGATCGATCGCCTTCTCGCACGTCAACGACCCGGGCTTCTGGATGTTCAAGGAGTACTTCAACTTGTCCGTCATCGAGGCGATCAAGGCCCGTACGACCTATACGACGGTGCTGGCGATCCTCGGCCTGGGCGGCGTGCTGGTCGTCGAACGATGCCTCGACGCCCTCAACGTGTGACGCTCCGGCGGCCGTTGCCGGATTCCGCACCGGGCCCCGTGCGGACGGCAGCCCGAATCACCGCCCGGGCACTCGCGATTCCCGAACCCGAACCCCGATTCCCCGCCGGAGGAACCCAGCCATGAGTCAACCGTCCGTCACCAGGTTCTCCGTGTATCCGGTCGCCGGCCGGGACTGCATGACTCTCAACCTCTCCGGTGCGCACGGCCCCTACTTCACCCGCAACGTCGTTCTCATCGAGGACTCCGAGGGGCGTACGGGCGTGGGGGAGGTGCCGGGCGGCGAGAAGATCACGCAGACGCTGCGGGACGCCGAACCGCTGGTCGTCGGCGCCAAGCTGGGCGACCACAAGCGCGTCCTGCGCGAGATCGCGGCGAGGTTCTCGGACCGCGATTCCGGTGGGAGGGGCGAGCAGACCTTCGACCTGCGCACCACCGTCCACGCCGTCACCGCGGTCGAGTCGGCGTTGCTCGACCTCCTCGGGCAGCACCTCGACGTCCCGGTCGCGGAGCTGCTGGGCGACGGCCGGCAGAGGGACTCGGTCAGGGTTCTGGGCTACCTGTTCTACGTGGGGGACCCGGACCGCACCGACCTGGCCTACGCACGCGAGGGCGACTCCGACGTGGAGTGGTACCGGATCCGGCACGAGGAGGCGCTGACGCCCGAGGCGATCGTCCGGCAGGCGCAGGCGACGTATGACCTGTACGGCTTCCGCGACTTCAAGCTCAAGGGCGGTGTCCTGGAGGGCGGTGAGGAGGTCAAGGCGATCCGGGCGCTGAAGGAGCACTTCCCCGACGCGAGGATCACGCTCGACCCGAACGGCGCGTGGTCACTGCGCGAGGCCGTCGAGTTGTGCAAGCCGCTGCTCGGCACGCTCGCCTACGCCGAGGACCCGTGCGGCGCGGAAGAAGGCTTCTCCGGCCGCGAGGTCCTGGCGGAGTTCCGGCGGGCGACCGGACTTCCCACGGCGACCAACATGATCGCGACGGACTGGCGCCAGCTCACTCACGCGCTCGCGCTCCAGTCGGTCTCGATCCCGCTGGCGGACCCGCACTTCTGGACGATGCAGGGCTCGGTCCGCGTGGCTCAGCTGTGCAACGCCATGGGCCTGACGTGGGGTTGCCACTCGAACAACCACTTCGACGTGTCCCTGGCGATGATGGCGCACTGCGGCGCTGCGGCTCCGGGCGAGTACAACGCCCTGGACACGCACTGGATCTGGCAGGAGGGCCTCGAGCGGCTCACGGTCGACCCGCCTCGGATCACCGGCGGGGAGGTCGCCGTTCCCGACCTCCCCGGGCTCGGGATCAGGATCGACATGGACCGCCTTCTCGCAGCACACGAGCTCTACAAGGAGAAGGCGTTGTCGGACCGGGACGACTCCGCCGCCATGCAATACCTCGTCGAGGGCTGGAAGTTCGACAACAAGCGCCCCTGTCTCGTGCGCCCGGTTCCGTAGAGCACCGTGCCGTGACGCGGGGGGGGGGGGGGGGGGGGGGGGGGGGGGGGGGGGGGGGGAAGGGGGGGGGGGGGGGGGTGG
>NZ_JACBXA010000059.1 GCF_013870515.1 Streptomyces albidus (ex Kaewkla and Franco 2022) | reverse complement strand
ACCGCTGCCGCGGCGACGAGCGCAGCCGCCGGCTGCTTCCAGCCGAAGCTCTGCTCTGCGACACGCTCCTTGGCGCCCTCGGCGCCGATGGCGGAGGCGCACAGCAGCGCGAGCCCGTAGACGAGCGTTGCGGGCCCGGCCCACGCGGAGCCGTTCGTCAGCCCGGCGAAGAACAGTCCGATCAAGGACACGACCCAGGCCGCACGAATCGCCTGCTGCCGTTCCGCGCGCAGCAGTGCCGCGAGCGCCGCCAGCACCACGCCGACGAGCAGCAGCCCGCCAGTGGCACCCGGCCCGCCCGGCGTCAGGGTCAGCAGATCCAGTGCGGTCGCCGAACCGGCACCGTACGGAAGCCCCGCTTCGAGGAAGAACGAGGAAGGGCTCATCAGCAGCGAGAGCGACCACGGCGCCAGCAGGACCATGGGCGTCAGGAGAGCGACACCGCTGCGCAGAGCGGTTCCTCGCACGTCCCTGCCGGCCGGGTCCGTGGTGCCGTCGAGCCCCTGCCAGCGCAGCACGACGATCGTGACCGCCAGCATCAGCGCGATCAGCCACACCACGGGCGTGAACGCGCTGGTCAGGGTCAGCAGCAGCCCGTAACCCCACACTGCTCGCCAACTCGGGCGCCCGCGCAGCCCGCTGACGGCGACCGCGGAACGAGCGAGGAGCGGCAGCACGATGGCCAGTACGGCGGTTCCGATGCGTCCGCCCGCGAGTGCTCCGGTGGCGGCGGGCAGGAACGCGTACGCGACGCTCGCCCACGCCCGCAGCAGCCGGGACTCCACCAGCGGACGCGATGTGAAGTACGCGGCCAGTCCGGCCAGCGGCACGGAGCAGACCAGCAGCAGCGTGAGCGCGAAGCCCGTGCTGCCGAAGAAGACGGTGGCGACCATCGCCACGATCGCGAGGTACGGCGGTGCGGTCTGCGTGCCGCCGATGCCGACCGGATGCCAGCTGTCGAGGTAACGGGCCCACAGGTCGGACACGTCGGCGGGAGCGGGCAGCAGAGCGCCTCCCGCGAGAGCTCCGCCGCCCATGAGCGCACGGCAGGCGATCAGTGACACCACGAGCAGCACGGCGAACAGCACAGGCCCCGGCCTGCGCGCGATCTGCTTGAGCCGCGCGAACTGTTCGACTTCGAGATAGTCGGCGTCCTCGTCACCGGGCCCGGACTCCACGGCGCCGTGCCGGCCGCCGGACGACAGTTCGGGCTCGGACCGGCCGCCGAAGTTGCTGGCCACCTGCTCGGCCGTGACGCGCAACGTCGCACCGGGCGGCGGGAACAGGTGCCGCAGATCGGCGTACGGAACGGCGGGCTTGCCCCGCCTGCGTCGCGCGCCGAGAATCCGCCCGGGCCGCAGGAGCGTCCCCGTCAGACCTGTCACCTCGTCCAGGGCCTGTCCGGGCACCTTCCCCACGAGATAGGCGAGGGTGCGCACGAGGGTGCCGAGTACGAGGCGCAGCATGACCCAGGGGAGCTTCGAGGACGGCACGTTGGCGAGCAGCGTGTAGACGGCGCCCGCCTTGTCGACGCGGTGCGGACTGGCGCCGCCGCGTGCCGCACGGCCCACGCAGTCGACCGGGCGGCGCTCACGCGACGCGGCCTCCGCGTGCCGCACGACCGCTTCCGGCACGATCAGGACCCGGTGCCCGGCGGCATGGGCGCGCCAGCACAGGTCGACGTCGTCGCGCATCAGCGGCAACCGCCGGTCGAAGCCCCCGAGTTCTTCGAAGACGTCCCGGCGGATGAGCATCCCGGCGGTGGACACGGACAGCACTGTGCGTACCTGGTCGTGCTGGCCCTGGTCCTGCTCGCGCCGCTCCACGCCCGTCCAGCGCCGACCGCTGTTGGCGATCGACACTCCGGCCTCGAGCAGTTGCCTGCGGTCGTACCAACTGCGCAGCTTGGGTCCGACGAGGGGCACGGAGGGGTCGGCGTCGACGACGCGCAACAGCCGAGCGAGCGCGTCCGGTTCCGGCCAGCAGTCGTCGTGCAGCAGCCAGAGCCACTGCACGGGTTCTCCGTGGGGCAGTTCCGGCATGTCGTAGGCGTCGTCACGCCAGGTGCGCGTGACGGGGTCCCACCCGCTGGGCCGCTTCAGATACGGAAGGTCGTCCGGTGTGGGCGCTCCCGCTGTCCGCGCGGCCTCGTCGACGGCGGCACCGAAGCCCGTGCGCCGGGCCATGTGCAGAACCCGGTCGGGACCGAGCGCCTCGGCGAGGAGCCGGGCGGACTCGTCCGCGCTGCCGGTGTCGGCGGCGATGACGTTCTGCACCGGGCGTTCCTGGGCGAGGAGCCCCGAGATGGCCTCGGGCAGCCACCTCGCGCCGTCATGGGAGACGAGCACGGCGGTGACGACGTGCCTGGGGAACTCAGGTGTGGCCGCCTCGTACTGGGCCGCCGTATGGCTGTGCACGGACATGGAGGTGCGGGCCCCTCCCGGGGGTGCGGGGGGCGACCCCCCGAAGACGCTGCGACGGACTGCGCGGGCGCACTCGCCCCGCTGAAGGGGTCGCGCGCCGTGGACGCGCCACACACTAACGGCTCAGCGCCACGTACCCACCGGGTCCGTACAACTAGACCTCGCAACTAGCCCGAGCATCTACGGGCATTTACCGCCCGGCAGTTGCTCACACGGCCGCCTTCTTCAGACGTCGGCGCTCACGCTCGGACAGTCCTCCCCAGATACCGAAACGCTCGTCGTTCGCCAGGGCGTACTCGAGGCACTCGGAGCGGACCTCACAGGCGAGGCAGACCTTCTTCGCCTCCCTGGTGGACCCGCCCTTCTCCGGGAAGAAGGACTCGGGATCGGTCTGGGCGCACAAGGCGCGTTCCTGCCAGCCGAGCTCCTCGTCCACCTCTTCGACCAGCACTTCCTGGAACAGCTCGGCCATTGCGCGCCCCTCGTCCGTCTTTGCGTCCCCGTGATGCGGTCGTTATCGATTCCCGCTGAACGACACGTGTGAAATTACAAGTGTGCCGATCCGCGGCAGTCAAGCCGAGATCTGCTATTAGGCCCGTTATTCACTCTGCGGAACCAAGGGTGATCGGAAAGTGTCGATATCGAGACGAACCGTCCCTAACACCCTCGGCCACCACTGGTCGCCACACTTCGGCGAGAAATCCGCACCCGTCCCGATCGCATGGATCGCCTTCCACTCGCACAGGCCCGATCACGGTCCGATCACAGATGCACAACGACGTTCAGGTGCGCGAGTGTTGCACCACGTGTCCGTCCTGGAGCGCACACAAACCTTTGATTCACCACCGCAACCGGATGGGGTGAACATTCCCACTGAACGGGACATCCAGTTGACAGCAGTACGGGTGGCTCGGTCTCCTTGACCACATGCCAGTGACTTCCGAGCCCCGTACGGCCCCTGCCGGCCGTCTCCTTCGCGCTGCTCGCGTCGCCTCGGGTCACTGCTGCTGTTGCTGTCGCTGCTGTTGAGGCGTTTCTCAACCCGTTCGGTTTCCTCCGCCCGGCTGCATGTTCCGGGCTCCCCTCCAGCGCGAAGGCTTCCACTGACGTGAACAGCGACGTCGAGATCGCGGGCGATCCGCTCGCGCTCCCCCACCTCATGCCGCCTGCCCCCGCACATCCCGCCACCGTCGCGGGCTTCGCCGGGCTGGCCCGTGCGATCGCCGCCGACCGCCCAGGCTGGGCACCGCTCGTGCAGTACGACCCGACCACCCGCTGGTATCACCGGCTGCGCACCGGACCCGGGTACGAGGTGTGGCTGCTCAGCTGGCTGCCCGGGCAGGGCAGCGGCCGGCACGACCACGGGCACTCGTCCGGAGTGTTCACCGTGCTCGACGGCGAGCTGACCGAACAGGCGCGGGGCGCCCGCCACACGCTGAGCCGTGACGCACAGCGGGCGTTCGCGCCCGGCTATGTGCACGAGGTGGTCAACGACAGCCTGGCCCCCGCCGTCAGCCTGCACATCTACTTCCCCGGGCTCACGGCGATGCCGATGCATCCCTCGCCCGCCGCCTGCGCAGCGGTGCCTGCACCACTCGTCGCCGACTGAGCCCGCTCCCGCCGGGCTCCGGAAGCGTCAGCGCAGGGCAACCGCCCTGCTGTTCGAGGTCCGGGTCCTGACACACTGTCCCGCATGGAGCGGATTGTGGTTCTGGCCGGGGGCATCGGTGGTGCCCGCTTTCTGCGCGGACTCAAGTCCGCCGTGCCCGACGCGGAGGTCACCGTCATCGGCAACACCGGTGACGACATCCACCTCTTCGGGCTGAAGGTCTGCCCCGACCTCGACACCGTGATGTACACGCTGGGCGGCGGCATCCACGAGGAGCAGGGCTGGGGACGGGCCGACGAATCCTTTTCGGTGAAGGAGGAGTTGGCGGCGTACGGCGTGGGCCCCGAGTGGTTCGGGCTGGGCGACCGCGACTTCGCCACCCACATCGTCCGTACGCAGATGATGAGCGCCGGTTACTCGCTCAGTGCCGTCACCGAGGCGCTGTGCGCCCGCTGGCAGCCCGGGGTGCGGCTGCTGCCCATGACCGACGACCGCGTCGAGACCCATGTGCTGATCGACACAGCCGACCTCGACGACTCCGTGCAGGGTGACGGCGGTGAGAGCCGCAAGGCCGTGCACTTCCAGGAGTACTGGGTCCGGCTGCGCGCCTCCGTCGACGCCCACGCGGTGGTGCCCGTCGGTGCCGAGACCGCCAAGCCCGCTCCGGGCGTGCTCGATGCGATCGCCGACGCCGACGTCATCCTGTTCCCGCCCTCCAACCCGGTGGTCAGCGTGGGCACGATCCTGGCCGTCCCGGGGATAAGGGAGGCCATCGCCGAGGCGGGAGTGCCGGTGATCGGGCTGTCGCCGATCGTCGGGAACGCGCCGGTGCGCGGCATGGCGGACAAGGTGCTGTCCGCGGTGGGCGTCGAGTCCACTGCCGCAGCTGTCGCACAGCACTACGGCAGCGGGCTGCTGGACGGCTGGCTCGTCGACACGGTGGACGCCGGGTCCACACAGGACGTCGAGGACGCCGGAATCCGCTGCCGTGCCGTTCCGTTGATGATGACCGACACCCAGGCCACGGCCACCATGGCCCGTGAAGCGCTCGCGCTGGCCGAGGAGGTGCGGGCATGACCGCACCTGACGTGTCGCGGCCCGCCGGCGAACGGCCTCTGCCCGCGTACCGGGTGTGGGCCCTGCCGGGCATACCGGAGGTCCGCCCCGGCGACGACCTGGTGAAGCTCATCGTTGACGCCGCGGCGGGCGACGGCACTTCGCCCGGGCTGGCGGACGGTGACGTGCTGGTGGTCACCTCGAAGATCGTGAGCAAGGCAGAGGGCCGGATCGTGCAGGCCGACGACCGTGAGGCGGCTATCGACGCCGAGACGGTACGCGTGGTCGCACGGCGGGGGCCCGCCCGCATCGTGCAGAGCCGGCACGGCTTCGTGATGGCGGCGGCGGGCGTGGACGCCTCCAACACCCCCAAGGGCACCGTGCTGTTGCTGCCGGAGGACCCGGACGCCTCGGCACTCGGGATACGTGAAGGCGTGCGGGACGCGCTGGGCGTCGACGTCGGTGTCGTCGTCACGGACACTTTCGGGCGGCCCTGGCGCGAGGGGCAGACCGACGTCGCCATCGGCGCCTCCGGGGTCCGCGTGCTGGAGGATCTGCGCGGCGGCGTCGACACCTTCGGGAACCCTCTCGGTGTGACGGTCACGGCCGTCGGGGACGAACTGGCCGCAGCGGGCGAGCTGGTGAAGGGCAAGGCGGACGGGCTTCCCGTCGCGGTGGTGCGCGGACTGCCGCAGCACGTACTGGACATCCGCGAAGTGCCCCAGTCCGCCCGCTCGCTGGTGCGCGACGCCACGAACGACATGTTCCGGCGGGGCACTTCGGAGGCCGTACGGGAGGCGCTGAGCCTGCGGCGCACAGTGCGCGAGTTCACGGCCGAGCCGGTGGACGGCGGAGCGGTACGCCGCGCAGTCAAGGCGGCGGTCACGGCGCCGGCACCGCACCACACGACGCCGTGGCGCTTCGTGCTGCTGGAGTCCGAGAAGTCACGGATCCGCTTGCTCGACGCGATGCGCGACCAGTGGATCGAGGACCTGCGGGCGGACGGCAAGAGCGAGGAGAGCATCGCAAAGCGCGTGCGGCGCGGTGACGTCCTGCGCAAGGCGCCTTACCTCGTCGTGCCGTGCCTGGTGACGGACGGTTCGCACGACTATCCGGACGCGCGGCGGTCCGCGGCGGAGCGGGAGATGTTCGTGGTCGCGTGCGGCGCGGGCATCCAGAACTTCCTCGTGGCGCTGGCCGGGGAACGGCTGGGGTCGGCGTGGGTGTCCTCGACGATGTTCTGCCGGGACGTCGTGCGCGAAGAGCTCGAACTGCCCGGCCACTGGGACCCGATGGGCGCCGTGGCCGTGGGACACCCGGCGGCGCCCCCGCGGGAACGACCGCCCCGCGAGGCCGACGCCTTCACCGAGGTGCGCTGACGCCACTCGGCGCGTCTGCTTCTTGGTGCCGCTCGGCGCGTCCAACTTCCTGAGGCCGCCCGCCGGTCACCCCGCTCAGAGCCTCGCGATGTCACCGATCGGGAAGCGCGGCTGACGGCGTGCCGGAGCGCGGCCCGCGATCAGGATCAGTCGGGCCGCCCGGTGCCGCTGTCCCTCGTACGGGGCCAGCAACTCCAGCATTCCGGCGTCGTCCACGTCCCGCGCGCCCGTGAGCGAGTAGCCGACGATGCTCGGCAGATGCAGGTCTCCGACGGTCAGCGCGTCGGGGTCGCCGTTGCTGCGCTGCAGGGTCTCGGCGGCCGTCCACGGGCCGATTCCGGGGATGAGCTGAAGCCTGGCCATGGCCGCCGCCAGCTCCATCGACGCGGCCTCCTCGAGTCGCGGGGCGCGCTGTGCGGCTCGAATGACGGTGGCGGAGCGCTTGTTGTCGACGCCCGCACGGTGCCACTCCCAGGAGGGGATGCGGCACCAGCCGCGGTGGTCCGGCATGACGAACATCCCGTCCTGCGGGCCGGGCGCGCGCTCGCCGTGCCGGCGGACCAGGAGACGCCATGCGCGGTACGCCTCATGCGTGGTGACCTTCTGCTCCAGCACCGACGGGATCAGCGCTTCCATCACCAGGCCCGTGCGCGGCAGGCGCAACCCGGGGTGACGGCGGTGCGCCTCCCTGGTCAGGGGGTGGTGCGCGATGAAGGCCGAGGGGTCGTCGTCGGCACCGAGCATGGCGGGCAGCCGTTCCAGGGCCCACTCGGCGCCGGCGCCCCAAGCCTCCGCACGTACGGTCGCGCCCGCTGCCTCAGCGGTGATGCGCAGCGTGGCCGGACCGTCAGGGGTGCGGGTGGCGCGCCAGACCGCGCCGCCCTCGACCCGGTAGCAGGGGTCGTACGGGCCGCGCCGCAGCACGCGCAGATTGCTCCGCAGGTCGTACGACGGAGGGGCGGTCCAGGTACGGGTGGCAGGCACGCCCGACAGCGTATGTGCGAGGGGGACGCCGCAGGCGCGCGGGGCGAAACCCGTACCGGCGCGCGGTGTTCCGGCGGTGCCCGGGCGGCGGGGCCGCTACGGGTGGCACCTCACGCGCGCGCGCCGCCCCCGGCGGTCACTGGTCGGACGAGAAGCGCACCGCGCCCGCAGGGATGTGCGCTCCGCACCAGATCCGTACGCCGTCCCGCAGTTCGTTGCCGTCGCCCACCACGGCACCGTCGCCCACGACGGCGCCGTCGAGGAGCGTGCCCGAGCCGATCCGGGCGCCGGCACCGATCAGCGAGTCCCGCACGACCGCGCCGGGTTCGATGACGGCGTCGTCCAGCACCGCGGAGCCGTCGATCCGCGCACCGGCTCCGACGGTCGCTCGCGCACCCACCACCGTGCCGCCGGTCAGCTTGGCGTCCGGGGCCACGTCGGCCGATTCCAGGACCAGTTGGTCGCCGCAACGGCCCGGCACGGCGGGAGACGGCGCCCTGCCGAGCACGAGGTCGGCGGAGCCTCGTACGAACGCCTGCGGTGTGCCCAGGTCGAGCCAGTAGGTGGAGTCGACCATGCCCTGGAGATGCGCGCCGCCGGAGAGCAGTCCGGGGAAGGTCTCGCGCTCGACGGAGACCGGCCGCCCCGTGGGGATGGTGTCGATGACGGAGCGGTTGAAGACGTACGCCCCGGCGTTGATCTGGTCGGTGACGATCTCCTCCGGGGTCTGCGGCTTCTCGAGGAACGCGGTGACGCGTCCGGTGTCGTCCGTGGGAACCAGACCGAAGGCACGGGGATCGCTGACGCGGGTCAGGTGGAGAGAGACGTCGGCACCCGCCCTGGTGTGCGTCTCGACCAGAGCGCCGATGTCGAGACCGGTGAGGATGTCCCCGTTGAAGATGAGCACCGGGTCGGAGGGCGAAGAGTGGAGCCGGGAAGCGACGTTGCGGATGGCTCCGCCGGTGCCGAGGGGTTCCTCCTCGGTGACGTACTCCAGATGAAGCCCCAGCTGTGATCCGTCGCCGAAGTAGGGCTCGAAGACCTCGGCGAGATAGGAGGTCGCCATCACCACGTGGTCGACGCCTGCGGCCCTCGCCCTCGCCAACTGGTGGGCCAGGAACGGAACGCCCGCCGCCGGCACCATCGGCTTCGGCGTGTGCACGGTCAGCGGACGCAGCCGGGTGCCCTTGCCCCCGACCAGGAGGATCGCTTCTGTCACCAGTTCCTTCGCTTCCTGACTGACGGAGGAGGCCTGAGCCGGGTGGTCGGCGGCCAGTGTATGCAGGGGGACACACTGCCCGGCGGTCGCCCGGACGCGTGACTGCCGCGCCGGACGGCACGCCCGGCGCGGCAGCCCCTTGAGGGGAGGAAACGGGAAAACGGTGCCGGAGGTTCCCGGGAGCCGAAGCCCGGGCCGCTCAGCGGCCCTGAAGCCGCCCCGCCTCTGTACGGATGGCGGGGAGTTCGTTGTAGAGCCTTTCTCCGGGGCACTCCGTGGAGAAGCCGTCCCGGTGACCCGACACGGCGTTGAAGACGACCCTCGTGCCCTTCCTGTGCTTGCTTCCGCCGCCCGATGTGAGCGTCACCTTGCCGCTCGCGTCGACGCCGTGGACGCCGAGCTTCCAGGCGGTCAGCTTGGAGAGGGCGTCGGTGGCGGCCTTGGGGGCGTCGGTCTTGGAGTAGGTGCCCAGCAGCGCGATGCCCGTGCTGTCCTCGTTGAACCCGAAGGTGTGAGCACCCATCACCGGTTTGGCCACACCGCCGGCGCGGCCCTCGTAGATCTTGCCGCACTTGTCGACGAGGAAGTTGTACCCGATGTCCCGCCAGCGGCTGCTCTTGACGTGGTAGCGGTAGATGCCGCGGATGATGGACGGCACTTCGGCGCAGCTGTAGCCGTTCGTCTCGGCCGAGTGGTGGACGAACGCGGCCTTCGTCGGGCCGGTGTAGCTGAAGTCCGCCTCGCGCATGGACTCGTCCGCCCCCCATCCCTTGCGGGTGATGATCTCGGGCCTCGGTCCAATGTGCGCGTCCTCCGCGCGGTCGCTCCTCGAAGGAGTGGCCTTGGCGGCGTCGTCGCCGTAGGTGGCGTTCGTCTGGGCCCTGGTGAGGGCGGGCAGTGTGCCGCCGGGCCGGTCCGCCGGGCCGTCCTCACGTGGGGGCTTCCCCGTCTGGGGGCGATGTCTCTGCACGTCCCCCGGCTTCCGCGTCTCTCCGGTGCCCACCTCGGCTCCGGGATCGACGAGTTCGAGCCGGGCGCCCGCGGGGAGTTCGGCCTTCCCGACCTGGCGCTGCGAGCTCCCGGTCGTCTTCGGCGACACCGGGGTGGGGACGATCCGCACACGCAGGGCGCTGGAGTTCCCGACCCACAGCGGGGCGGTCGCGCCGAGTGGCTTGCCACGGGCGGTGGAGCCCTCTTTCGAGTCGGGGCCCGGCCCGTGGTCGCTGCGTGTGTTCAGCGAGCGCCAGTCCGACCAGCGGCGTGTGTCCGCGTCGCGTGCCTGTACCTGGAGTCGGCCGCGGGGTATGGCGCGCGGGTCGTCCCAGACCACGCCGACGAGGGCGAAGGGCTTCACCTTGCGGGAGACGACGCGCCTTCCTCCTGACGGGTCGTCCTCCCAGGCGGAGAGCAGTTTGTCGCCCGAACGGGTGCTGTCGGCAGGTGTGCCGAGTGGCAGCGACTGCGTGTGGCCGGGAACTATGCGGCCACTTCCGGGGGCGCGGGCGGCCGGAGGGACGGCGTCCTCAGAGGGCGTCGAGTGCTTGTCGGACAGCATGGAGTCGGCGGATTCGGTGGGCGCGAGCGGCAACAGCAGAGCTCCTGCACACGCGACACCGATCGAGGTGACAACTAGTGCACGCATATTGCGATCGTGCACATAACCGAACAAATCTGTCTATTCGGACAGTGTTCGGTAGCTGACGCTCTGTTCGGCCCGCGGCTTCGCGCCCCACCGTCGCCGGGCCCCCTGCGGCCTTGCGGCAGTACACCCCCACGTAGGCTTGACGGGTGAGTGCTCCCCCACGTACCGCCGCCGAACTGCTGGCTTCCGCCCTCGCGCAGGACGCGGGACGGCCGCTGGTGACGTACTACGACGACGCCACCGGCGAGCGGGTCGAACTCTCCGTCGCCACCTTCTCCAACTGGGTCGCCAAGACGGCGAACCTCCTCCAGGACGATCTGGCCGCGGAGCCGGGCGACCGGCTCGCGCTACTGCTGCCCGCCCACTGGCAGACGGCCGTCTGGCTGCTGGCCTGCTCCTCGACCGGGGTCGTCGCCGACGTGCAGGGCGACCCGGCGGCTGCTTCGCTCGTCGTCAGCGGCCCGGACACGCTGGAGGCCGCCCGTGCGTGCAGCGGGGAGCGGATCGCGCTCGCCCTCCGCCCGCTCGGAGCGCGCTTCCCGCAGACACCGGAAGGCTTCGCCGACTACGCGGCCGAGGTGCCCGGCCAGGGCGACCAGTTCATGGCGTACGCGCCGGTGGACCCTGACGCCCCCGCTCTCCGCCTTCCCGGCGAGCCGGAGTTGACGGGAACCGGGGCAGTGCAGCGGGCGCGGGAGGACGCCGAGACGTTCGGCCTGACTCCCGGTTCGCGGCTGCTGTCGCTCCGTCCGTACGACAGCTGGGCCGGGCTGAGCGCCGGACTGCTGGCCCCGCTCGCCGCGGGCGGCTCGGTGGTTCTGTGCCGCAACACCGACCGGCTCGACCCCGCCACCCTCGCCAAGCGCGGCGAGGATGAACGCGTCACCCACACCATCGACTGAACCCCCCTCCACAGCCTCGGCGCTCCTCCCCGCTGATCACCAACGATCGGTTGACGATCAGTACTGATCAATCTCGCGTACAACCCTCCACAGGCTTCGGGTGTCTGCCTACCTGACCGGCGCTCGCACGTCTGTACGTCCCCGTACGCGCCGCCGACCACGTGAGGGAAGACGCAGACGTGACCCACGCCGGGACCGACGCCGACGGAAGAGCCGAGCACGACGCCGCCCGTACCCCGAGGTCGGCACGCACCGCCCCGGACGGTCCGCGCCGACCTCGCCCTCGTCGCCGCTGGCTCCGCTGGGCGGCGCTGAGCACCTCGGTGCTCGTACTCGCCGCGGCCGGCGCCGGCTGGACGCTCTACCAGAGACTCGACGGGAACATCCGTACCGACGTCGGCACCGAGCAGGAACTCCAGCGCTACGCGGACCAGCGCCCCGCCGCCCCGTCGAGCAAGGCGAAGAACATCCTGCTCCTCGGCTCCGACAACCGTGGCGGCGGCAACAGCGCGTACGGGCGCGACGAGGGCAGCGCGCGTTCGGACACCGCGATCCTGCTGCACATCGCCGGTGACCGGCGCAGCGCCACGGGGGTATCACTCCCCCGCGACCTGATGACCGACGTCCCGGCCTGCACGCGGCCGGACGGCAGCCGCAGCCGGGCGCAGTTCGCGCAGTTCAACTGGGCGTTCCAGTTCGGGGGCGCCGCCTGCACGATCCGTACGGTCGAGAAGCTGACCGGCCTGCGCGTCGACCACCACCTCGTCCTCGACTTCTCAGGGTTCAAGTCCCTGGTGGACACCGTCGGCGGCGTCGAGGTGTGCCTGCCCGGCGCGGTGCACGACCGGGACGCCAAGCTCGACCTGCCCGCCGGGCGGCAGACCCTCGGCGGCGAGGACGCCCTCAGCTACGTGCGTGCCCGGCACGGCCTCGGCAACGGCAGCGACACCGGGCGCATGGGCAGGCAGCAGCAGTTCCTCGGCTCGCTGGTGAAGAAGGTGCGCGGCAACGGCGTGCTGCTGAACCCCGCGAAGCTCTATCCCGTGCTGCACTCGGCGACGTCCGCGCTCACGGCGGACGGCGGTCTCGACTCCCTGAGCGAGCTGTACGAACTGGTGCGCGGCGTAAGGGACATCGACGAGGATCAGGTGCGTTTCCTGACCGTCCCCCGGAAGTCGTACAGACTCGATAGCAACCGCGACGAACTGGTGCAGCCGGCAGCCGACCGACTCTTCGCCCAGCTTCGGGAGGACCGCCCCGTGCGGGTCGCGAGCGGCGGTGGGGGCGACGGGGAGCACAGCCGGGAAGCCGCACCCGGGCCTTCCATCAGGCACGGCGCCCACCCGAGGAACCAAGCGCCCGGCGGCGTCGTCGGATCCTCCGTGCACGGGTCGCGGGAGCAGCAAGCACCTCTCGACGGCGACGAGCCGGGCAAGCCGGGCGAGGTCTACAAGGGCACCACTGCCGCACACGACATCTGCACCGCTGACAACGCTGAGAATGGGTTGAATTGACCAGATCTGGGTTCATGGAATTCGTCACCGTCGTCGCTCCGCGCCGAAGCTGGCGGATAGTGTGGCCGCTCCGGTCCGCCCCCACAGGGCGACTCCAGGCGGCAAATGGAGGACTTACGCAATCGTGAACGCGCAAGGCCGTGGGCACGCGGGAGATGTCGATCCCGCGGATCAGTGGGTGTTCGACCCGAGCACCGGCAGCTATACGCTGCGACTGAACCCCGTTGCCGACGACTCCGGGAGTCCGTCGGGCAGCAGCCGCCCCTCCGCGCCACGTCAGAGAAGAGCCTCCGGCACCGAGGAAGAGCCGCGGCTTCCCTCTCAGCGCCGGCGTGGACGTACGGAGGCGCCGGTTCCAGCCGGCGGGCACCGCTCAGGGGGGCATGGGCGCCGCAAGCGCAAGCCCGGACTGACGAAGAAGCAGAAGGTGATGCGCTGGGGTGCTGGCACCCTGGGGCTCATACTGGTCGCGGGCGGCACAGTCGGCTACTTCCTGTACGACCACTTCAACGGCAACATCAACAAGGTCGACGTCGGCATCAGCAACGACGCGGTGACCGACGGACCGGTGAACATACTCGTCATCGGCACCGACTCCCGTAAGGGCAAGGGCAACGGCGGCTACGGCGACAGGGCGAGCGTCGGTCACGCCGACACGACGTTCCTCTTCCACGTCTCCGAGGACCGCACCAACGCCACCGCGCTGTCCATCCCGCGCGACATGGTCACGGACATCCCCAACTGCCCGACGAAGCAGAAGGACGGCTCGTCGCAGAAGGTCCCGGGCCAGCAGAGCGTCCGTTTCAACACCAGCCTCGGCCAGTCCGGCCGCGACCCGGGCTGCACCTGGCGCACGGTCGAGGAACTCACCGGCGTCAAGATCAACCACTTCATGATGGCCGACTTCAACGCGGTCAAGGAGCTGTCCACAGCGGTCGGCGGCGTCGAGGTGTGCACCGCCAAGGACATCAACGACCCCAAGTCGCATCTCAACCTCACGGCCGGCAAGCACGTCGTGAAGGGCGAGCAGGCGCTGGCGTTCGTACGCACCCGGCACTCCGTCGGGTTCGGCAGCGACCTCAGCAGGATCGAACTGCAGCAGCAGTTCCTCAGCTCGATGATCCGGAAGATGAAGTCCGGCGGGACGCTGACCAGTCCCTCGAAGCTGTTCGACCTCGCCAACGCCGCGACCAGGGCCCTGACGGTGGACACGGGCATCGGCAGCGTGAAGAAGCTGACCGACCTCGCCAAGGACCTCCAGCGGGTGGAGCCGAAGAACATCACCTTCGCCACCGTCCCGGTTCTGGACAACCCTGAGGACCCGGCCACGGTCATACTGGACGAGGCGAAGGCTCGGCCCCTCTTCAAGATGGTTCAGGCGGACAAGTCGCTGAGCAAGACGAAGAAGGGCTCCAAGGAGAAGGGGCCGTCCAAGGCCAAGAAGGTCCCTGCATCACAGGTCCGGGTGGACGTGCGCAACGGCGGTGGTCCGGTTGGCGCGGCCCAGGAGACCGTGGACTGGATGCAGAACCAGAAGGGCGTCCGGCTGTCGACCAACGCCGGCAACGCCTCCGCTCAACTGTCCGCGACCAAGTTGGAGTTCGCACCCGATCAAGCCGGTCAGGCGGCCACCGTCGCCGACATGATGGGTCTGCCGAAGTCGGCGCTGAAGGAGAGCTCAAGCGTCGGCAAGGCCATGGAACTCACGCTGGGCAAGGACTTCACCAAGGCGGGCGAGCCGGTCTCCGCGCCCGAGAAGGCGCCTGACGGCGTACAGAACGTCAAGGCGAACGACAAGAACATCTGCGCGAAGTGACGAACACGTCCCCCGGGCACCCCGCCAGGGCCCGGGGGACGAGCACACCGCGTGGGGGAAAGACGGGGAGGCCCCGTGCGGCAGCAGAACGGCAACCGAGGCGACCTGGGGCGCGGCGGCGCGCCCGCGGCTCACGACCGCCGGTGGGCACACGGAGGAGACCGCCTGCCGCAGCAGCGACAGCGGCACATACAGACAGGCGGCGGTGTGGGCATGGACGGCTTCGACGACGGTACGGGCGGCGGCGGCCGTCCTCGCAAGAAGAGACGTTTCCTGCGCTGGTTCAGCATCTGCCTTTCGCTCCTGATACTCGCCACCGCGGGAGCGGGCTACCTGTACTACGAGCACCTGAACGGCAACCTCAGCAAGGACCTGCTCAACCTCGGCGACAACAAGCTCGACAAGAGCAACCCCAACGCCGACGGCCAGACCCCCATGAACATCCTGCTTCTGGGCTCGGACTCCCGCGGGTCCAAGAAGAACGTCGAGCTCGGGGGCGCACGCGGAGACCGCGACCGTCCCCCGCTGGCCGACGTGCAGATGCTGCTGCACGTCTCCGCCGACCGCAGCAACATGTCCGTCATCTCGGTCCCGCGTGACACCAAGGCGACGATCCCCAAGTGCACCGACCCGGACAGCGGCAAGGTCTACAACGAGGCGACCGACAAGATCAACACGAGCCTCCAGCACGGCGGCCCCGGCTGCACGGTCGCCACGTGGGAGGAGATGACCGGTGTTCCGGTCGATCACTTCATGATGATCGACTTCGCCGGTGTGGTCTCGATGGCCGACGCGGTGGGCGGCGTCCCCGTGTGCGTGGACAACAACGTCTACGACCCGCAGTCCAAGCTCCGCCTGAACAAGGGCAAGTCGGTGGTCCGGGGCGAGCAGGCACTGCACTGGCTGCGCACCCGGCACGGCTTCGGTGACGGCAGCGACATCGGACGGGCCCGCGCCCAGCACATGTACATGAACTCGATGGTGCGTCAGCTCAAGGCCGGTACGAAGCTCACCGACCCCGGGAAGATGCGCGGCCTGGCCGAGGCGGCCACCAAGGCCCTCACCGTCGACGAGGGACTCGGCACGGTCAAGAAGCTCTACGACCTCGGCAACGACCTCAAGCGGGTCCCGACGAAGCGCATCACCATGGCGACGATGCCCTGGAGGTACGCGCCCGGCGGATTCGTGGAGCCCAAGCCGGGCGACGCGGACCAGGTCTTCTCGCTCGTACGCAACGACATCGCGCTGGACGGCAAGGACAAGAAGAAGGCGAAAGCCGACAAGCCGGCGCCGAGTGAGCCGTCCGCGGCCAAGTCGGAGATTCCGGTACGGGTGATGAACGGCACGGGCACGGCGCTCGAGCCGCCGGTCACCGGCCGGGCCGGAGTCATCTCGGAGCACCTGGGCAGCAAGGGCTTCGCCCAGGCCACCGCCGATCAGTCCCCCAAGTCGCAGGCCGACACGACGATCAGCTATCCGCAGGAGAACCAGCGGGGCAACGCCCTCGCTGTCGCCAAGGCCCTGGGCCTGCCCGACAGCGCCGTCAAGCACTCCAGCGGCGTGCAGGGCGTGACGCTGGTGATCGGCGGGGACTGGCGTGAGGGCAACACCTACCCCAAGGGCGAGCAGGGCGGCGGCGGGAAGAAGGACAACAAGGCGCCGGACAGCGCGGACGCCCTGCGGGGCGACGACGACAAGGCCTGCATGGAGGTCAACCCGGCGAACATCCAGTGACCTCACGCGGCCTGCCTGCGGGCGGGCCGCGCGGGCAGCGGACATACGTGAGGGGCAGCCGCGCTGTGCGGCTGCCCCTCACGTTTCGGCATTAGCGGGCCGGGCGTCCGGCGGGCCCGGCCACCCGCGCTCACTGCGTGGCGAGCACCGGCTCCCTGCGGGACGCGATCACCTTGCGTGCCAGCTTCCGCGGGCTCGTCAGGAAGCCCCAGCCCCACGACATGTGCATCGTGGCCAGCGCGACGGGGATCTGCACCCGGCTCTTGAACGGCAGGCCCTTGCCCGCGGGCAGCGAGCCCAGCGTGATGCCGGCCAGATAACCCGCCGGGACGATGAAGCCCCACGGCACCCCGGCGAGACCGACGGCCGTGCCCACCGCTATCGCGCACAGCGCGACAGGCGCGGCCAGATAGCGGAGGCTGATCGAGCGGGGGTGGTACCGCGCGACGACGTGGCGCCAACGCCCGTAGTTCTTGTACTGCTTCGCCAGGGCGCGGACGCTCGGGCGGGGCCGGTAGGCGACCTTCAGCTCGGGCGAGAACCAGATCTTCCCGCCGGCGCCGCGGATCCGGAAATTCAGCTCCCAGTCCTGCGCGCGGATGAACTCCTCGTTGTAGCCGTCCTGTTGCTCCAGCACGCTGCGGCGGAAGACTCCGAGGAAGACGGTCTCGGCCTCACCCGCCTGGCCACCCGTGTGGAAGGCGGCGTTGCCGACGCCGATCCTGGAGGTCATGGCCGCGGCGACGGCTCTCTCCCAGTCGTTCTCCCCCTCGGCGTGCATGATGCCGCCGACGTTGGCCGCGCCCGTCTCCGACAACAGCCGGACGGCGGTGGCGATGTAGCCCGGGGAGAGCATGCCGTGCCCGTCGACCCGCACCACGACCGGATGCCGGGACGCCTTGATGGCGGCGTTCAGCGCAGCGGGCGTGCGGCCGCTCGGATTCGGGACGGTGTGCACCCGGGAGTCCTCGCGGACGAGCTCCGCCGCGATCTCGTCCGTCCTGTCCGTGGACGGACCGAGGGCGATGACGACCTCCAGTTCCGCGCCGTACTCCTGCTGGAGGATGTGATGGACGGAGCTGCGAAGGTGTCGTTCCTCATTGAGGACCGGCATGATCACCGAGACGGCGGGCAGCTCCGCGCTCGAGGTAGTCCTATCAGTCACGCGTTCACGTTACCGCGATTGAGGGATGCCCCCGCACGCCAGCCGGGTGCCACGGGAAGGGGCGACGGCGTGTGACCAAGTCCCGCAAGTCGTATCGCCCTACGGTATGGCAATGGGAGCGGAAGCACGCAAAAACGGTCAGAGGCCCCGCTGGGGTGTCCGCATCGCGACGGGTCTCTCCGTGCTTGTGCTTGGGGCGAGCGGCGTGGGCCACGTCATGGTGAACGGGCTGAACGCGGACGTGAACAGAGTCAATCCCTTCCAGGGGCTCACCGACCGCCCCCGCGACACCGGCGGCGTGAACTTCCTTGTCGTGGGCACCGACCGGCGCGACAAGCTCTCCCACGAACAGCGCGAGAAATACCGTCTCGGCGGCTCCGCCTGCGACTGCACGGACACCCTGATGCTCGTCCACCTCTCCGCCGACCACGACCGCGCCAGTGTCGTCAGCCTTCCGCGCGACTCGTACACCAAGCTCCCCGCCCACACCGACGCGGGCACCGGCAAGCGGCATGCCGCCGTCCCCGCGAAGCTCAACTCGGCCTACGCCCACGGCGGTGCGCATCTGACCGTCAGCACCGTCGAGGCGATGACCGGCATCCACATCGACCACTACCTCGAGGTCGACTTCACCAGCTTCATGCGCACCGTGGACGTACTCGGCGGAGTGCCCGTCTGCACGGACAAGTCCCTTCAGGACAGCTACTCCGGATTGAACCTCCCCGCGGGCACCACCAACCTCGACGGTGGCCGCGCCCTGCAGTACGTACGGGCACGGCACCTGGGCGACGGCTCGGACCTGAGCAGGATGAAGCGCCAGCAGCACTTTCTCGCCTCGGTGGTCGAGAAGGCCACCGACAGCGGTGTTCTGATGAATCCGGTGAAGCTGCGGAAGGTCGCCTCCACGGTTCTGCAGTCCGTACGCGCGGACGACGGCCTCGGCAGCGACGAGATGCTGGAACTCGGCCGGGCCATGCGGCGCTTCACCACTTCCTCCTCCGAGTTCGCGTCCGTCCCGGTCCAGAACGCGAACTACACCGTTCCGAAGCTGGGCTCGACGGTGAAGTGGGACAAACGCAAGGCCGAGAAGCTCTTCCGGATGCTCCGCGAAGACCGGCCCCTGAACCCCGAGACGTCCCGGGAGACCGAACGCGCGAAGGGCTCCGGGGAGCAGGGCCAGGCGGGGAAGGCCGCCCCGGCCGAGATGGTCGGCGTCCCTCCGGGCAGCATCCAGGTCCAGGTGGAGAACGGCACCACGAGGAAAGGGCTCGCCCGCCGGGTCGACGAGAAGCTGAGCAGCACGGGCTTCGCGACGACGGGGGCGTCGAACCCCGCGGCGGAGAACGACGTCTCGCGCACCACGATCACCTACGACCCGCGCTGGGACCGCTCGGCACGGGCCCTCGCAAAGGCGCTGCCAGGCGCACGCCTGGTGGAGGAAACGGGTCGCGGACCGGTCATGCGGGTCACCGTGGGCGAGAAGAACCACACCGTGCGGCGGGTGCGCGTCGCTCCCCCTTCAGCGAAGCCCGAGCCCAAGCCGAGCGGCGGCGCCGTCAACGGTGAGGACCAGAGCTCCTGCGCCTGAGGCCCGGCGTCCGGATCAGGATCGGGGTCACGCTCAGGGGCGCTTCCGGGGCCCGCAGGGGAACACCGGGGGCGGACCCGGATGGCACGAGGGCGCGGCCTCGACAGCATGAGCCTCATGACATCTCTCCACCTCTCACGTCGCACCCTCGTCGCGGGCTGCACAGCGGGTGCGCTTGCGGCGACCGTCGGGACCCCGGGGGCACACGCGGCAGCCGCCGGGCGCCCGCTTCCCCCGCTCGACCCGCGGGAGTTGCGGGCGGCAGTCTCCGATCTCACCCGTCCCCCTTCGACCTCTGCCCAGTTACGGGTCGGCGGGAGCGCCGGGCACTGGTACGGGAGCGCGGGGGTCGCCGATGCCGGCACGGGACGTGCTGTGCGCTCCGACGACAGGCTCCGCGCGGGCAGCACCACCAAGGTCTTCGTGGCGACCGTCGTACTGCAACTCCTCGCGCAGCACCGCCTCGGACTGGACGATCCCCTCGGGCGCCATCTGCCCGGGCTTCTGCCAGCACCGTTCGCCCGCATCACCGTCGCGCAACTGCTGAACCACACCAGCGGGCTGCCCGATCACCGGGGACTGCCCGACGTAAGCACGCCGGAGGGCTTCGTCGAGCACCGCTTCGACCGGTGGACGCCCCGGCAGTGGGTCGCCACCGTGACGCACGGCCCACTCAAATTCAGCCCGGGGACCAAGCAGGAGTACCGCGGCATCAACTACGTGCTGCTGGCCCTGATCGTCCAGGAGCTGACGGGGAGGCCGTACGGCGAGGCGATCGCTGGGCGCCTCCTTCGCCCGCTGGGCCTGCGACGGACGCTGCTGCCCGGCGACGACATCAGTCTGCGCGGGCCGCACGTGCACGGGTACCTGCGGATGACCGACGGGAGCCTGCGCGACGTGACCAGGTGCAACATGTCCTCCGCGTGGGGCGAGGGCGAACTGGTCTCCACGGTCGACGATCTGGACCGCTTCCTCGTGGCGCTGTTCTCCGGAGCGCTACTGCCCCCGCATGTGCAGAAGAAGCTGTTCACGCTCCCGCCCGAGGACGTGCGGATGCTCGACGGCACGCCCGCCCGGTACAGCATGGGACTGCAGACGGCCACGGTGAACGGCGTCACCCTCTGGGGCAAGACCGGGCAGTGGGCCGGCTACCGCACGCGCAGCTTCTCCACGCGCGACGGGCAGCGAAGATTCGTCCTGTCGTTCACCCCGACGGCACTCGAGGCGCAGGAGGACATGACCGAGCGGGTCGTCGCGGCCCTGCTGAGCTGACGCCGCGCCTCAGCTCGCGGACGCCCCGTCTCAGCCGGCGTCGGACTCCGGCTGGGGCCTCCGGAGCTTGCGGGCCCGCAGATCCATGATCGCGCGGCGCCTGGCCAGGCGGTGGGTGCGCCGGATCTGCGCCTCCTGGTACCGCCGCGTGTCGTCCTCGCTCTGCGGCAGGACGGGCGGTACGCGGCGGGGCTTGCCGTTCTCGTCCACCGCCGCGAAGACCAGGTACGCGCTGCCGACGTGGGTTGCGGGAACCGCCTCGTTCCAGCGCTCGGCCAGCACCCGCACGCCGACCTCCATCGACGAGCGGCCGGTCCAGTTGACCTGCGCCTTGACGTGGACGAGGTCGCCGACGCGCACCGGCTCCAGGAAGACCATCTCGTCCATCGAGGCGGTCACGGCCGGGCCGCCGGAGTGCCGTCCCGCGACTGCTCCCGCCGCGTCGTCCACGAGCTTCATGATCACCCCGCCGTGCACGGTGCCGAGCAGGTTGGTCTCGTTGCCCGACATGATGTGCGAGAGCGTGGTGCGGGAGGCGCCGGTGGGCTTGCCCGGCAGGGCGCCTTCCGCCGCGGGGGCATGGTCGTTCATGGGCCCCACCCTAGGCTGCGCCTTCTTGATCTTCGCAGGCCCCGGGGCGGAGACCGCCGTGACCGGCGGATGCGCGCCCGGGACAGATACGGGCCTTTGCATCAGAACGGAAACAGCCTCGATCCGAAGTCGCACCCGGACTGTGTTCATCCGGCCGAGTCAAGGCAGACTGCCATCCATGAATGAGTGGCCCGGTGGATGGAACGAAGGTTCCCGCGACAGGTACGGCAGTCCCCGCACCCATGGAGGCGTGCCGCCGCAGGGCGGCGGCTACGACCCGGGTTACGGCAGACAGCCTGGCTACGACGACGGTTACGCGGACTACGACTCGGGTTACAGCGACGGTCGCGTGTACGGCGGCGCCGGTGGCGGTCCGGGCGACTACGACCCCTATTACGACGACAGGCCGCCGCGCCGTCGCGGACGGCGGGTCAAGATAACCCTGATATCGCTCGTCGTGATCCTTCTGGCATGGTCGATCGGCACCTACTTCTGGGCCGACTCCAAGCTGAAGCGCGAAGTCGATCTCAGCATCGTCGACGACCGGCCCGAGGCCGGCGACGGCACCAATTACCTGATCGTCGGTTCCGACAGCCGTGAAGGCCTGTCCGCGCAGGAGAAGAAGGATCTGCACACGGGTTCGGCCGCGGGCAAGCGCACCGACTCGATGATGATCCTGCACGTCGGCAGCGGAGCCCCGACCCTGATCTCGCTGCCGCGTGACTCGTGGGTCGAGATCCCGTCCTTCACGGGTACGTCCGGCAAGAAGTACGAGAACACCCAGCAGACCAAGCTCAACGCCGCCTACTCGCAGGACGGCGCCACGCTTCTGGTCCGCACGGTCGAGCACAACACCGGGCTGAAGATCGACCACTACGCGGAGATCGGCTTCGGCGGCTTCGCGAAGATCGTGGACTCGGTCGGCGGCGTGGAGATGAACATCCCGCAGGACATCAAGGACAAGAACTCCGGCGCGGACTTCAGGAAGGGCAAGCAGACGCTGGACGGCAAGCAGGCCCTCTCCTTCGTCCGCAACCGTCACGCCGGGACCGGTGACAGCGACCTGGGCCGCACCAAGAACCAGCAGAAGTTCCTGGCGGCCCTGGCGAGCCAGACCGCGACCCCTTCGACCGTCCTCAATCCGTTCAGGCTCTACCCGACCATGGGCGCGGGCCTGGACACCCTCATCGTGGACGAGGACATGAGCCTCTGGGGCCTCGGGTCGATGTTCTTCGCGATGAAGGACGTCTCGAGCGGCGAGGGCAAGCGGATGAACATGCCCATCGCCGGAACGGCACCCGCGGGGTCGCTCGCTTGGGACAAGCCGAAGGTCCGTCAGCTGGTGCAGCAGCTCAAGGACGACGAGAAGGTCACGGTCACGTCCGACAGGTGAGCCGGGGCCGGTGAACCGGCTCCTCAGTCACAGACACACAAGCAGAACGGGTGCCCGGCAGGGTCCAGGTAGACGCGGAAGCCACGCTTCCCGCCGTCGTCGCCCTGGACCAGCCGGGCACCGAGCTTGATCACCTCTTCTTCCGCCTCGTCGAGGCGCTCCTTCGGCACGTCCAGGTCCAGGTGGAGCTGCTGGGCGTGCTCCACGCTGGGCCACTGCGGCGGGACGAAGCCGGGCGACGCCTGGAAGGCGAGCCGCTGCCCGCCCGGGCCGGTGACGTCCACCCACTCGTTGCCCTCGTCCGGCTCGACCTTCCAGTCGAGCACCTCAGCGTAGAACTGGGCGAGGCGCCTGGGGTCCGGGCAGTCGAGGACGGTGCAGTTCATAGTGGCGATGGCCATAGTTACCCCTTGAATAGGTGAACCGGTAACGGTCTTGGTTACCAGATGATGGCCATGTATCGGTAATCTGGCAAGCGTGACGGACAGGGCTGCCCCGAAAGCGCTCGTCCTGGTGCAGGAGTTGACGAACACACTCGACGTCGAGACGGGCGAGGACGCACTCGCAGCACCGGGCGGGGTCGCCGACTTCGTGCGGAGCCAGGGCCTTCAGGGCCTCGGCCTGGAGGACGGCGCGGCACGAGAGCTCGCGGCACTGCGCGAGCTGCGGGAGGCGTTGCGTGCGGCCTGTCTTGCCCACACGGGCACCGAGATGGCCCCCGAGGCGTCCGAGTCGCTCGCACGACGGCTCTCCCGTGCACCGCTCGTCCTCGGGATGGACGGAACGGGCCGGGCCGAACTGCGCCCCGCGGAAGGCCTTTCGGGGGTCCCGGCACTGACCGCCCGTATAGCCGTGGGCATCGCCGAGGCCGAGGCCGAAGGCACCTGGCAACGGCTCAAGGCATGCCCGGCCCACGACTGCCTGTGGGTCTTCTACGACCGCAGCCCGGCGGGCCGCGGTCGCTGGTGCACGATGGCGGTGTGCGGCTCTCGCGCCAAGATGCGTACGTACAGGGCACGACGACAGCAGTGAGGTCCCCGCGCCCACCGCGCCGGCGTCACCGCGCCGGCGGGGGCGGGGACCGCCGGCCGCACCTCAGAGCGAGGCTCCCGGAGTGCCGGCAGGCGACCCGACACGACCGGCAGGGGTCTCAGGCGGTCGGACGGCCCAGGGCCCGGAACTTCCAGTTCTCCTTGCGCCAGAGCGCCGGGTCGAGGGTGTTCCGGCCGTCCAGCACGTGCCTTACAGCCACCACTTCACCCAGCGCCGCAGGGTCCAGCTCCTGGAACTCGCGCCATTCCGTCAGGTGCAGCACGACGTCCGCGCCGCGCACCGCGTCCACGGCACTCGGGGCGTAGCGCAGGGTCGGGAAGAGGGCGCGGGCGTTCTCCATGCCCTTGGGGTCGTACACCGTCACCTGTGCGCCCTGAAGGTGCAGCTGCCCGGCGACGTTGAGCGCGGGTGAGTCCCGTACGTCGTCGGAGTCCGGCTTGAAGGTGGCGCCGAGGACGCCGATGCGGGTGCCCAGAAGGGTGCCGCCCACGGCTTCGCGGGTCAGCTCGACCATGTGCACGCGGCGCCGCATGTTGATGGAGTCGACCTCGCGCAGGAACGTCAGCGCCTCGGACGCCCCCAGCTCGCCCGCGCGGGCCATGAAGGCGCGGATGTCCTTGGGCAGGCAGCCGCCTCCGAAGCCGATGCCGGAGCGCAGGAACTTCTTGCCGATGCGGTCGTCGTGCCCGATCGCCTCGGCGAGCTTGGCCACGTCACCGTCGGCGGCCTCGCAGACCTCGGCCATGGCGTTGATGAAGGAGATCTTCGTGGCCAGGAAGGAGTTGGCCGACGTCTTCACCAGCTCGGCGGTCGGGAAGTCGGTGACGACGAAGGGCGATCCCTCGGCGAGCGGCGTCGCGTACACCTCGCGCAGCTGCTGCTCCGCACGCTCGCTGCGCACGCCCACGACGACGCGGTCGGGGTGCAGGGTGTCCTTGACGGCGAAGCCCTCGCGAAGGAACTCCGGGTTCCAGGCGAGTTCGGCGTCCTCGCCGGCCGGCGCCAGCTCGGCCAGCCGGAGAGCGAGACGCTGCGCGCTGCCGACCGGCACGGTGGACTTCCCGACGACCAGGGCGGGACGCTTCAGATGGGGCGCCAGCGAGTCGACCGCGCTGTCGACGTAGGACATGTCACAGGCGTACTCGCCATGCCGCTGGGGGGTGTTGACGCAGATGAAGTGCACGTCGCCGAACTCGCCGACCTCCTCGTAGGAGGTGGTGAAGCGGAGGCGCCCGCTCGAACCGGGGTGCCCTGCCACGTGCTTGCGCAGCAGCTCCTCCAGCCCGGGCTCGTACATCGGCGTCTCGCCCCGCTCCAGCAGGGCGATCTTCTCCGTGGAGATGTCCAGGCCCAGCACCTCGAAGCCGAGTTCGGCCATGGCGGCGGCATGTGTGGCACCGAGGTAGCCGGTGCCGATCACTGTGATCTTGAGCGGGGCCCTGTCGGACATGTTGGGGTGCTCCTGTGGGACGACGCGTGGAACGCTCCGAGAACGCTGCCCGCGAGCATATCGGGGCCCGCTGTCGTGAACCTCACGTATCCCGGGCAGGGCACGGGCCTCTAGAATCGGGTTACTTAACGGTAATTAGCAGAAGCATGCCCGCTCGCCGTCCAGCGCAGCAGAGCTGAAGAGGAGTGAGACACCTTGGCGCCATCGGGGAAAAGCGCAGCCGCTGACTTCGACCTCTACCGGCCGTCCGAAGAGCACGACATGCTCAGGGACTCCGTGCGTGCCCTTTCAGAGGCGAAGATCGCACCGTTCGCCGCCGAGGTGGACGAGGAGGGCCGCTTCCCGCAGGAGGCCCGGGACGCGCTCGAAGCCAACGACCTCCACGCCGTGCACGTGCCGGAGGCGTACGGAGGCGCGGGAGCCGACGCCCTCGCGACCGTCATCGTCATCGAGGAGGTGGCCCGCGTATGCGCGTCGTCCTCCCTCATCCCGGCGGTCAACAAGCTCGGTTCGCTGCCCGTCGTCCTCTCCGGCTCCGAGGAGCTGAAGAAGAAGTACCTCGGGCCGCTCGCCGCCGGTGACGGGATGTTCTCGTACTGCCTGAGCGAGCCCGACGCGGGTTCGGACGCCGGCGGCATGAAGACGAAGGCCGTACGGGACGGCGACCACTACGTCCTCAACGGTGTGAAGCGCTGGATCACCAACGCCGGCGTCTCCGACTACTACACCGTCATGGCCGTGACCGACCCGGACAAGCGCACCAAGGGCATCTCCGCCTTCGTGGTGGAGAAGGACGACGAAGGCGTCTCCTTCGGCGCCCCGGAGAAGAAGCTCGGCATCAAGGGCTCGCCCACGCGCGAGGTCTACCTCGACAACGTCCGCATCCCGGCCGACCGGATGCTCGGCGACGAGGGCACCGGCTTCGCCACCGCGATGCAGACCCTGGACCACACCCGGATCACCATCGCGGCGCAGGCCCTCGGCATCGCCCAGGGCGCGCTCGACTACGCCAAGGGCTACGTCGCCGAGCGCAAGCAGTTCGGCAAGCCGATCGGCGACTTCCAGGGCGTGCAGTTCATGCTGGCCGACATGGCGATGAAGCTGGAGGCGGCCCGTCAGCTGACCTACGCCGCAGCCGCCAAGTCGGAGCGTGTCGACTCCGATCTGACGTTCTTCGGTGCCGCGGCCAAGTGCTACGCGTCGGACGCCGCCATGGAAATCACCACGGACGCGGTCCAGTTGCTCGGCGGCTACGGCTACACGCGCGACTACCCGGTGGAGCGCATGATGCGCGACGCCAAGATCACGCAGATCTACGAGGGCACGAACCAGGTCCAGCGGATCGTGATGGCCCGCAACCTGCCGTAACGGCGTTCCCGGCGGCCCGTATCGGACGGCCGGTGCTTGTGAGGGGCGCTCCCACGCGTGGGGGCGCCCCTCAACCGTCTCCGCATGGCACTGCGGCAACCCCGCGACGGCTGTGCGGCGCTCAGCCGCTCGTACGTGCCGCGATCCAGGCGAGCACTCGCGGCGCCACCCCCGGCGACTTCATCAGCCCGCCGCCGTGTCCGGCTCCCGGCACCGTCACGACGGTGATGTTCCGGGCGGCCATGCCCCGCCTGCGCTCGGCGCCGTGCAACGCGTCGGAGTGGGCGGCCGGTACGAAGTCGCCCCGGGAGTGGATCAGCAGCATGGGGGCGTCCTCGTCTCCCGTGGCGTGCTGTACGGCCGACATGTCGCGCCAGACG
>NZ_JACBXA010000058.1 GCF_013870515.1 Streptomyces albidus (ex Kaewkla and Franco 2022) | reverse complement strand
ACGCCCGCCTCATGACCGCCCGTGCGGGCAGCGCCGAGTGGAATCTGCTGACCGATGAGGTGTCCTGGTCCGAAGAGCTGTACGGCATCTTCGGGCGCTCCGCGGAGGAGGGCCCCCTCTCCCTGGACGAGCTTCCCTCCTGGGTCCTTCCCGACGACCAGCCCCTGCTGGCGTCCGCCGTGACCGACTGCCTGGTCGACGGGCGTCCCATCGACCGGGAGTTCCGGATCATGCGTCCGGACGGGGCGGTGCGCAGCCTCCATCTGCTGGGCGAGCCGGTCCTCGACGACCACGGCGGGACGGCGTCGATGTGGGCGGTCCTCCGCGATGTGAGCGAGCTGCGCCGCAGTGAACTGACCGTGCGCGAGACCCGCGAGTCGGTACGCCACGAGCGGCACGCCGCGCAGACCGAGCGACGGGTCGCGGTCGAGCTGCAGGAGTCCGTGCTGCCGCCGTGGCGCGGATCGCAGCGCTTTCCGCAGACGGGCGGCCGCTCCGAGAGCACCCTCGATCTCGCTTCCCACTACCTCCCCTCCGCGACCGGCGCCCTGATCGGCGGCGACTGGTACGACGCACTGGAGCTGCCTGACGGGGCCACGCTGCTGTCCGCGGGCGACCTCACCGGGCACGGCGTCGCGGCCACGTCCGGGATGGCCATGCTGCTGGGAGCGGTACGCGGCATGGCGGTGGCAGGTGTGGAGCCGGGCGCTCTGATGGGCCACCTCAACCAGCTTCTCGACTCCGCCGCCCAGCCGGCTCTGGGCAGCGCGGTGTGCTGCCGGTACCGGCCGAGCGACCGCGCGCTCACCTGGTCGCAGGCAGGGCACCCCGCCCCGCTGCTCTTCCGCGACGGCACGGGAAGGCTTCTGGACCGGCCCGAGGGCGTACTGCTCGGGGCGACGTCCGGGGCCGCGTACGGGCAGCGCACCGAACTGCTGCAGCCCGGCGACCTGTTGGTGCTCCACACCGACGGACTCGCCCCGCGCAGCGACCGGTTGGACGCCACGGGAGACGAACCGCCGACCGGTTCGGAGCGCCTGCTCGGTCTCGCCGGGCGCTTCGCCGCCGCCCACACCGCACAGGAGTGTGTGCGCGCCGTCGTCGAGGAGTTCGGCGACCGCGAGCGCGAGGACGACGCCTGCGTGCTGATCGCGCGCGTCAGCAGCTGACCGCCTCTTCGGGCGCGGGCGGCGCGCCCCGCATGTGGGATGCGAAGGCTCAAAACGCCCGTGTGCGTTCATTCTTTGGAGTCACCTGCCTCTCTCTTGACGCCGGAGCCTCCCGCGGAGAGGCTTTCGCTCACTCGTGACGTGATCGTCGGACCAAACGAATTCACGTGGTGAACTCATCTCTGCGGGCCCCTTGCCGGCTCCTCTCCTCAACTGGAGGACGTGCGTGCGTACCAACTCCCGTCGGAACTTCCTGCGAGCCGCCTTGGTCGGAGCCTCGGCCGTGGCCGCACCGGTGCCGCTGGCCGCCACGGCCCGGGCCGCCGAGGCCGGCGGCAAGGCCGAGAAGGCGTCCGGTGAGGCACCGGGAGGTCCGGGCGCGGACGCGGGCTACGCCCCGGCCGACAAGGTGGGCTTCGGGACCTCTCGTACGAAGCAGAGCCCCGTCTGGTTCACGCTCCAGGGCGGCCGGATGAGCGAGACGTATTTCCCGGATCTGAGCACGCCGGCCAGCCGTCAGACGCAGTTGGTGATCACCGACGGGAAGACGTTCGTCGAGCGCCTCAGCGACGTGGAGTCCCGGACCGAACTGACCGGCCAGGAAGGCGTTCCGGGCTACCGGCAGACCAGTTGGGGCAAGGGCTGGTGTGCCGTCACGCAGTACGTCACGGACCCCGAGCGTGCGAGCGTCCTCATCGATGTCGAGGTCCGCTCGCAGACCGGAGCGCCGTTGCAGGTGTTCGTGCTGCACGACCCGTCGCTCTCGGGTGAGGGCAACGACGACCGTGCCTTCCCGCAGGACGGTGCGCTGGTCGCGGAGGACAAGCACGCGGCCAGTGCCCTGCTGGCCGAGGGCGGCTTCGCCGAGTCCACCGTCGGCTACCTCGGTGTGAACGACGGCTGGACCGAACTCCGCGAGAACAACGGCCGCCTGAAGCACCATTACGCCACCGCCGGCCCCGGGAACGTGGTGCAGGTGGGCAGGCTCCGGATGGACGGCCGCGCACGCTCACGTCAGACGGTCGTGGTGGGCTTCGGCGAGGAGGCCGGCGATGCGGTCAAGGCGGCGCGGCGCTCTCTGAGGACGGGATTCCGTGCGGCGTCCCGCGCGTACGACGCGGGCTGGCGTGCCTACTTGGGCAGCCTCTCCGAAGCGCCGAGCAGTCTGAACGGCGCGTCCGGCCACGCCCTCTACACGTCCTCGATCGTGATGCTGGCCGCGAGCGAGGACAAGCGGAACCCCGGCGCGTACATCGCCTCCCCGTCGATGCCCTGGGCGTTCGGCACGGACCGGCACATCGTCCCCGAGACCGGCCCCTACCACCTGGTCTGGCCTCGCGACCTGTACCACATAGGCACCGGGCTGCTCGCCGCCGGCGACTACGACGGGGCGAGCCGGGCGATGGACTACCTGCTCAAGACCCAGCAGAGCGACGGGCATTGGGCGCAGAACTGCAAGGTCGACGGCACGACCGTGTGGACGAACATCCAGCTGGACGAGACGGCCGCGCCGATGCTCCTCGCCTGGCTCCTGGATCGGCACGACAAGAAGACCCTGAAGCAGCTCAGGCGAGGCGCCGAGTACATCCTCGGCTTCAAGAGCGACGAGGGATACAAGGCACCCTTCAGCCAGCAGGAGCGCTGGGAGGAGCAGTCCGGCTACTCGCCCTCCACGATCGCCTCCGTGATCGCCGGCTTCGTCTGTCTCGCCGACCTCATGCAGCGCGGCGGGCAGGGCGCCGAGGCATCCGGATACCTCGAGGCCGCCGACAAGTGGCGGGATTCGCTGGACGGCTGGACGGTGACCACCAAGGGACCGCACTCCTCCGAGCCCTACTACCTGCGCCTCACCAAGAACGGGAAGCCCGACTCGGGAGCCGAGTACGAACTCGGCAACAACAACCCCGACCCGGTCGACCAGCGCACGGTCCTCGACGCGGGCTTCCTCGAGCTCGTACGCCTGGGCGTCAAGTCCGTCGACGACCCGGTGATCCGCAACTCCGTGGCCGTCGTGGACCGCGAGATCTCCGTGGACACCCCCTCAGGCCGTCACTGGTACCGCTACAGCGGCGACGGCTACGGCGAGCAGCCCAGCGGAAAGCCCTGGACCGTGGACCGGCCCGAGGTGAAGAAGACGTACGGGCGGGCGTGGCCGATCTTCTCCGGCGAGCGCGGGGAGTACGAACTCCTCTGCGGAGACTCCCACTCGGCGGCCGGACGGCTGCGCGACATGACCTGCACGGCCGGTGACACGCTGATGCTTCCCGAGCAGGTGTGGGACGACAGGCCGCCGGCCCCGCGCGTGCGACCGGGCACCGGCACGGCTTCGGCCACGCCGCTGGCCTGGACCCACGCGCAATACCTGCGCCTGGCACGGTCGTTGGAGCGGGGAACGCCGATGGAGTTCCCGACCGTCGTCGCCGAGCGCTATCTGCACCGGCGCTGACCGCCGCCCGGCACGGCCGGACGTACCGCCGCCCCGCTCCGTGTACCGGCCCGGCCCCGAAGGCCGCTCAGATCCTGCGCAGCGACGCGCCTTTGGGAAGCCGGGCCGGCCGGGACTGCCTGGGCATCGCCTGCTCGATCTCCTCCCGCAGGTCCGCGACTGCGGCGTGGCCGGCGTACTGCCCGGTCAGCCGGTACATCTCACGCAGCCGGTCCCATGTGCGGTGTGAGGAGTTCTCCCCGATGCTGACCAGGGCGAGCCGCGCGTAGCGGTCGGCCTGCTCGGGTTCGTCGGCGATGAAGTAGGCGGAGGCCAGCGAGATCCAGTCGAAGATCTTCGAACGCTGCCGCTCCTTCGCCCGCAGCTCCAGGGCACGCTTGGCGTGGAGTTCCGCCGCGCCCGCGGCGGCCGGCTCGTGGTCGGCGAGCGTGCGGAAGGCCAGCGCCTCCATGCCGTGAAGGTCTGCCTCGTCGAACATCTGCATCCAACTGGGCGGCGGCACATCGCCCTTGTCCGACGCGAACAGCTCCTCGGCCTCGCCGAGCGTCCGCCGCATCTGCTGTCCGTGCCCCATCGACGCCTGCGCCCACGCCTCGATGGTGTGGAGCATCGCCCGCGTGCGGGGAAGGGTCTCCTGACCGGAGCCGGCATGGGCCAGCTTCATCAGATCGAGTGCGTCGTCGGGTCGCCCGAGGTGGACCATCTGACGCGCCGCGCGCGAAAGGGCCTCGCCCGCCCGGGGTTTGTCGCCGCCTTCACGCGCGGCATGGGCCGCGATGACGAAGTACTTCTGAGCCGTGGGCTCCATCCCCACGTCGTGCGACATCCACCCCGCGAGCACCGCGAGATTGGCCGCCACACCCCACAGCCGGCGCTGGAGACGGTCGGGATGGTGGTAGGCGAGCATGCCGCCCACCTCGTTGAGCTGGCCGACCACCGCCTTGCGCTGGAGTCCGCCGCCACGCGCCGCGTCCCAGGCGCGGAACACCTCCACCGAGTGCTCGAGCGCCTCGATCTCCTGCGACCCGACGGGGGCCGCGTCGTAGCGGTCGAAGGACGCCTGGTCCGCGTAGCGGGATGCGCCGGTGTTGAACATGCCGGCCACGGGGGCCGGTTCGGTACGGAGCCAGCTGTACATGGCCGTGCTGAGTGCAGATCCTGCGGTGAGCGCGGCACCCGCGCCCACCAAGCCGCGTCGGTTGAGCATGAGGTCCATTCCCGTGAATTCGGTGAGGACCTCGGCTGTACGGTCGGGCGCCCACGGCAACCCGTCCAGTCCGGACTGCTGCCGTCTGGCTGCTTGCCCTGGCTTGCTGAACCCGAGGTCCTCGATGGTCACGACACGGCCGAGTCGCTCGGTGAAAAGAGCCGCCAGCACTTTCGGCACCGGATCGCGCGGGGTCTCCCCCATGTCGATCCAACGCCGCACCCGCGAGGTGTCGGTCGCCAGCTGCGTGTGGCCCATGGCCACCGACTGCCGGTTCACGAGCCGCGCGAGCTCGCCCTTGGACCATCCGGCGAGGCCGAAAAGATCCGCGAGACGGGTGTTGGGTCCCTTGGTCACGTCAAGCCCCCAGGTTCTCGGCTGAGTTGACAGTAACCCCCGCTCAACGGCCCTGCGACTATTCGCCAGGGTTCGCCAGGGTCCGCCAGATGGTGTGCCACCCGTGCGCCCGGGTGTCCTGTAGGCACGCGCCACTCCGGCCTGGTCCGGTCCGGTTCGCATTCCCCAGGATGTGTGCCGAACCGGCGGCCGGTCGGCGCGACAACCCGTCGGCGCACGAAGGGACCCTGCTCACCATGCATCCAGCGACGTCCTCCGTGTCGGCACCGTTGCGCCCGCTCGGCAATCCGCCCTATGCGGGCGGTTCCCCGGTGGTCCCCTCCGCTTCCGCGAGAGCGGCCGCCGGGCGCACGGGCACCGCGAAGGGGCGGCTCGCGAGCGGAATCGGATCTCAATCCGTCAGCGGGAGACTGGACTTGTCCGGCCCACAGGGTGCTCAGCTGCGTTCGGCGATCGCTTCGGTCCACCGGATCTGCCCGGAGTTCCATCCGGTCCAGGTGCTGCGCCGCGTGGGCCGTTGCTTACTCGTGGCGGGCACGGCCGGGCGCAACGCGGTCGTCGCCAAGTGCCTCGTGGACCGGACCCCCGAGTTCACCGAGCGCTTCCGGCACGAAATAGAGGCCTACCGCTCCTTCGTTCGCCACAGGCCGCCCGTGCGGGTGCCACGGCTGGTGGCCGCCGATCCGGACGAGTGCGTGCTGGTGATCGAGCGGATGCCCGGACGGGTCGCGGCGCTGCGGCGCCACCTCCTCGACGCGCCTCCCCGCGCCGACCTGCGAGCCGCCCTGGGCGCCGTCTGCAAGATCAACATGTGGCAGCCGCCGGCCCCGGTGTTCGAGCGGCCGATCGACTACCCGGGCCGGCTCAACCGCTTCCACGAGCAGGGGCTGCTGACGGACCGTGATCTGGGCGACCTGCAGAAGCTGCTGCACGGGATCGCGCACGCGCACGGCTCGGGTGGCGGTACGCCCTGGCAGTTCTGCCACGGGGACGCGCTGCTCACCAACGTGCTCCTCGCCCCCGCGGGTCCGGCCCTCGTCGACTGGGAGCACGCGGGCTGGTATCTGCCCGGGTACGACCTGGCGACGCTGTGGTCGGTTCTCGGTGACGCACCGATAGCGCGACGGCAGATCAGCCAGCTCGCACAGGCGCAGGGGCCTGCCGCCCGGGACTCGTTCCTGGTGAACCTGATGCTCGTGCTGACGCGCGAGATCCGTGCGTACGAGAACGCCGTCCAGCGCACCATGCGGGAGCCCGCACAGCCCGCGGCGCCGGGAACGGCTCAGGAGCGGCCCGGTGCCATGGCCGTCGGAGAGGAGCAACGGCTGCTCCTGCGGCGGCTGCACGACGACTGCGGCGTGGCACGCCGTGCGGTCCGGGCGGCTGTCGGCACGCGCTGACCCCTGATGAGAGTCGCACCCACGGGGCGGCGGCCTGCGGGTCGTCACCGGTCTGGACCGGTGACGACCCGCAGGCCGGGGCGGCATCAGCTCCCGCGACCCGAACGAACCACGCTGACGTGCGACTTCCTCCCACCGTGCTTGCATTGACGGATGGTCGGACAACCGATACCTCTGAGGCCTGATCGCGCCCGCCGCATGCGACGAGCCCAGACCGAGGAGGCCGCATTGCCTGGATCGCCCGGTTCCGTTCCCGACGCCCCCGACCCGTTCAGACGTCTCGCACGAAAGATCCTCAGCCGTCCCGCTCTCAAGAGCCGCCGCTCCCGCACGTTGTGGGCCACGGCCGTCGGTGCCACCGCCACGGCGCTCCTGGTCCCGCTGGTCGCCTCCGGTCCGTACGCGACCGCCGAACAGCGCGACACCTCCGAGCTGCAACAGAACTTCGCCGACGCGGCGAAGGAGTACCGGGTGCCGCAGAGCGTGCTCCTCGGTGTCTCCTACCTTCAGTCCCGCTGGGACGCACACGACGGTGCGCCCAGCGTCTCCGGCGGCTACGGCCCGATGCATCTGACCGACGCCCGTACGGCGCTCGCCGGCGCATCCGGGCATGCCGGTCACGACTCCTCGGAGGACGCCCGCGGTGACACGGCACGTCCGGCACGCAGGGCGGCTGCCGACACGAAGGCACTCGACGTGCGCAAGCTGCCGGCCCGTCTGCGCACGGCCGGACGCGCGGCGAAGCTGACGGGGCTTTCGAAGAAGCAGCTGCGCGAGTCTCCGGCGGCGAACGTGCGGGGCGGTGCAGCCCTGCTGGCCGCGGCACAGAAGAAGCTGGGCCGGCCGCTCAGCTCCGATCCGGCGGACTGGTTCGGTGCGGTCGCCTCCTATCCGGCCGCGTCCGAACGCGGGACGGGCGCCGCGTTCGCGAACGACGTCTTCGACGTGGTGCGTTCGGGCGAGCGGCGCACCACGGACAGCGGGCAGCGCCTCACCCTCGAAGCCGATCCCGCTCTGAAGGCCGACGAGGCGCAGGCCGACGGGAGTCGGAAGACGCTTCGCTCCGCCGGTGAGAAGCCCGAGTGCCCGCGGAGCGTCTCCTGCGAGTGGCTCCCGGCCCCGTACGAGGAGTACACCGACGACGAGGGCAATCCCAGCTACGGCAACCACGACAAGGCCAAGCGCCCCGGCTCTGCCTCCGTCGACTACATCGTGGTGCACGACACCGAGGGTGCCTGGGACACCGTGATGGACCTGATCCAGGACCCCACGTACGTGTCCTGGAACTACTCGCTGCGCTCCTCGGACGGCCACATCGCCCAGCACGTGCGCGGCAAGGACGCCGCCTGGCACGCCGGGAACTGGTATGTGAACGCCAAGTCGGTGGGCCTGGAGCACGAGGGCTTCCTGACCGATCCGGACGCCTGGTACACGGAGGCGATGTACCGCTCCTCGGCGCGGCTGGTGAAGTACCTGGCGGCGAAGTACGACATCCCGCTGGACCGGCAGCACGTCCTGGGCCACGACAACATCCCGGGCGTGACCACCGCCAACATCCCGGGCATGCACACCGACCCCGGCCCGTACTTCGACTGGCAGCACTACTTCAAGCTGCTCGGCAAGCCCTTCGCCCCGAAGGGCACGCAGCGAAGCGCGACGGTGACCATCCGGCCCGACTACGCCGAGCACCAGCCGACCTACACCAAGTGCGACGACTCCGGCGACCCGTGCCCGGCGCACGGGTCGGGCGCGGTGCGGCTGCACACCGCACCCGACGCCGGCTCCGCGCTGGTGAAGGACGTCGGACTGCGCCCCGGGGGCGGGGAGTCGACCACGGGCGTCAACGACACGGGCGCGCGCGCCAGCACCGGTCAGCAGTACGCGGTCGCTGACCGCAAGGGTGAGTGGACGGCGATCTGGTACCTCGGCCAGAAGGCCTGGTTCCACAACCCGAAGGACCGGCCCACCGCCGTTCCGGCTCGGGGGAAGCTGGTCACGCCCAAGGACGGAACGGCCGAGATCCCGGTCTACGGGCGTGCGTACCCGGAGGAGGCGGCGTATCCCGAGGGCGTGCCCGCACAGGCGCTGTCACCCCTGCCGTACAAGATCACGAAGGGGCAGAAGTACGTCGCCGGCCTCAAGACGCGTGGGGAGTATCTCTACGCGAAGGAGTTCGACCCGGAAGCGGAGAAGTTCAAGGTGGTGCGCGGCGACCTCACGTACTACCAGATCCAGCTCGGGCACCGGGTGGCCTTCGTGAAGGCGGACGACGTGCGGGTGGTCGGCTCCTCCTCGTAGGCGATTGTCAGTACGCACGACAAGGGGCCCGGCGCCTGCGCCGGGCCCCTTGTCGCGTGTGCGCGGGGCCCATCCGTTCACTTGCGGATGCAGGTGGCCCCGCTCCCGGTGCAGGCGGCGGGCCACGGGGCGGCGGCTTCAAATGCGCTGGACATAGGGGGCCCTCCACGCAGGGGAGGGGTCCGCCCCGAGCTCCGTCCAGTATTCGCGACCGCTGGTGATCAGGCCGTGGTGAACGGTCCAGAAGGACGCCACCCGGTGGACACCCATCGTGCCGTGAGGGACCTCGACCTCGGATACGACGACTTCGCTTCCGGACGGCAGGATGCGGAGGACGTCGATCGACCATCCCTCCGGATACTCCGAGTTGATACGCACGTAGTTCTCGCGGCCGAGGATGCGTTCACCGCTGACCGGCCACTCCACGACCACGTCGTCTGCCAGCAACTCGCCGACGCCCGCCCAGTCCCGGTCCTGCATGCGGTCCCAGAAGATCTGAACAGTCTCTGAAGGCTCCATCCCCACACCCTGCACCGCACCACTGACAGCGACTGCGCTGCCGGTGCCGTGGACGGGAGCGGATGCGTGGCCGCGACAGGGGCGGCGGTCAGTCCGTCGGACCGTGACGGCAGAGAGCTACTGCTGGAACATCTCCGCGGGCAGCGGCTTCAGCAGCGCGTACAGATCGCTCGTGATGGGGCGGTCCCAGCTCGCGATGGTGACGAGGACGCCGTCGCTGCGGTCGAACTGCACACACGAGATGCGCTCCTCGGAGCACTTCACGCGGCGCACGATCAGCAGGTTGTCCTCGTGCATCACCGGGTCGTCCTCGACACCCCTGACCTCGACCGGCTCGTCGTTCTCCAGCGCGGACAGCAGCTGCGCCACCTCGAACGGCACCTGGCTGCCGGTGACCTCACGGGCCGACGAGCCCTCAGGCAGATTGCCGATGATCATGGCCGGGCCGCGGCCGCCGAAGAGGTCGTAGCGGAGGAAGACACCCTGGCAGGTGCCGTCGGGCGCGGGCAGCAGGCCCGCACCGAGGTTGCCGGGCCAGTCGGTGGGGTCCATGGCCAGGACGTCGAAGTCCGGACCTGCGGGAACGGACGCACTGCGACGGCGGAGGAACGACATGCGGCCATGGTACGTGCCCCGTCCGGCGTCGCCTCCGGGGCGCCTCAGCACGGACATGGTTCCTTCACCGCTGCCATGCTCTTGCGATGACGGACCCGGATGAGCGGAGCACACCGACGACGCTGAACCTGTGGCGGGCCCACCTGGGCCGTGTACCCGAGGAGGTGTGGCAGCGGCAGGGGCTGCGCGTGCTGATCCTCGCGGACAACGATCTGACACGGGTGCCCGCCCGCACACGAGAGCTTCAGCAGCTCCACACCCTCGACCTGGGACACAACTGCCTCACCGAACTTCCGGAGGAGCTGGGCGAGCTGACAGGTCTCAGCCGGTTCCTCTACCTGCACGACAACAGGCTCACGCGGCTGCCCGAGTCGCTGGGCCGGCTGACGCGGCTGCGCTACCTGAACGTCGGCGAGAACCGGCTCACCGAACTCCCGGAGTCACTGGGTGCCATGAGCGGGCTCGTGGAACTGAGGTCGCAGCACAACAGGCTCACGCGGCTCCCGGCATCGCTCGGCGCGCTGACATCCCTGAGGGAGCTGTGGCTGCGGGGCAACTCGCTGACGACGCTGCCCCGTTCGGTCGGCGGATGCAGGGCCCTGCGCCACCTCGACCTGCGGGAGAACGCCCTTCGCGAGCTGCCGGACGAACTCTGCGAGCTGCCACTGCTGCGTCAGATCGACCTGCGCGGCAACCCCCTGCGGCGGCTCCCGGACCGGATCGCTCAGCTGCCCTCGCTGGAGAAGCTCGATCTGCGCTGGAGCGGCCTCGACGAACACGAGCCGGGCGTACGGACGCTGGCCGAACGTGGATGTGTGGTGCTGATCTGACCGGAGCTGCCGAAACTCGAAGGCGCCGCAGGGCAACGACGATCCCGGGTGATCACCCGGGACGAACCGCCGTCGTCGCTGCGGGAGTCGGCTCGAGTGCCGGCTGAAGGCGCCGTGCCCGCGGCCTCTTTCAGGTGAGGTCGAAGCGGCCGTTGCGCGCACCGAGCACGAACGCGTTCCACTCCCCCGGCGAGAAGATCACCGCCGGGATCTCCGGGGTGCGGCCGTTCCGCATGGCGATGTAGCCCTCGACGAAAGCGATCTCCACGCCGCCCATCTCCTGGGTACCCGACTGCCAGCGGGCGTTCGTCAGATCGAGGTCAGGCCTGCTCGCCGTGCTCGTCATGGTGCGCTCGGCCACGTGCGTTCCTCCCGTTTCGTCGTCCGGCGGCCAGCGTATCGAGCACTGACGGCCGCCGGACAGGGCCTTGCAATTTACGCACACGGTGCGGACGGATCCCGGCATCCGCACGGCCGTACGTTCAGACGATCTCGTGACCGTTGAAGATCCCCAGGCGTTCGCAGTACAGCTCGACGGGCACGCCGTTGGGGTCGCGCAGATACAGGCTCTCTTCCACGCCGCGATCGGGGCCCGCGTATTCGATGCCTGCTGCGTCCAGTGCGCTGCGCGCCGCCGCGTGCGCATCCTCCTCCATGGAGATCGCCAGATGCTGCACCCCGCCGACGGTCTCGGCGAACGGCGGGTGATCGTGGCCGGGGAAGTCGAAGAACCCGAGCAGGTTGCCGTTGCCGATGTCGAAGAAGAAGTGGGTCGAACCCCGGTAGTCGCGGTTCTCCACGACCTCGACGAGGGGGAAGCCGAGCAGCTCCTGGTAGAAGCGGATGGTCTCCTCCACGTCCCGGCAGATGAACGCCACGTGGTGGACGCCGCGGGCGGTGGTGGCGGGCCGCTGGGAAACGCCGCGCAGATAACGCGTTCGCAGCGTCTCCCGCCTGGTACGCAGTGTCTCCAACGTGGTTCCCTCGGGCTCAGCCATCACGGACCTTCCTGCAGAAGTGCTTTGTTCTTCAACAATCACTCTACGGGTGTCCGGCACCGTGCCGCGAGAAACTGTCAGCGGCTGCCGGTGTGCACGGCGGAGCCACGCCTGTCGCAGGTGAGCAGCGATTCCGCGTGGAAGTGGAGGCAGTCGAACCGGACTTCGGGCAGGGCGTACCCGCCGTCGGCAGGCCCCTGTCTCGGCGCCGGCGGCCCGCCACTTCTGGGCGACGTGTCGCGCCCCGGCAGCGGTGGCCGCCGGGGCGCCGGTCTCACTCCCCTTGCTTCCCCACCTGCGGCGGCCGCGGCCGTGCCAGCTCGGAGCGGCGGTAGGAGTAGCCGAAGTAGATGATCAGGCCGATGACGAGCCAGACTCCGAACCGGATCCAGGTGACGGCCGTCAGGAACGTCGTGAGCCACAGGGAGGCGGCAACGCCGAGGCCCGGCACGAAAGGCATCCAGGGGGTGCGGAAGGTGCGCGGGAGGTCCGGGCGGCGATAGCGGAGAACGATCACGGCGACGCACACCACTACGAAGGCCAGGAGGATGCCGATGTTGGTGAGCTCCGCGGCCTCCTCGATCGGCATGAAGCCGGCGATCACCGCGGACGCGACACCCACGATCCAGGTGACGCGCGTGGGGACGTGGCGCGTGGGGTGGGTCTTGGCGAACCACTTGGGCAGCAGGCCGTCACGGCTCATCGAGAACCACACCCGGGTGACGCCCAGCATGAAGGTGAACATCACGGTGAGGATGCCGATGATGGCACCGACCGCGACGATGTCGGCGACGCCCGAGAGCCCGACCGACTTGAAGGCGGTGGAGAATCCGCTCTCCTTGTCGACCTGGCGGAAGTCCTGCATCCCCGTCAGCACGAGACAGGCGAGCACGTACAGGACCATCGAGATCGCGAGCGAGTAGATGATCGCCTTCGGCATGTGGCGCTGGGAGTCCTTGGACTCCTCCGCCGCCGTGCTCATCGCGTCGTACCCGAAGACCGCGAAGAAGACCGTCGCCGCCCCGGTGAACGCCCCGGAGACGCCGAAGGGGAAGAAGGGCTCGTAGTTGGCGGTCTTGATGTGGAAGAAGCCCACCGCGACGACGAGCAGGACGACCAGCACCTTCAGCACGACCACGACGGTCTCGAAGCGGGCTGCGCTCTTCATGCCGCGGTTGAGGAGGAATGCGATCAGCAGGCACAGCAGCGCCGCGAAGAGGTCGACGTGATGGCCCTCCCCCGTACCCGGCGCCCCCAGCATCCAGGCGGGGATGTCCGCCCCGGCCTCCTGCACCAGGAAGGAGAAGTAGCCGGAGATGCCGATGGCGACGACCGCGACGATCGCCGTGTACTCCAGCAGCAGGTCCCAGCCGATGAACCAGCCGCCGATCTCCCCCAGTACCGCGTATCCGTAGGTGTACGCGGAGCCCGCCTTCGGGATGAGTCCCGCGAACTCGGCGTAGGAGAGAGCGGCGGCGGCGCTGGCGATGCCGGCGATGAGGAAGGAGACCAGGACGGCCGGGCCTGCGGTTCCGTTGGCGACGGTTCCGGCGAGGGTGAAGATGCCCGCGCCGATGATGCCGCCGACGCCGATGGCCGTCAGCTGCCACAGGCTCAGCACCCGGGTCAGCTGCTCGCCGGAGCCGCCCTCGGTCTCCGCGATGTGCTCGATGGGTTTGCGGCGCAGCGCGCCCTGTGTACTCCACAGCCCGGCCACTGAGGTGCCTCCTCAAAGCTGACGGCATGGCAGCGGGCGGACGCCCGCCGGTCGCGGATCATCATGGCGCGCACCACGAGCCGGGGGAAGGCACCGCACGGTGCCCTATCCGTCTGCCTCCAGCACGGCCATCGCCGCGTTGTGTCCGGCCACGCCGCTCACCCCTCCGCCTCGTACGGCTCCCGCACCGCAGAGCAGCACGTTGGGGTGTGCCGTCTCGACGCCCCAACGCCCCGTGTCCTCACCGGAGACGGGGAAGGAGAGGTCGCCGTGGAAGATGTTCCCGCCCGGCAGCCGCAGTTCCTTCTCCAGGTCCTGCGGGGTCTTGGCTTCGATGCAGGGCTTTCCGTCGGCGTCGAGAGCCAGGCAGTCGGCGAGGGGTTCACCCAGGTGGCGTTCGAATTCGGCGACGGTCCTGGCCAGTGCCCTCTCCCGCAACGCGTCCTCGTCAGCGCCGCTGCCCGCGAAGCACTCGGGCGGCGTTAGCAGCCCGAAGAGCGTCAGCGTCTGGTAGCCCTGGGCGGCGATTTCGGGGCCGAGGATGGAGGGGTCGGTGAGTGAGTGGCAGTACAGCTCCGAGGGGAGTACGCGGGGCAGCTCCCCCCGCTCCGCCTGCCGGTGCGCGTCGGCCAACTCCTCGTAGCCCTCGGCGACATGGAACGTGCCGGCGAAGGCCTCGCGCGCGTCCACGGAGGTGTCCTTGAGCCGCGGGAGACGCCGCAGCAGCATGTTGACCTTCAGCTGTGAGCCGGCAGCGGAGGAGGTGTAGGCAGGCGGCGCCTCACCCAGCATGTCGCTCAGGGCGTCGGGCGAGGCGTTCACCAGAACCCGGCGGGCCGGCACGCTGCCCTCGCCGTCCTCCGTGCGGTAGTGGACCTCGGCTGCCGTGCCGTCGGTGTCGATGCGGCTCACGGTGTGGCCTGTGCGGATCTCCGCGCCCGCGGCGCGGGCGGCGTCGGCGAGGGCGTCGGTGAGTGCGCCCATCCCGCCGACAGGCACGTCCCAGTCGCCGGTTCCTCCACCGATGACGTGGTAGAGGAAGCAGCGGTTCTGCAGGAGTGACGGGTCGTGCGCGTGGCTGAAGGTGCCGATGAGGCCGTCGGTGAGCACGACGCCCCGTACGAGATCGTCCGTGAAGCGTTCCTCGATGGTCTCGCCCAGGGGCCGCTCGAACAGCGCCTCCCAGGCCGCGTCCTCACCGATCCGCTCACGCAACTCCGCGCGGCCGGGCAGGGGTTGGGTGAGGGTCGGGAAGACGCGCTCGGCGACGCGCTGCGTCATCTCGTAGAAGCTCTCCCACGCCTCGAACTCCCGGTCGCCTCCAGTGAGTTGGGCGAACGACTCCCGCGTGCGGGCGGTGCCCCCGCCCACGAACAGTCCGGTCGGCTTTCCGTCGCGCACGGTGGGCGTGTACGAGGAGACGTCCCGCTTGCGCACGGCGAAGCTCAGCCCCAGATCGTCGACGATCTGCTGCGGCAGCAGGCTCACGAGGTAGGAGTAGCGGGAGAGCCGGGCGTCGACCCCTGGGAAGGGGCGGGTGGAGACGGCGGCTCCACCTGTGTGGTCCAGACGTTCCAGGACGAGGACACTCTTCCCGGCACGGGCGAGATAGGCGGCGGCGACGAGTCCGTTGTGGCCGCCTCCGACGATGACGGCGTCGTGAGCGGCGGCGTTGCGGGGGGCAGCTGGCATGCCTCTTGGTAACACGTTCCGCGCGTCCCGCACAGGATCACTCGTCGAGATCGGGCTCCTGGAGGAGGTCCATGCCCAGCACTCCTTCGGTCTGGAACATCTCGGAGACGAGCTTCCGCACGTCTGCTGTGCCCTCCAGGCTGAGCAGCACGCGCGCGGACTCCCCGCCCCGGACGAGGGTGCCCGACGACTCCGTCTCCTCATCTTCCTCCGGCGGCCGCGGCAGCTTGTCGACCTTGACCGAGAGGATGCGGAATCCGCGGCTCGTGCACATCTCCATCAACTGCGGCAACAGTGCGGCTCCGGTGCGGTAGCGCATCCGGAGCGTCGACTGGACCGGCGTGGGCCCGGCCGAGAGCCGGGCGGCGAGAGGCGGATACCCGAGGATGACGACGAAGTGCATCGCCGTGGTCGCCACCGCCAGCACCGCGAGCCCTCCGCCGCAGGCCATGCCGACGGCGCACGTGAGCCACACGGTGGCGGCGGTGGTCAGGCCCCGCACGGCGTCGCGGCGTACGAAGATGAGGCCGCCGCCGATGAAGCCGATGCCGGCGATGATCTGTGAGGCGACACGGGACGGGTCGAAGGAGATGTCCTCCGTGCCGAGCACGGCGCTGAAGCCGTACTGGGAGATCTGCATCATCAGAGTGCTGGCGATGCCCACCAGCGCATGGGTGCGCAGTCCCGCGCTCTTCTGCCGCGCGCCCCGCTCCCAGCCGATGAGCGTGGAGAGCACCAGCGCCAGGGCGAGTTCGCCGATCTGACGAAGCCCCTGATTGTTGTGCACGTCCCACAGCGGCGCCGCCAACTCCTGCATGCGCGGGCCTCCTCAAGCCGTTCCGCCCGGAAACTACCAGTACGGGCGGGTTCTTGTGATCAAGCGGCCCTCGCGGGGTGCGGCGTGGCGTGGATCACAGTCCGCGGTGTCATACGGGAGGGGCGGCTCGTACGTATGCCTCGTGCACACCCCGGACTGACCCCCCGGCGGAAGCGCGACCCGCAAGTGCAGCCATCGGGGCGGATCACCGGCACACAGCGCAAGACCACCGCACCAACCGCTGTAACGGGAGAGGCGATCAACTTGCACAAGTCACGAGTAACAGCCACGGCAGCCGCAGCACTTCTCGCCGCGGGGACCATGCTCCTCGTACCGGGCGGCGCCCTGGCGTCCACGGCCGAGCCCGCCGCCGGCGCGTCCGCCGAGGACTCCGGCCACGGCCTGAAGTGGTTCCAGGCGAAGCACGGGCTCAGGACGACGGGTTCCGTCGACAAGTCGACGGCGAAGGAGCTGCAGCAGGCGCCCGACTCCGAACTGCGCAAGGTGTTCGCGAGCCCGGCGGACCTGGGCCCCGAGGAACTCGCCAACGCCCGCACCGTCATCGGCGTCGGCAAGGGAGCGAACATACCCGAGCAGGGCCAGGTCATCGCCCTGATGACGGCCATGCAGGAGTCGAAGTTCGTCAACTACACGACGCCCGTGGACCACGACTCCCTGGGCATCTTCCAGCAGCGCCCGAGCACCGGCTGGGGCACGCCGGAGCAGATCACCGACGTCCCCACCTCGTCCAAGTCCTTCTACGGTGTGGCGCCGTTCGGCAGCAACCCCGGGCTGATCCAGATCACGGGCTGGGAGACCATGCCACCCGGCGAGGTCTGCCAGGCCGTCCAGCGCTCCGCGTTCCCCGACCGGTACGCGCAGTGGGAGCAGTTCGCCCGGGACCTGCTGGCCCAGGAGGGGCCGACCGTTCCCCCGATCCCCTGACGGGCGATCCGGCCGGCGTCTCCTGACGCGACTCGGGCCGTGGTTCTCCCCGGAGAACCACGGCTCTGCGCTTTATGTAATCGTTCTCAACGCAAGGATCGAGAGAGACTGTTCGCTTCTCAACTTCCGGCATTCCGCGCCACGTTGTTCGAACAAGCCTTCCTCCGTACCGCTCTCAGGATCATCTCGACGTGCAGTTCCGAGCATCCGGGAACGCCTCTCTCGCGACCCATCTCACCGTCGGCCGACGACAGTTGGGCCACAGCGAAATTCCTCAAGCGATGAGCTGACATATGCTCAGCACATACGCCACGGCCCGTCGACCGGCAAAGCCGGGGGCGGAACGGGGAGAAAAGGGCAAGCGAAACCGGAGCGATACGGATTAGTGGTTCCGGTCCGTCATGACGCTGAGTAGGGTGTGCGTTGCTGCCGGGCATCGGAGTGTGTTCCGGTCGAATTCGGGTTGCCCGAATTGTGTACATGCGGGCGGCATCGACAGAGACGGCAGAATCGGCAGGAGAGCATGACCGCTGGCTTTTTTGAAGGGCAGTACGTGTGGCACCCGGCGGCCGATGACCGTCAGTTGGCGCGGGCGTGTGTGGATGTACGAGCAGGCCGCTACCTCAGCTCGCACGAGGCACTGAAGGACGCACGGCGCGACTTCGGCCTGCGCGCCCACCGTTCACTCGTACTGGCTTCCGAAGCAGCCGACTCCGATCTGGCGGAGCGCTGGCTGGCCGAAGAACCCGGCAGGGAATCGGCGTTGTTGTGGGCCCGGGTGGCCGCCCTCCGGGCCCTTCGCGCCGCCGACGGGGAGGACCGGCACGCCGGGGACCTGGGCCGCATAGCGTTCGCGGCCTGCCAGCGCGCGGCCTTGATGGCCCCCCGCGATCCGACGCCCTGGGTCACGCAGTTGACGCTCGCACGACTCCAGCGTCCCCGCGACCCGGCACCGCAGGGGCTGTTGACCGCTCCCCCGGGGCCCTGGACGCTCTTCTCACACATCCTCCGGCTCGATCCCTGGCACCGCGAGGCGCACCACCGCTTCCTGTCCTTCTTCTTCGCCCGCAACGGCGGATCGTCCAACGCCGCATGGGACGTCGCCGCCTTCCTCGGCCAACGGGCGCCCACGTCCTCGCCGTTGCGCCTGCTGCCGCTGGTCGCCCTGGTCGAGGAGCACGACCCCTCCTCGCTCCTGTCCAACCGCACCTGGGAGCAACCCCAGTGGAAGGCCACGGCGTTGGGGGCCTACCAGCACTGGCTGCCGCAGGTGGCCGAGTACGAGTTCACCCCGGTCCTCGACCTGGCCTACCTGGCGCACGCGCTGCTCATGGGCCAGTGCGAGTTCGAGGCCCGGCCGGTCTTCGCAGCCATGGGCCCGTACGCGTCGCGGATGCCCTGGAGCGTGATGGGCGAGCCCGAGGAGCAACTCAGCAAGGCCAGGCTCGCTTGCGGCCTGCCGGTGCCCGACTCCCGCTGACCCGACGGGCCGCACCGCGGGCGCCTGTGGCAGGCTTCGCCCCTTCCGTGGCAGGGGCCCGTCACAGGCGCGCCGGCCGCTTTCCCGCACCGAGCTTTCACCGCTGTCCCCACCAGAAAGGTTCCACTGTGTCCGACTCCGCTTTTCTCGCACGAACGAGGAATCGACAGCGAGAAGCGCCGGTCGCGCTCGACGACGACGCGACACTGCACGCGATGGGTTATCCCCGCAAACTCACCCGTCGTTTCCGTGCGTTCGACAATTTCGCCATCTCCTTCACCATCATCAACATCATCTCCGGAATCTTCTCCTCCTTCGGTTTCGGGATGAATGCGGGTGGGCCGGCCGTTCTCGTTTTCGGCTGGATAGGCGTATCGGTGATGGTGCTGTTCATCGGTGCGTCGATGGCCGAGATCGCGTCCGCATATCCCACGAGCGGCGCTCTCTACTTCTCGGCGGGAAAGCTCGCCAAAACCCATAAGGGCGCATGGTCCTGGTACACGGGGTGGCTCAACTTCGTGGGCCAGGTGGGCGGTACCGCCGCGACCGGGTACGCCGCTGCCACGTTCATCCAGGCGTTCATCGCGATGCAGTGGCCGTCCTACGAGGTCACAGGCCAGCGGACGGTCCTCATCACCGCTGCGATCCTGCTGCTCCAGGGCCTCGCCAACACCTACACGGTCCAGCTCGTGGCCGTCCTGAACCGCATCTCCGTGTGGTGGCTGATCATCGGATTGGTGGTGATCGTTACAGCACTCACAGTGATGCCTTCGGAACACCAGTCGGCTTCGTTCGTGACCCACTTCGCGAACAACACCGGTTTCGAGAGCGCCATTTACGGCGGGATGCTGGGTCTGCTCGTCACCAGCTGGACGTTTACCGGCTTCGACGGCAGTTTCCACATGTCCGAAGAGACCGTTCAGGCCACGGTGAACGCGCCCCGTGGCATCATGCGTGCGATCGGTTACTCCGCGATCACAGGCCTGATCCTGATGCTCGCTCTGGTGTACTCCATCCGCGACTACCGGGCCGAGGCGGCCGCTGACGCACCGCCGGTGCAGATTCTTATCGACGCGCTCGGCATGGGCACCGCCAAACTCCTGCTGCTCATCGTGATCGGCGCGATGCTCTTTTGCGGCCTCGCCAACATGACCAGCAACACCCGGCAGATCTTCGCCTTTTCCCGCGACGGCGCCATGCCCGGCTCGCGCTGGTGGCACTCGGTCTCCTCGCGCACCCGTACGCCCGTCAAGGCTGTGTGGCTCGCCGCGGCGTGCTCCCTGGTACTGGTGATCCCGGGCTGGTGGGACGCGACCGCGTTCACCGCGATCGTCAGCGTCAACGTCGTCGGTCTCTTCCTCGCCTACGCGGTGCCCATCTACCTGCGTCTGCGCCTGAACGACTTCGAGCCCGGCCCGTGGCACCTGGGCCGCTGGGGCAAGCCGATCGGCGCCCTGGCCGTGACCTGGATCCTCGTCAGCAACGTGCTGTTCATGCTTCCGCACGCCTGGCCGATCACACCGACCACGTTCAACTACGCGCCCGTCGCCCTCGCTGTGGTTCTGATCATCGCCACGGTGTGGTGGTTCGCCACGGCGCGGAGGCGCTTCCAGGGCCCCGTCAGCTACGGCCGTCCCGACGAAGTCGCCGCTATGGACCTGATCTGACCGGTCGTAAGGCATGACGCGGCCCGCGCCCTCCAAGTGCCCGGGCCGCACCTGCACCAATGGGAAAGGACGAACAGAAGGCATGAATCCCCTCGGCGACGACGCCCCGTATCAGCCCTCCCCCACCGATGCCACGCCCCCGGCCGCCTCACCGGCGTCCGGCGAGGCGGCGCACGGCACCGCCCCCGGCGACGGCCCGGGTGAACTCGGCGTCACCCGCGCCTCGTCGGCGGAATGGCTCCAGGTGGAGGAGTGGGCGGCCGAGGAGCAGTGGAACCCGGGCCTGGGCGATACGGTCTGCTTCCACCCCACCGACCCCGCCGGGTTCTTCCTCGGACGCATCGACGGACGCCCCGTCTCGGCCGTCTCGGTCGTCAACTACTCCGACGACTTCGCGTTCTTGGGCTACTACCTGGTGGACCCCGGCCACCGGGGCAACGGCCACGGCATGACCACCTGGCGAGAGGCGGTACCGCACGCCGGCGGCCGGACCATCGGCCTGGACGCCGTGCCCGCTCAGGAGGAGACCTACCGCCGCTCCGGCTTCACACCCGCCTACCGGACGGGCCGCTACGCGGGACGTCCCACCGAGCCCGGCGCCCCCTCCCCGTCCGTCACGGCCGTGACGGAGCTGAAGGAGGATCAGCTCGAGAGGATCGCGGCCTACGACCGGCAGTGCTTCCCCGCCTCCCGGTCCGCCTTCCTCGAGCGGTGGCTGACCGCGCCCGGCCACTCCGCGTACGTCTTCGAGGAGGCGGGCGGGATCGCCGGCTACGGAGTGATCCGCCCGGCCCGGAACGGACACCGCATCGGCCCGCTCTTCGCCGACGACGCGCAGGTGGCCGAGGCCCTCTTCGACGCGCTCACCGCGCACCTCGGCCCCGACGACGAGGTCTGTATCGACATCCCCGAGACCCACGAGGCGGCGGTCTCGCTCGCCACCTCCCGCGGCCTCGAACCCGGCTCCGGCACCGTCCGCATGTACGCCGGAACGGCTCCTTCGGTGCGATCGGAATGCGTCTTCGGCGTCACCAGCCTCGAACTGGGCTGATGCGGCTCATGCACTCCCTTCTCCACCACCGACGGACGCGCACCCCGGCGAAACCCTGCGGGGAACACCGCGCGGATCTCGGCAGCGGCGGCCCGGTGCGGCAGGCTGTAGGTGTGCAGTCGGCCCAGGTCATCTCGGATGCCACGAGGCGGGACGGCCCTCGACGTCGAGGGCCGTCGCACACCGCCGCGCGGAGGGCCGCGACGCCCCTGACGGGCAGTCGGGGGCGACGGGCCGTACGGGTGGCTCACACCACCGGCAGCCGCCTCGCACAAGCCGGAGACGCCATGACCACGCTCACTCGGAGGTATCAATGAAGATGCTGATCAATGTGCCGGAGAACGTCGTCGCAGACGCGCTGCGGGGGGTGGCGGCCGCCCATCCCGAGCTGACGGTCGACGTGGCGAACCGCGTCGTGGTCCGCCGTGACTCCCCGGTCGCCGACAAGGTCGGCCTCGTCTCCGGCGGCGGTTCCGGCCACGAGCCGCTGCACGGCGGCTTCGTGGGCCGCGGCATGCTGGACGCCGCCTGCCCGGGCGAGGTCTTCACCTCCCCCGTCCCGGACCAGATGACGCGCGCGGCGGCAGCCGTGGACAGCGGCAAGGGCGTTCTCTTCGTCGTGAAGAACTACACCGGCGACGTCCTGAACTTCGACATGGCCGCGGAGCTGGCCGAGGACGAGGGCATCCAGGTCGGCAAGGTCCTGGTCCAGGACGATGTGGCCGTCACCGACAGCGACTTCACCGCCGGCCGCCGCGGCACCGGCGGGACGCTGTTCGTGGAGAAGATCGCCGGAGCGCTCGCCGAGGAGGGCGCGCCGCTGGAGCGCGTCGAGGCGATGGCACGTCAGGTCTCGGAATCGTGCCGCAGCTTCGGCGTGGCCCTGAGCTCCTGCACGACGCCCTCCAAGGGCAGCCCCACCTTCGACCTGCCTGCGGGTGAGCTGGAGCTGGGCATCGGCATCCACGGTGAGTCGGGCCGGGAGCGGCGCCCGATGATGACGTCGGGCGAGATCGCGGACTTCGCGACGGACGCCGTCCTGACCGATCTGGACCCGGACGGCCCCGTGCTCCTTCTGGTCAACGGCATGGGCGCCACCCCGCTCCTCGAGCTGTACGGATTCTGCGCCGAGGTGCGGCGCGTCCTGGACGAGCGGCGCGTGCCGGTCGCCCGTACCCTCGTCGGCAACTACGTCACCTCGCTGGACATGGCGGGTGCCTCGGTGACGATCTGCCGGGCCGACGAGGAGATGCTGCGGTTGTACGACGCGCCGGTGAGCACGGCGTCGCTGCGCTGGGGCTGCTGAGGATGAGTCATGAGCACCGGACCGGGCAGCGGTCGCCGTTCGGCGTCCGGCCCCCGGCCCTCGTGAAAAGGGAGTTGTCTTGACCGACCTGACCGATGAGCTGGACGCCGGTACCGTCTTCCGCTGGCTCACCACCGCGGCGGCCTCCGTGGAGCGTGAGGCCGACGTGCTCACCGAGCTCGACGCGGCCATCGGCGACGCCGACCACGGGAGCAACCTGCAGCGCGGATTCGCCGCTGTCGTCACCGCTCTGGGCAAGGAGTCCCCGGGCGCACCGGGAGCCGTGCTGGTCCTGGCGGGTCGTCAGCTGGTCTCCAGCGTCGGCGGCGCCTCGGGTCCGCTCTACGGGACGCTGCTGCGCCGAACGGGCAAGGCGCTGGGAGATCCAGAGCGCGTGACGGGCAGAGAGCTGGCCGACGCGCTGCGCATCGGGGTCGACGCCGTCGCGCAGCTCGGCGGTGCCGCCCCGGGGGACAAGACGATGCTGGACGCCCTGTATCCGGGCGTCGAGGCGCTTTCCGCCGGGGGTCCCGACCCGTACGCCGCTGCACGTACTGCCGCCGACGAGGGAGCGCAGGCCACCGTTCCGATGCGGGCGCGCAAGGGACGGGCCAGTTATCTCGGCGACAGAAGTGTGGGGCACAAGGATCCAGGTGCCACATCCTCCGCGCTGCTCTTCACCGCTCTCGCAGGGGCGGTCGCCGATGAGTGAGCAGCAGGACACACCTCCTCGCGTCGGGATCGTGCTGGTCTCCCACAGCAAGGAGGTCGCCGACTCGGTCGCACGCCTCGCCGTCGGCCTCGCCGCGGGCAGGGACAGTGCGCCCGTCGAAGGAGCGGGCGGCACACCGGACGGAGGCCTGGGAACCAGCGCCGAACTCATCAGCGCGGCGGCGCACAAGGTCGACTCCGGAGCCGGTGTCGCCATCCTCGTCGACCTCGGCAGCGCCGTGCTGACGGTGAAGGTGCTGCTGGCCGAAGGAGACGAACTGCCGGAGAACGCACAGCTGGTGGACGCCCCGCTGGTCGAGGGTGCCATCGCTGCTGTCGTCGCGTCCGCCGGCGGCGCGGACCTGGAGGAGGTCGCCGCGGCCGCGGAGGAGGCGTATCACTTCCGGAAGGTGTGACGAAGCGTGCCCTGCGGGAGCGTCCGTACGGGTTGGACGACGGTGCGTCAGGTAGCGCTGCGCACCCGGAGCGTGGGGGGCCGGACCACGACGGCCCCGTCCGCGTCGTGCGCGTTCACCTCGTCCGCGGTAGCCCGCGCCCACGCCACCACTCCGGCGACGTCGACTCCGTGCGGAGGGTCGTCCCGGTACGGTTCGATGCCCTCGGCCCCACGCAGCACCAGGCGTGCGCCGCCCTTGCTGTTGCCACGGGCGAGGTGCGTGATGCCGACCGCGAGCTGGGCCAGGCCCTTCCACATCGGCTGCTCCTGCGGGGGTGACGCCTTCCACGCGTCCTCCAGCACCTCGTGCGCGTGGAACGGCATCCCCTGCTCCAGGAGTTGCTGCGCTTCCGTCAGCGCTTCGTCCGGGGTGCGGGGCACGCCTTCGGGCTGACGCGCGACGCCTTCCTGGCCGTACGGAAGCGGGCGGCCCAGCCCGTCCCGGGGCCTCGCGTTGCGCGCCTTGCCCTCGGGGTCGCGGTCGCGGCGGCGCACGGCCGCGGAACGGGTCGCGTCGCGACTGCCGCTGTCGTTGCGGGTGTCGGTGTCGGTGCCGGTATCGGGAGCGTGACCGCAGTGCTCGCAGTCGCCGCGGGAGGCGTTCTCACGCACCCGGCCGCACTCCTCGCACACCTGGTTCAGCCAGCACGCCGTCTCCCCGCCCTCTTGCTCGCTGCTCTCCCGCACGTGACGCTCTCCCTCCTCCGCCGCAGGCACCCACCGTGCCCGCGGCTCCTTCAGCTGCCGGCCATGGCCCGGCTGTCGCGGTGCATCTCGTGCTCCAGTGTCCCGAAGAGCTCGCGCCACGAGTTCTCGAACTTCGTGACGCCCTCGTCCTCCAGCGTGCGCACCACGTCGTGGTAGGAGACTCCGGCCACTTCCAGGTCGTCGATTATCTGCTGCGCCTCGGCGTACGTGCCGTGGATGGTGTCACCTCTGATGCGGCCATGGTCCTCCACGGCTGCCAGGGTCTGGCCGGGCATGGTGTTCACCACGTCCGGCGCGACGAGTTCGACCACGTAGCGGGTGTCGTCGAACGACGGGTCCTTCACCCCGGTCGAAGCCCACAGCGGACGCTGCGGCCGCATGCCCTCCTCGGCCAGCGCTCGCCACCGAGCACCGTCACGTGCCTGCTCGAAGTGCTGGTACGCCAGCCGCGCGTTGGCGATGGCGGTGCGCCCGCGCAGGGCCCGAGCCTCCGAAGTGCCCAGCTTGTCCAGCCGGTTGTCGGTCTCCGTGTCCACGCGGCTGACGAAGAACGAGGCCACGGATGCGATGGAGGCGAGGTCCCGTCCGGCGGCGCGCGCCCCTTCCATCCCTTCGAGGAAGGCGGTGACGACCTGGCCGTAGCGGTCCAGCGAGAAGATGAGAGTGACGTTGATGCTGATGCCTTCGGCGAGCGCCCCGCTGACGGCCCCCAGGCCCTCCTCGGTGGCCGGGATCTTCACGTAGAGATTCGGCCGGTCCACCAGCCACCACAGGGCGCGCGCCTCGGCGAGCGTCGCGTCCGTGTCGTGCGCCAGCCGTGGATCCACCTCGATGGAGACCCGCCCGTCGACGCCGCCGGTCGCCTCGAAGACGGGCCTCATCACGTCGCAGGCCCAGCGCACGTCGAAGGCGGTCAGCAGTCGCGCCAATTCGCCCACGCCGATACCGCGCCGGGAGAGGCCGGCCACCTGCGCGTCGTACCGGGCTCCCGAATCGATCGCCTTCTCGAAGATCGTCGGGTTGCTGGTGATGCCCACGACGCCCTCTCCAGCGACCAGCCGCTCCAGGTCACCACCGGCGAGCCGCTCCCGGCTCAGGTCGTCCAGCCAGGGGGCCACTCCCTCTTCGGCGAGCTGCTTGAGTTTCCTGCCCATGGTCTTCTCCTCGGGTCGCATCCCTGCGGCGGCCCCCGCAGCGGGAATGCCGTCCGGGCCGTCCACCGGTGAAGTCCCCGAGCCCTTCACGCGCCGTGCCGGCGCTCACGTCTCCAACGTAACGCCGCCGGGCGACATGCCCTCCGACCTGCGTACGCGCCCCCGGCCAGGGCGCCCTCAGACCTGGCCGGCGCCCTCGAACCAGGTGGGGCCGTCCCCGGTGGCGTGCTTGATGCGGGTCACCGTGAACTCCTCCATGGCCGGAAGAGCGTCGAGGGAGAACCAGCCCACCTCGAGCGACTCGTCGTCGTTGACCTTCGCCTCTCCCCCGGTGGCACGGCAGCGGAAGCAGATGTCCATGAACTGGCACACGTCGCCGTTGGGGAAGGTGACGGGCTGCTCCAACGCCTGTACCAGGACGACCCGTTCGGCCACACAGTGCACGGCCGTCTCCTCCTGCACCTCTCGCACCGCGGCGGTGGCAGGCTGCTCGCCGGGCTCCGGGATGCCGCCGATGATCGCCCAGCGTCCGTTGTCCGCGCGTCTGCCCAGCAGCACACGACCCTCGTCATCGAAGACGACGGCGCTGACACCGGGCAGGTAGAGCAGCTGATGACCTGCGGTTGCGCGGATCGCTCGGATGAACTCGGGTGTCGCCATGATCCCGACCCTACGTGTTCGGGCCGTGCGCCCCGGCCGCGCATCTTCGCACCAATCACATCATCCCAGCGCAAGATATCCACAACTCGCCCCGCACGGACTACGGTTGTCCCGCGAAGTCGCAGTCCGTGCCGGGGGTCCTTCGGGAGCGGTACGGAATGCGCCGGTCTCGGGGGGTCGCGGAAATGACGTCACCTGTGCTTGTGTCGTCCGCTGTGCAGGAACGGGAGAGCGGTGCCCCGGATGTCGCGGGAGTGCTCATACTCGGTGCCTGCGCGGCCTGGGCACTGATCACCGCCGCAGGCAGGGACGCCCGGCCCGAGGGAATGCTGCTCGCCGTTCTGGCCGTGGGAGCGGGCTACGCCACCGGACGGATCGTGGGCTCACTGGTACCCGTGGGTGCCGGAGCGGGTGCCGCCCTTTTCGGGGTCTTCCTCGCCCTGTTCGGGCCCTCGTCCTCTCGGGTGCTGCCCGGCGCGATCGAGTTCGCCGGGCCGGACGGACGCTCGGGTGTGACCGCCGCGCTGCTGACCCTCGCCGTCGGTGCGGCGTGCTGCGCCGCCTGGG
>NZ_JACBXA010000057.1 GCF_013870515.1 Streptomyces albidus (ex Kaewkla and Franco 2022) | reverse complement strand
CGAACCGGCAGGGGCACATCTGGTGGATCTGGACGTGATGGACCCCCAGGAGGCACTCGAGGCACCCGACGCGGCGCTCAGCGACCCCTCCCTCAGCTCGTCCACCCGGCCCGCCTGCGACAGCACCCGCAGCGTCGTGCCACCGAGATAGGCCGCGCCCAACTCCCGTACGGACAGCGCCAGATCGGCGGCGTCCTGCGTGCGCTCGCACGTCGCGCCCCTGGCGTCCCCCGACAGCCGCCAACGCCCCGCGTTCCACGGGCAGAAGCCGTCCTCGACCTCGAGGACCACGTCGATGGGCGAGGAGTACGTACGGGCCTCGAGAGCCGCCCCGACATCGACCGGCCGCAGAAACAACGAGTCCCGCCAATGAGGCCTGCACCGGCGCACGTTGTCCCCGATCATGTGGAGCCAGGGGTCGTCCACAGGGCGGCCGCGGACCTTCAGCACCGGCATCAGGTCGATGCCGAAGAGATAGCGCCACAGAGCGCCGTACGAAGCCGTGTCGAGCGCCTCCAGGTCCCGCAGCAGCACGCTGCCACGGGCGACGTGGTGATCGTCCCAGTCGCTCTTGACCGCGTACCGGGCGTAGCCGCGCACCTCGCCGCTCTCGTCTTCCGCCAGCACACACGCGAGCGCTGTGGCGCCGTCCCGGTCCTCGGGCACGTCCAGCAGCGGGTAGCGCTCCCAGCCGGGGGCGCGTAGGAGCATTCCGGGGCGGGCGGTGACCCGGCGTGCGTAGACGGATTCGCACTCGTCACGCACGGAGTCGGCGTCGGCGGCCGTCCGCAGCCGTATCCCGTCCGAGGCGGGTGGGACCCGGAGGGTGACGTGCGTGGTGTCGATGTCGGCGTCGAGCTGACGGGTCGCCATGCCGTAGCCGAACCGGCCGTAGATGTGCGGTTCGGAAGCTGTGAGGATCGCCAACGGCTCGTTGCCGGCGGCCCGTACGTCCTCCAGCTGCCGGCGCATCATGGCGCGGAGGATCCCCCGCCGCCGGTGCGTGGCCGACACGTGGACCATCGACAGGGCGGCCGAGGGAACCGCGGCACCGCCCGGGACCGTCATCCGGAACGAGAGCGTGCTCGCGGAGCCGACGATCTGCTCGCCGTCCCAGGCGGCGATCGACCGCTCGAGCTCGGTCAGGCCCCGGTACAGCTCACGTTCGCCGGGCTCAACTTCCCCGAAAGCACGGAGAATTCCGTCGAACCAGCGGTCCCAATCGGGCTGACTCAGCACCCGCAGCTCTGTGGTCATGCGGCATCTCTAGCAGGGCTTTTGGCAAACGGCGAACGTATTTGCGTGTCGCTGACCGTCCGTGCACGTGCGTATGCACGGGCCGCTGTTCGTGCACGTCGTGAACGGAATCGACGCACTGGTCAAAGGGTCGCTAAGGTCCATCGGCATGGCGGTACGTCGTCCGAGCCTGAGACCCCCCAAGGCCCGGTTGCACAAGGCGCGCAGAGCGCTGCACCGGGCCCGCACAAGGCTGCGTCGCTCCGCCGTGGACTACTTCCGTGGCGGGGTCTCGGACTGGTTCGCCCTCAGCGCGCTTCTGCTCACCGTTCCGGCACTGACGACCTTCACCGTCCTGATGCCGATGTGGTGCGCCCCTGAGGCGCTGGTGATGCCGCTCATAGCGGGCGGACTGCTGCTGCGGCCCGCGAGCCTCCTGGCGCTGTACGCCTCCGCGGCCGTGGCCCTCATCGTGGAGTCGGCGATGCTCGGCCCGTACCAGGACGGAGCGGGAAGAGTCACACCCGGCACCATCCTGGTCGTCGCCACGGCCGGGTTGTCCGGCCTTCTCATCGCGCAGTTCCGCAGCCGGGTCGGAGTGCCCTGGCGGCGTGGCGGCACCATGCTCTTCGACCTCCGCGAGCGCATTCGCGTGCAGAGCAAGTTGCCCAAGCTGCCTCGTGGTTGGCACCGCGAGATGGCCCTTCGGCCGGCGGGCGGCCAGTCCTTCTCCGGCGACTTCGTCGTCGCCGCACGTACGGGCCCGGGCGAACGCACCCTCGAGGTGGTGCTGACGGACGTGTCGGGCAAGGGCATGGACGCCGGCTCCCGCGCACTGCTGCTCTCCGGCGCCTTCGGCGGCCTTCTGGGGTCGCTGCCCCCGCACGCCTTCCTGCCCGCCGCCAACGCTTACCTGCTGCGCCAGGACTGGGACGAGGGCTTCGCCACCTCCGTCCACCTCGTCCTGGACCTGGACAGCGGCGACTACGAGCTCTTCTCCGCCGGCCACGTCCCCGCCCTGCAGCGGGGCGCGGGCACGGGCAAGTGGGAGGAGAAGGCGGGCGACGGCCCGCTGCTGGGCGTCTACCAGGGCGCCCAGTTCGACCCCGTCAAGGGAACGCTGCACAACGGCGACGTGCTGATGCTCTTCACCGACGGCCTCGTGGAGACATCCGAACGGGACCTCTCCGACGGACTCGACAGGTTGACGGGCGAGGCCGACCGCCACGTCGCCTCCGGCTTCCAGGGCTCCGCCTGGCACCTCATCGAGACGGTGGCCCGTGACGTGAACGACGACCGGGCCCTGCTTCTCCTCTGCCGCGGCTGAGCACAGCCGGTCGAGGAGCCACCCGGCACGCTCCGAGGTCCCGTAGGGCCGCGAGCCCGAGCCTCCCCTCCTCGGAGCCCCGGCACCCGCTCGCAAGCCCCTGCGCGTACGGGCCCGGGACCGGCCCACCCCGCATGCGGACACGAGACCTCCGCGTCCGGACGCGAGACGGCCCGGGCAGGTAGCACCTGCCCGGGCCGGATGTCTGCGGCGCCCCTGGTCCGCCTCTGCGCCTACCTCGAGTGCCGGCCCCGCCCGCCGGACGAGGCGTACTCGGGCTTGTGCGACGCCTGGGACGAGGCGGTGGCGGGCTCCTGAGCGGCCGGAGCGGCCGGCTTCTGTCCCGGTGTGAGAGCGGAGCCCTTCTCGCGTGCCCGGGCCTGTGCGCCCGCGTCCCGCCTGAAGAACCACTCCATCTTCGGCTCCATGACGATCCGGAAGGCCTTCCGGATCGGCGAGGTGCACAGGACCGTCATCATCGCCGCCGCCAGCAGCGTGATGGCGACGCGGCTCACGGGGTGGTCCACCCACTCCATGTCGTACCACTCGAACTCACGCGAGATCTTGATCGGGTAGACGTGCAGCAGGTACGCGTAGAGCGTTCCGGCGCCCAGGGCGGTGAACCACATGTTGCGGCGCGGCACCAGGGCCAGGAACGCGGCCGTCAGCACCAGGCCGCAGCCGAAGACGGCGAGCGTCATCACACCGCCGACCCAGGCCGGGGCGCCCAGCTCCTGTGAGGCCTTGTCGTGCAGGAACCAGCCCTTGGACATCCTCGGCACCGCCCAGTAGGCGACCAGCAGCGCACCGGCGAACGCCGGCAGCGCCAGCATCCGGAACCTGCGCCGCGTGACGATCTGGAAGTGCTCGGGCCGCAGTTGGAGCCCCAGGACGAAGTACGGCAGGAAGGCCGCGACCCTCATCAGGTTGAGGTCGCTGTTGATGCTCGGGGTGACACCCGCGGCGATGGCGATCGCCAGCGCGACCGGCACCGGCCACCGCATGCTCTTCCAGATCGGCGTCGTCAGCCGCCACAGGAAGAGGGCCACGAGGAACCAGAGGGCGAAGCCCGGCTCCTGGAAGTGGAATTCGCGGTCGGGGTTGTCGCTCGCCCACCGCATGAAGAAGGTATAGACCGTCTGGAAGACGACATACGGGACGAGGACCCCGGTGATCAGTCGCTTGATCTGGCGGGGCTTGCCCTCGAAGCTGCGCGAGAGGTAGCCGGAGACGATGATGAACGCCGGCATGTGGAAGGCGTAGAGCACGAAGTAGAGCGCCCCGGCCATACGGCTGTCGTCGCGCAGGGGATCCCACACGTGCCCGATGGCGACGAGCACGATCGTGAGGTACTTGGCATTGTCGAGAAAGGGGTCCCGCTGCTCGGCTGGCTGCTTCTTGACCTTGGCCGGCGGCTCCGCGGACGCGTCAGGCGTCGCGGAGGGGGACTCCTGGCGGACCGGGGGGAGCGGTGCCCGCTCATAACCAGCGTGCAACATCTGCCGCACCTTAGTGCTCAAACCTATGAGTCGTAAATTCTTGTTGGGATTCCAACACGCCTACCCGGAAGAGATTTCGACACCCCTGGTCGGGGGCACTTTCCCCCCGAACCCCCACAACACCGGGGTGTTTCGCCCCGACATGTCCACTATGTCGAAGTACTCGACCATGACGGTACGGGGCTTGTTCGGTGTCGGCAGGGCGCTTCTCCCGACACCCGCTGTGAGCGAGTCCACAAGCCGGGCCGCATGACAGTCCACAAGACCATGTGAAGAACGGCTAATTCACACTGCGGAGTTGCAGGAGAGGGCACTTCTTTGCACATGTTGCATTATCCCAGCGCACCGCATTGCCCGGCGTGACGCGTCCCGAATTACCGTCCGTAATGCGATCCCGATCTCAGATGTGGATGTGTGATGGTGTGCCGAGCGCGTGTAGGTCGTGTACGCACGGGGGAGAACGGCAACGAACGGGCAGGGGAGCCCCGTGGCGGACGGGCCGATGGTTCGTCACTCAGCTCCACGCGCGCGCGACTTGGTGGCACGATGGTCCAAGGCGGGGGCGGTGGTGATGAAGGGCCCTTGGCCGGGTGAAGCGTTCCGACCGCGAGGGTGTGATCAGTTGTGGCCATTTCACTGTCTGTGGTGCTGCTCTTGGCAGTCATCCTGGTGGTGATGATCAGGGGTGGGTCGATGAAGGCCGGGCCCGCCGTCGTGGCGGTGCTCTTCGGCTTCTTCCTGGCCTCGACGGGCATGGCGCCGTCGATCAACCGGTTCATGAACTCGGTTGCGGACATGGTCAACCAGATCAACTTCTGAAGCGGCGCTTCCGAGCCGCGCACGTCAGACGCCGGAGGGCCCGGTTCCCCGCGGGGAACCGGGCCCTCCGGCGTCGTGTGGAGCGGGCGACGGGAATCGAACCCGCGTAGCTGGTTTGGAAGACCAGGGCTCTACCATTGAGCTACGCCCGCAAGGTGCCGCCTCATTCGCAGGGAACCCCTCGGCTCCCTTACGTCTGACGACGTGAATCCGCGTGAATCCGCTGACCGCCCGGCAGGGGCCGGGACGCCGTCGGAGCGGCACGGACTGCATCGTAGTGCATGTACTGTACGTGTCGCACCGACGGGGTGTGGCGCAGCTTGGTAGCGCGTCCGCTTTGGGAGCGGAAGGTCGTCGGTTCGAATCCGGCCACCCCGACCACGTACTATGCAAGGCGCGCGCGCCTGTTTCGTTCCCGGATCCCGAGTCCTGTACGGGGCGCCCCAGAAGAGTGTGAATTCCCCAGCAGTCAGCCCCAAGGAGACCGACCGTGAAGAGCGCCGTGGAGACCCTGAACCCCACCCGGGTTCGGCTCACAGTCGAGGTGCCCTTCGAGGAGCTCAAGGACAGCCTCGACGCGGCGTACAAGAAGATCAACCAGCAGGTCACCGTCCCCGGTTTCCGCAAGGGCAAGATCCCTGCCCGGGTGATCGACCAGCGGTTCGGTCGTGGTGCGGTGCTTGAGGAGGCCGTCAACGACGCGCTGCCGAAGCTGTACCAGTCCGCCGTCGAGGAAGGTGAGCTGAACCCCCTCGGCCAGCCCGAGGTCGACATCACCGACCTCAAGGACAACGAGCTCCTGGCGTTCACCGCCGAGGTCGACATCCGTCCCGAGATCGAGATCCCGGACTACACCGGCATCGAGGTCGAGGTCGAGGCCGCAGAGGTCTCCGACGAGGACGTGGACAAGGCCGTGGAGCAGCTGCGTGAGCGCTTCGCCTCCACCACGGTCGTCGAGCGCGCCGCCGCCGAGGGCGACGTCGTCAAGGTCGACCTCGAAGCCAAGGTCGACGGCGAGGTCCTGGAGGACGGCGTCGCCCAGGGCGTCGACTACACCATCGGCTCCGGCGAGCTGCTCGACGGCATCGACGACGCCGTCACGGGCCTCGAGGCCGGCGCCACCACCACCTTCACCTCCGAGCTCAAGGGTGGCTCCGCCGCCGGCCAGGAGGCCGAGGTCTCGGTGAAGGTGGAGACCGTCTCCGCCCGTGAACTGCCGTCCCTGGACGACGACTTCGCGCAGATGGCGAGCGAGTTCGACACCCTCGAGGAGCTCCGCGAGGACAGCCGCAAGCGCCTCGGCCAGCAGAAGAAGTACGAGCAGGCCACCGAGGCGCAGGAGAAGGTGCTCGACGCCCTCCTGGCCCTGGTCGACGTCCCCGTCCCGGACAAGCTGCTCGAAGAAGAGGTCAACACCCGCAAGCACAACCTGATCAACCACCAGCTCGGGCAGATGGGCCTGGACCTCGCGACGTACCTGCAGATGCAGGACAAGTCCGAGGAGGACTTCGACGCCGAGCTCAAGGAGCAGGCGGAGAAGGGCATTCGCACCCAGTTCGTCCTCGACGACCTGGTCAGCTCCGAGAAGCTCAACGTCAGCCAGGAAGAGCTGACGGAGCACCTGATGCGCCGTGCGCAGTCCTCCGGCATGAGCCCGGACCAGTTCGCCCAGGCCGTCGTCGAGGGCGGCCAGGTGCCGATGCTCGTCGGCGAGGTCGCCCGCGGCAAGGCCCTGGCGGCCGTCGTCGAGGCCGTCACCGTCAAGGACACCAACGGCGAGACCGTCGACCTCGACGACGAGGACGAGACCGCCGAGACCGTGGACGCCGAGACGGCCACGGAGCAGGCGGAGGAGACCCCCGCACAGGCGTCCGGTGAGGCCTCCGGGAAGGACCAGGAGAAGTCCGAGGGCTGACCCTCCCGGGCGCCTCGCGCGACACCGCCTCCTGCGGATTCCGCAGCACGCACGAGGGGCCACTCCGCATCCGTTGCGGGGTGGCCCCTCGCGTGCGAACAGGCCCACGGACCTGCGCTCACAGCGAACAGCTCCAGCTGCGGGATGGCGCCGCCGGTGCCGCGCGTTAGGGTCCCAAGTACACGAAGACCCCAGTGACGGCACGCCTTGCGCGACCGTCCGGACACGAGCAGGTGGACACGTGACGCTTCCGATGCCTTCCGCCGCCGCTGAGCACCTTGGTGGTGGCCTCGGCGACCAGGTCTACAACCGGCTGCTCAACGAGCGGATCATCTTCCTCGGCCAGCCCGTCGACGACGAGATCGCCAACCAGATCACCGCTCAGTTGCTGCTCCTTGCCGCCGACCCCGACAAGGACATCTTTCTCTACATCAACAGCCCGGGTGGATCGATCCAGGCAGGCATGGCGATCTACGACACCATGCAGTACATCAAGAACGACGTGGTCACCATCGCCATGGGCCTCGCCGCCTCGATGGGGCAGTTCCTGCTGAGCGCGGGCACGCCGGGCAAGCGCTTCGCGCTGCCGAACGCCGACATCCTGATCCACCAGCCCTCGGCCGGTCTGGCGGGCTCCGCCTCGGACATCAAGATCCACGCCGAGCAGCTGCTCCGCACGAAGAAGAAGATGGCGGACCTCTCGGCACAGCACACGGGCCAGACCGTGGAGCAGTGGACCCGTGACGCCGACCGCGACCGCTGGTTCTCGGCCGAAGAGGCCAAGGAATACGGCTTGATCGACGAGGTGTACGGCAGGGCGGCCCAGCTTCCGGGCGGCGGCGGTACGGGCGCGTGAGTCGCCCCGTACGACCGCAGGCTCAGCAGCCCCGACCGCACCCAGCCCATCACCAGGAGAAGGCTCCGATGACCAATCTTCCCGGATTCCCCGGCTCCAGCGGCCTCCTCGGCGCAGAGGGCCGGTACACGGGCCCCAGCCCCGAGTCCCGCTACATCGTTCCCCGCTTCGTCGAGCGCACCTCGCAGGGCGTCCGCGAGTACGACCCGTACGCGAAGCTCTTCGAAGAGCGGGTGATCTTCCTCGGCGTCCAGATCGACGACGCCTCGGCCAACGACATCATGGCGCAGCTGCTGTGCCTGGAGTCGATGGACCCGGACAGGGACATCTCCCTCTACATCAACTCGCCCGGCGGCTCCTTCACGGCGCTCACCGCCATCTACGACACGATGCAGTTCGTGAAGCCGGACATCCAGACGGTCTGCATGGGCCAGGCGGCCTCCGCCGCCGCCGTGCTGCTCGCGGCCGGCACCCCCGGCAAGCGGATGGCGCTGCCCAACGCCCGCATCCTGATCCACCAGCCCTACAGCGAGACGGGCCGGGGCCAGGTGTCCGACCTGGAGATCGCGGCGAACGAGATCCAGCGGATGCGTGTGCAGCTCGAGGAGATGCTCGCCAAGCACTCCACCAAGGAGATCGAGAAGATCCGCGACGACATCGAGCGCGACAAGATCCTCACCGCTGAGGAGTCGCTCGAGTACGGGCTGATCGACCAGATCGTCTCGACCCGCAAGTCGTCGGTCGGGATGGGTGTCTGACCCCGACGCATGTCACGTTCCCCCTTGGGCCTCCTTACCGAGTCCGCCCAAGGGGGGCCCAATTCGGCGGCTCGGCAAGGTACCGTCGTCAGAGCACGTACATCGGTTCCTCATCGTTGAGGGGCCGGTCCCAGGCGAAGGGGAAGCACCTCGTGGCACGCATCGGTGATGGCGGCGATCTGCTCAAGTGCTCGTTCTGCGGAAAGAGCCAGAAGCAGGTGAAGAAGCTGATCGCAGGCCCAGGCGTCTACATCTGCGACGAGTGCATCGACCTGTGCAACGAGATCATCGAGGAAGAGCTCGCCGAGTCCTCGGAGGTGCGCTGGGACGAGCTTCCCAAGCCCCGCGAGATCTCCGAATTCCTCGAGGGTTACGTGGTCGGCCAGGAGGCCGCCAAGAAGGCCCTGTCGGTAGCGGTCTACAACCACTACAAGCGGGTCCAGGCCGGTGAGAACGGCGGCGCCCAGGGCCGGGACGACGGCATCGAGTTGGCCAAGTCCAACATCCTGCTGCTCGGCCCCACCGGCTCCGGCAAGACGCTGCTCGCCCAGACTCTCGCCCGCATGCTCAACGTCCCCTTCGCCATCGCCGACGCCACGGCGCTGACCGAGGCGGGTTACGTCGGCGAGGACGTCGAGAACATCCTGCTCAAGCTGATCCAGGCCGCCGACTACGACGTCAAGAAGGCCGAGACCGGGATCATTTACATCGACGAGATCGACAAGGTCGCCCGCAAGAGCGAGAACCCGTCGATCACGCGTGACGTCTCCGGTGAGGGCGTCCAGCAGGCCCTGCTGAAGATCCTCGAGGGCACGACCGCTTCGGTGCCGCCGCAGGGCGGACGCAAGCACCCGCACCAGGAGTTCATCCAGATCGACACCACGAACGTGCTGTTCATCGTGGGCGGTGCGTTCGCCGGGCTGGAGAAGATCATCGAGTCCCGTGCGGGAGCGAAGGGCATCGGCTTCGGTGCGACCATCCGCTCCAAGCGCGAGATCCAGGACAGCAACCAGTTCGAGGACGTCATGCCGGAGGACTTGGTGAAGTTCGGGATGATCCCGGAGTTCATCGGCCGCCTCCCGGTCATGACCAGCGTCCACAACCTCGACCGTGAGGCGCTGCTGCAGATCCTGATCGAGCCGCGCAACGCGCTCGTCAAGCAGTACCAGCGCCTGTTCGAACTCGACGGCGTGGAGCTGGACTTCGACCGTCCCGCGCTGGAGGCCATCGCCGACCAGGCGATCCTCCGGGGGACGGGCGCGCGGTCTGCGCGCCATCATGGAAGAGGTCCTGCAGTCGGTGATGTACGAGGTGCCGTCACGCAAGGACGTGGAGCGCGTCGTGATCACCGAGGACGTCGTCCAGTCGAATGTGAACCCGACACTGGTGCCGCGGTCCCGCAACAGCGACCAGGAGCGGCACGAGAAGAGCGCGTAACAGCAGCCGCGTCAGCGGGAGTTGTACGAAGGAGGGGGTGCCGGCATCGTGCCGGCACCCCCTCCTCGCTGTTCCGTCAGCGACCGCGTCGGGATCAGTCGGTCTCGACCAGCGCGTCCTTGCGTGCCTTCGCGGCCACCTCGGCCGTCTTCTTCAGCTCGACCGGCTCCGTCGATGTGCCGTCCTTCGTGAGGATCATGGACGAGACGGTCCCGACGGTGCTGCCGTCTGCCCAACTGCACATCGCCAGACTCATGCTGGAGATCTTGTACTCCTGGCACTTGAGCACGTCGCCGTCGAAGCCGGAGGGCTTGAACGCCTTGAGCGCGCCCTTCTTCTTGGCACCGGTCTCGGTCTTCAGGGACTTGCCGGTCTGCTCGAAGACCCAGTCGACGGCCTTCTCCGGGTTCTCGACCGTGCCGTAGGCACCGCCGAGTTGCAGCTTCTTCGTCGGGCCGGCCTTGTACTCGGCGCTCACGTCCGCGTTCGTCTGCATGCCCGGGACCTTCTTGTCGTCGAAGGCCTTTCCGTTGCCCTTCTGGCCCTTTCCGTCCCGCTGGTACTCGCCGGCGACCGTCCGGGGCGTCGTCAGCTTGTACTTGCTCTCGCTGCCCGGGCCGAAGAGAAGGAAGCCGGCTATGACGGCACCCACGACCACGAGCGCGCCGACGACGACGGCGACGGTCCTGCGGCTGCCGCCGCTGCCGCCGTCCTGTGTGGGCGGCACCGCCGCGCCGGGCGTTCCCGCCTGTCCGTACGTGCCGGCCTGGTTGTCACTCATCGTGGGGGTCTCCTTCTTCGGACGAAGGGCGCCCGGCACGGTGTTGCCGGACGCCCGTTCCGCCTGCCCTGCGGACTCGTTGATCTGCTCGGTTACTTGATCTCGACTCGTGCGTCGTCGCGCAGCTTCGTGGAAAGCTCCGCGGTCTGATCGATCGTCATGCTCTTACCGGTCAGCACGGCGGCCGAATCCTGAGCCGACACCATCGCGACAGTGCTGTGATCCCCCCACATGCACAGCGGTGCCTCCAGCTGCGACGGCCCACCGGAAGCAGCAGCGCTTCCGAGCGAGACCTTGATCACCTGGCACTTCATCACCGCGTCGTCCCCGAGGCCGGCGGGCTCGACCTTCTCCGGGCTGCCGACGAGTTCGGCCTTGTTGCCCGAACTCTCCGTGTCCTTCTCGGAGTCCTCGGCCATCTTCGCGAAGGCGGCGTCCACCGTCGCCTCCGGGTTGTCCACATTCCCCCACACGCCCTGGAAATTGAGCTGCTTCACAGCGGTGCCGGTGCCGGCCTTGTACGAGCCGTGTTCACCCTCGGGGTTGTCGACGCCCGCATTCTCGAACTCGGAGATCTCCGACGGGGTCAGGTCGTCGGTGGTGGTGCCGGGCTCGGTGTTCTTCTGGTACTCGCTCGCGACCGTCTGCGGCGCCGTCAGCTTGTACTTCTTGCCGTCGCTCGCGACCGAACCGCCACCCCCGGGGGCGATGAGGAAGTAGCCGCCGATGACGGCGCCGACGACCACGAGCGCGCCCACGACGATGGCGATCGTCTTGCCGGTGTTGCCGCCGCTCTGCGGGGGCATCGGCATTCCGGGCTGGCCCGGCATCCCCGGCTGACCGTACGGGCCCGGCTGGCCGTAGGGCGCGGGCTGCCCGGGCTGCTGCGGGTAGCCGTAGCCGGGCTGCGCCGGTGCACCGCCCTGGGCGTACGGGTTCGGGCCTTGCGGCTGCTGTCCGTAGGGTCCGGGCTGTTGCGGCTGCTGTCCGTACGGGCCGGGCTGGTTGAAACTCATGACGGCGCTTCCCCTCCGTTGATTTGCGTCGCGGCGGCCATCGGCCGCGCAGACGCTTACGCGCTCCATACATCCTGGCGGACGCCACTGACGGCGGCTGCACCGGACCCCAAACCGATTCGAGACTGCGACATTGACGCCCTTACACTGCCGTCGTGACCGAGAACCCTCAGCAGCGCCCGGAATCCCACGGGCCGAACGCAGCAGCCCCAGCAGATCTGCCGACGCAGTACGCGCCGGCCGAGGTGGAAGGGGAGCTGTATGAGCGCTGGGTAGCGCGCGGTTACTTCGAGGCGGACTCCAAGAGCGACAAGCAGCCGTACACGATCGTCATCCCGCCACCGAACGTCACCGGGTCGCTTCACCTCGGCCACGCCTTCCAGCACACGCTGATGGACGCCCTCACGCGCCGTAAGCGCATGCAGGGCTACGAGTCGCTGTGGCTGCCGGGCATGGACCACGCGGGCATCGCCACGCAGAACAAGGTCGAGCAGCAGCTCGCCGAAGAGGGCAAGTCCCGCCAGGACTTGGGCCGTGAGGCCTTCGTCGAGCGCGTCTGGCAGTGGAAGGAGGAGTACGGCGGCAAGATCCTCGGCCAGATGCGCCGGCTCGGCGACGGCGTCGACTGGACGCGTGAGCGCTTCACGATGGACGAGGGCCTCTCCCGCGCCGTCCAGACCGTCTTCAAGAAGATGCACGACGACGGGCTGATCTACCGCGCCGAGCGGATCATCAACTGGTGCCCGCGCTGCCTGACCGCCATCTCCGACATCGAGGTCGAATACCAGGAGGACGACGGCGAGTTGGTCTCCATCCGCTACGGCGAAGGAGACGACTCCCTGGTCGTCGCGACCACCCGTGCGGAGACGATGCTCGGCGACACGGCCGTCGCCGTGCACCCCGACGACGAGCGGTACAGGCACCTGGTCGGCAAGCAGATCAAGCTGCCGCTCACGGACCGCACCATCCCGGTCGTCGCGGACGAGCACGTGGACCCGGAGTTCGGCTCCGGCGCCGTCAAGGTCACCCCCGCGCACGACCCGAACGACTTCGCCATCGGGCAGCGGCACGACCTCCCCGCGGTGACCGTCATGGACGAGCGCGGTGTGATCACCGCTCACGGCCCGTTCGAAGGCCTCGACCGCTTCGAGGCGCGCTCCTCGATCGTGGGCGCACTGCGCGAACAGGGCCGCATCACGGCCGAGAAGCGCCCGTACACGCACAGCGTCGGGCACTGCTCCCGCTGCAAGACCACCATCGAGCCGCGGCTGTCGATGCAGTGGTGGGTCAAGGTCGGCCCGCTGGCGCAGGCCGCAGGCGACGCCGTGCGCGACGGACGCGTGAAGATCCACCCCGCCGACATGTCCGCGCGGTACTTCGACTGGGTCGACAACATGCACGACTGGTGCATCTCGCGCCAGCTGTGGTGGGGCCACCGCATCCCCGTCTGGTACGGGCCGGACGGCGAGGTCCTGTGCCTCGGGCCGGACGAGGAGCCCCCGTCCGGTGAGGGCTGGACGCAGGATCCCGACGTCCTGGACACCTGGTTCTCCTCCGGCCTGTGGCCCTTCTCCACCCTCGGCTGGCCCGAACAGACCCACGATCTGGCGAAGTTCTACCCGACGGACGTCCTGCTGACGGGCCACGACATCATCTTCTTCTGGGTCGCCCGGATGATGATGTTCGGCCTCTACGCGATGGACGGGGTGGCCCCGTTCCACACCATCGCCCTGACCGGGCTGGTGCGCGACGCGCACGGCAAGAAGATGTCGAAGTCCTTCGGCAACGTCGTCGACCCGCTGGACTGGATGGAGGAGTACGGCTCCGACGCGCTCCGCTTCACCCTGGCCAACGGCGCCAACCCCGGTACGGACGTGCCGATCGGCGAGGACTGGGTCAAGGCGTCCCGCAACTTCGCCAACAAGATCTGGAACGCCACGCGCTTCGCGCTGATGAACGGCGCCACGGTCGAAGGCCCGTTGCCCGACGCCTCCGAGATGGCGGCCACCGACCGCTGGATCCTCTCCCGGCTCAACTCCGTCGTCGCCGAGGCCGACGGCTACTACGACGACTACCAGTTCGCCAAACTCTCCGACGCGCTCTACCACTTCGCGTGGGACGAGGTCTTCGACTGGTACGTCGAGCTGTCCAAGACCACGTTCGCCGCAGGCGGCCGGCCCGCCGAGGTCTCCCGCCGCGTCCTCGGTGAGGTGCTCGACGTCACGCTGCGCCTGCTGCACCCGGTGGTCCCGTTCGTCACGGAGTCCCTGTGGACGACGCTGACGGGCGGCGAGTCCGTCGTCGTCGCGCCCTGGCCTCTCGACTCCGGGTTCCGTGACGCCGAGGCGGAGCGGGAGATCGGCACGCTTCAGCAGGCGGTCACCGAGGTCCGCCGGTTCCGCGCAGACCAGGGCCTCCAGCCGGGGCAGCGGGTCCCGGCCCGACTGGCCCTGGAGGGCACGCAGTTGGGCGCCCACGAGGCGGCGATCCGGCAGCTCCTGCGGCTCCAGGCCGAGGGCGAGAACTTCCACGCCACCGCCTCGCTGCCGGTGGCGGGCGCCGTCGTCGAGCTGGACCTCTCCGGCGTCATCGACGTCGAAGCGGAACGCAAGCGCCTGACGAAGGACCTGGGCGCCGCGGAGAAGGAGCTGCGCCAGACCACGGCGAAGCTGGAGAACGACGGCTTCCTGGCGAAGGCCCCCGACCACGTGGTCGAGAAGATCCGTGACCGGCGCACGACAGCCGAGGCGGACATCGCCCGCATCCAGCGCCAGCTGGAGCAGCTCCCGGCGTCCTGAACGCCTGAGGCCCGGGGCGGCGCCGTTGAGGCGTCGCCCCGGGCGGCCACCCCATGCGCCGTCCCGGCACGCTCCCGAGCATGCTGCCGCGGGTGTCGTCCCTCCGGTTCTCGCCGGGTGAGGGCGGCGCCGGCCGCGGTCAGGACGCTGTCCGGCCGTACGTAGACTGGTCGCGTGAGTGACCAGCCCCAGCCCCCCGAGAACGGCCCCGGCGACGACCACGACCCGGAGACCCCCGACGAGTCGTCCGAGTTCGAGGAGATCATCGGAGCGGAGACCGACCGCGACCCCGATCTCGCCGTCATCGAGGCGGGCAGCCGCACCCTCCGCGCGCAGGCGGGTCCACCGGAGGCCGACGTGGTCCCCGGACGCCCGGAGGACCCGGAGACGGACCGCGCCCTGCGCGAGGTCGAGGCCGAACTGGCCACCCGCTGGCCCGAGACCAAGCTCGACCCCTCCGTGCAGCGCATCGCTGCGCTGATGGACGTCCTGGGCGAGCCGCAGCGCACGTACCCGTCCATCCACATCACCGGTACGAACGGCAAGACCAGCACCGCGCGGATGATCGAGGCCCTGCTGAGCGCCTTCGACCTGCGTACGGGCCGCTACACCTCTCCGCACGTCCAGTCGATCACCGAGCGGATCAGCGTGGACGGCGCCCCGCTCTCCGCCGAGCGCTTCATCGAGACCTACGAGGACGTGAAGCCGTTCGTCGACATGGTCGACACCCAGCAGTCGTACCGCCTGTCCTTCTTCGAGGTGCTGACCGGCATGGCCTACGCGGCCTTCGCCGACGCACCTGTGGACGTCGCCGTTGTCGAGGTCGGCATGGGCGGCACCTGGGACGCCACCAACGTCATCGACGCCGGCGTCTCCGTCATCACCCCCATCTCCCTCGACCACGTAGCGCGTCTCGGCGACACCCCGGAGAAGATCGCGGGGGAGAAGTCCGGGATCGTCAAGCAGGGCGCGACGGTCGTGCTCGCCCAGCAGCCGGTCGAGGCCGCGTCCGTGGTGCTGAAGCGCGCCGTCGAGGTGGACGCCACGGTGGCGCGTGAGGGCCTCGAGTTCGGCGTGGTCTCGCGGGAGGTCGCCGTCGGCGGGCAGCAGATCACGCTGCGCGGGCTGGGCGGCGAGTATCCGGAGCTCTTCCTGCCCATGCACGGTGCCCACATGGCGCACAACGCGGCCGTGGCACTGGCCGCGGTCGAGGCCTTCTTCGGCATCGGCGCCGAGGAGGGCAAGGGGCGCACGCTCGACGCCGAGATCGTCCGGCAGGCGTTCGCCTCGGTCTCCTCGCCGGGCCGTCTGGAGCTGGTGCGCACGAGCCCCACGGTCCTTCTCGACGCCGCGCACAACCCGGCGGGTGCCCGGGCCGCGGCGGAGGCGGTCGGCGAAGCGTTCACATTCAGCCACCTCGTGGGCGTGGTCGGCCCCAGCAGCGACAAGGACGTACGCGGCGTCCTCGAAGCCTTCGAGCCGATCTTCGCGGAGGTCGTGGTCACCCGTAACTCCACGCACCGCGCCATGGACGTCGACGCCGTGGCCGCCATCGCAGTCGAGGTCTTCGGCGAGGACCGCGTCCAGGTGGAGCCCCGGCTCGACAGCGCCCTGGAGGAGGCCATCACCCTCGCCGAGGGGGAGGGCGAGTACGCGGGAGCGGGCGTTCTGGTCACCGGATCGGTCATCACCGCGGGTGAGGCGAGGCTGCTGCTGGGGAGGGAGCGCTGATGCGCACGCTCTGTGCGAGCACGCTGCTGGGCGAGTTCTTCGTCATCGGCTTCGCCGGCCTCGTCGCCATGCGAACGAGCGACCTTCCCGCGGGCACGGTCTGGGCGGTGTGCGGTGCCGCGATGGTCCTGTGCCTGCTCCTGTGCGGCGCGCTGACACGTACGGGTGGCGTGCACCTGGGCTGGGCACTGCAACTGGCCCTTGTCGCATCGGGTTTCGTCGTGCCCGCCATGTTCTTCCTCGGTGCCTGCTTCGCCGCGCTGTGGTGGGCCTCCGTCCATTTCGGACGGAAGGTGGACGAGGCGAAGGCCGCACGTGCCCATCCCACGACCGAGCCTGACACTGCGTGACGGTGATCTTCGCCGTCCGTGTAGCCTCTGCTCACCCGCAATCCCCTGTACCGCACGTATGCCTTACCGCTTTTCAAGGGAGCCCCGACCATGAGCCAGCGCACTCTCGTCCTGTTCAAGCCCGACGCCGTTCGCCGCGGTCTGATCGGTGAGATCCTCGGCCGTATCGAGAGCAAGGCCGATTGGGCGGTCAAGGCGTTGGAGTTGCGCACTCTGGACCGGTCCACGCTGGAACAGCACTATGCCGAGCACGTCGGCAAGCCGTTCTATGCGCCGCTCGTGGAATTCATGGAGTCGGGGCCCTCGGTCGTACTGGTCGTCGAAGGCGAGCGCGTCATCGAGGGAGTGCGTGCACTGGCGGGACCGACCGACCCGATTGCCGCAGCACCGGGCTCCATTCGGGGGGACTTCGGCACGATTGTGCGGGAAAATCTGATTCACGCTTCGGACTCCGAAGAGTCCGCAGAGCGCGAGTTGAAGATTTTCTTCCCCGACTTCAGCTAGCCTCCTGCTGACGCAGCATCAGTCGCCAGGGCCCTGATGACCTGGGGCGACCGACATTTTTCGGTCGCCCTTCGGCATATGCGGGAGGGTTCGGGGGAACGCATCACCCCGACACGACGTCACTGATTACAGGGACGACGGCTGTTGCGCCGACAATGGCGGGACACCCTTGCTACGTGTTCGAGTGACCGCGTCTACGATGGAACCTCGCGTCTCCACAGTGTTATCGCGGACACCCTCTCCTGCCGTCCTCCCACACACATCGCTCCAGTTGGAAGGCCAGACGCATCCTATGGCGAACAACATGTCGTTCATCGGCCGTGATATGGCTGTCGACCTCGGGACCGCCAACACGCTGGTGTACGTCAGGGGTCGCGGGATCGTCCTCAACGAGCCGTCGGTCGTCGCCATCAACACCAACACCGGCGGAATTCTCGCCGTCGGTGCCGAGGCGAAGAAGATGATCGGCCGCACGCCCGGCAACATCGTCGCCGTGCGTCCGTTGAAGGACGGCGTCATCGCCGACTTCGAGATCACGGAGCGGATGCTCCGCTACTTCATCCTCAAGATCCACAAGAGGCGTTATCTCGCCCGTCCCCGCGTGGTCATCTGTGTTCCCTCCGGCATCACGGGGGTCGAGCGCCGCGCCGTGATCGAGGCGTCCACGCAGGCGGGCGCCCGTCAGGTGCACATCATCGAGGAGCCGATGGCCGCCGCGATCGGTTCCGGGCTCCCCGTGCATGAGGCCACCGGCAACATGGTGGTCGACATCGGCGGCGGCACCACCGAGGTCGCCGTGATCTCGCTCGGCGGCATCGTCACGGCCCAGTCGATCCGGGTCGCGGGCGACGAGTTGGACAACGCGATCATCCAGCACATCAAGAAGGAGTACAGCCTCCTGCTCGGCGAGCGCACCGCCGAGAGCATCAAGATCACGATCGGTTCCGCGCACGCCCTTGAGAAGGACGAGCACACGGAGATCCGCGGCCGTGACCTGGTCAGCGGCCTCCCCAAGACGGTCGTCATCTCGGCCGCCGAGGTCCGCAGGGCCATGGAGGAGCCGGTCAACGCGATCGTCGACGCGGTGAAGACCACCCTCGACAAGTGCCCGCCGGAGCTGTCCGGAGACGTCATGGACCGCGGCATCGTGCTCACCGGCGGTGGTGCACTGCTGCGCGGTCTCGACGAGCGGCTCCGCAGCGAGACGGGCATGCCGATCCACATCGCGGAGGACCCGCTGGATTCCGTGGCCCTGGGCTCCGGAAAGTGCGTGGAGGAGTTCGAAGCGCTTCAGCAGGTCCTCGACTCACAGCCGAGGCGATGAGCTGAACGAACGATCTGCCGTGCGGGCCCGCCGCAAGAACGACCACCGGTCCGCACGGCGGGTCGTCGCCTGTTCCGGAGTAGGGCACTTGCTCCGCTCCGGAGCATGAACGGTCCGACCGACTGAGGAAAGGCACGGCCGTCGCACGTGAGGGACACCCGAGAGAGCCGGCTCCTGCTCGTCCTTCTGATCGCCATCGCGTTCGCACTGATCACGGTGGACATCAGGAAGGGCGAGCAGTCCCCGATGGACAGCGCGCGGCAGGTCGCCGCGTCCGCCTTCGGGCCTGTGGAGAACGGGGTGTCGGCGGCCGTCGACCCCGTGGGGAACTCCATCGCCGCCGTCCGTGACTCCGGGGTGCGGCACAACCGCATAAGCCGTCTGGAGGCGGAGAACGCCCGTCTGCGCCAGGAGTTGGGCTCCGACGACCGTCACCGCGCCCGCTCCAAGGAGCTCGACAGGCTGCTGAAGACCGCCGGAGCCGGAGGGTACGGGCTCAAGGGCGCCCAGGTCATCGGCATCGGAGCCGCGCAGGGCTTCTCCTGGACGGTCACCATCGACGCCGGGACCAAGGACGGCCTCGCGCGCGACATGACCGTCATCAACGGCGACGGACTCGTCGGCCGCGTCACGACGGTCGGCTCCTCCACGGCGACCGTGCTGCTCGCCAACGACCCCGACTTCTCCGTGGGGACACGCATGGAGAAGAGCAGCGAGCTCGGCTTCGCCACGGGCCGCGGCGGCGACGCGATGACCGTCCAGCTTCTCAACGGCAAGTCCGATGTGAAGAAGGGCGACCGGATAGTGACTTTCGGCTCCCGGAACAACAAGCCTTTCGTGCCGGGCGTCCCGGTGGGCACCGTCACCAAGGTCGACAGGACCGGCGGCGACCTCACCCGGAGCGTCAGCGTGCGGCCCTTCGTCGGCTTCAGCAAGCTCGACATCGTCGGAGTGGTCGTCCAGCCGCCGCGCAAGGACCCTCGGGACGAGGTGCTGAAGTCCAAGAAGCCGCCCAAGCCCGCCCCCACGGTGACCGTCACCAAGACGCCGAGCCCCAGCGCTTCGGCACCCAGGAGCTGACCGATGCACCTCAACCGGATCCTGCTCTCGGCCGTCCTCGTCGTCGGTGCGCTCATCGTGCAGGTGAGCGTGCTCGCCAGGCTCCAACTGCCGGGCGCGGTCCCCGATCTGCTGCTGCTCGTCGTGCTGGCGCTCGCGATGGTCTACGGACACACCGCGGGCGCTCTCACCGGCTTCCTCGGCGGGCTCCTCGCCGACCTCGCACCGCCCGCGGAACACGCCGTGGGGCGCTACGCGCTCGTCCTCTGCCTGATCGGGTACGTCGCCGGGCTGACCAAGCCTGACAACGCACAGCACCGGTCGGCGACGGTGCCGATGCTCGTGGTCGCCAGCGCCGCGGTCGGTTCCACGCTGCTGTACGCGGGTGTGGGCACCCTCGTCGGCGACACCGCGGCCGGCCAGGTCGGCCTGCTTCCGCTGCTTGCGACCGCCACCGTCTACGACCTGTTGCTGGCGCCCTTCGTCGTCCCCATGATCATGTGGCTGGCACGCCGCACGGAGCGCGCTCCGATCACTTCCGACGCGTCCGGCGTCGGAAGTATGGGCCGGGGTGACAAAGGCGCCTACGGATGGCTCAGTTCGGGTACGGGCCTTCAAGTGGGTGGAGTCGGCAACGGCATCTTCGGCAAGGGGCGCGGCGGCACGGTGCGCAACGCCCGTAACGGGAAAGCCATCCGGATGGGTATCCAGCGGGGCAGCCTGCTGGACCGGCCGGGACGGAAGGGCAAGACAGGGAAGATCAAGGGGGTCAAGCGCCTGTGAGCAACCTTCCGGAGACCGGACGCAGCCACCGCGTGAACATCCGGCTCGTCGCCATCCAGATCCTCGTGATGTCGCTCCTGCTCACCCTCGGCGGACGCCTGTGGTATCTCCAGGTGCGCAACGGCGAGGAGTACCAGAAGGAAGCCGCCGGCAACCACGTGCAGCAGGTCGTCCAGCCCGCCACCCGCGGTGCCATCCTCGACGCGCGCGGCGTGCCCATCGCCGACAACGAGACGCGCCTGGTCGTCTCCGCCTCCCGCACCGAGCTGATGAAGATGGACGACAGCGGCAAGGCCGTGCTCACCCGGCTCGCCGCGATCCTGGACATGAGCCCCAAGACCGTTCAGGAGAAGGTCCGGCTGTGTGACGCGAAGACGCCGCAGCCGTGCTGGAACGGCTCGCCCTACCAGCCCATCCCGGTCACCGACGAGGCAACCACCCAGCAGGCGCTGCAGATCCGTGAACGCGCCGAGGACTTCCCCGGCATCACCGCCGAGCCCACGGCCGTACGCCGCTACCCGGCGCCCTACGGAGCCAACACCTCGCAGGTGCTCGGATACCTCTCGCCGGTCACCGACGAGGAGATCGAGAAGGCCAAGAACACCGACTCGCCCTTCCTCTCCTCCGACGAGATCGGCCGCTCCGGCCTGGAGCGCACCTACGACAGCATGCTGCGCGGAAGTTCGGGCGTGACCCGCTACGAGGTGGACAACCTCGGCCGGGTCATGGGGCGGGCCAAGAGCGACAAGGCCAAGCCCGGTTCGAGCCTCGTCACGAGCATCGATTCGCGCGTGCAGGCCGTCACCGAGCGGGAACTGCTCACGGCGATGAAGAACGCCCGCAAGGAGCACGACGACAACACCAACCGGAACTACAAGGCCGACGCGGGCGCGGCCGTCGTCATGGAGAACAAGACCGGCCGGGTCGTGGCCATGGCGTCCAACCCCGAGTACGACCCCAACTCCTGGGTCGGCGGCATCTCCGGCAAGCAGTACAAGCAGCTCACGGGCAAGAAGTCGAACTACCCGCTGCTCAACCGCTCCATCCAGGGCCTCTCGGCACCGGGTTCCGTCTTCAAGGTGATCTCGACCGCGGCCTCCGTGCGGGCGGGCAACGACTTCGGCGGCAACTACAACTGCTCGTCCTCGTACAACGTCGGCGGACAGACCTTCAAGAACTACGAGTCGGAGAGCCACGGCACCATCGACCTCGGCCGTGCGCTGGAGGTCTCCTGCGACACGGTCTTCTACGACCTCGCCTACAAGCAGTGGCTGAAGGACGGCGGCAACAAGCCGAAGAAGAAGGCCAAGGACTGGTTCTACAAGACCGCCCACGCGTTCGGCCTCGGTGACGAGACCGGAGTGGACCTTCCGAACGAGGTCACCGGCCGCGTGCCGGACCGCCAGTGGAAGAAGGACTACTGGGAGGCGAACAAGGACGCCTGGTGCAAGCAGGCCAAGGACCCCAAGTCCTACGCCGACAAGATCGCCAAGGAGAACTGCGTCTCCGGCATGAAGATGCGTGCCGGTGACAGCGTCAACTACTCCATCGGACAGGGCGACACGCTCGTCACGCCCATCCAGATGGCGACGATCTACTCCGCGATCGCCAACGGCGGCACGCTGCTCGACCCCACCCTGGGCAAGGCGACAATAAGCCCCGACGGCAAGGCCATGAAGGAGATCAAGCCCAAGCCGCACGGCAAGCTTCCGGTCGACAAGAAGACCTTGAAGAAGATGGACAGGGCGCTCGCCGGTGTGGCCGAACGCGGCACGGCAGCCTGGCGGTTCGGTGACGCCGGCTGGCCGCAGGACAAGATCAAGATGCACGCCAAGACGGGTACGGCCGAGGTCGCGGGCAAGCAGACCACCTCGTGGTTCACGACCTACACCAAGGACTACACGGTCGTCATGACGATCTCCCAGGGTGGTACGGGCTCCGGAGCCTCAGGTCCGGCCGTGCGCAACATCTACAACGCGATCTACGGCGTCGACTCCAAGGGCGACCTCGACAAGAACAGCGCGCTCCTGCAGAACCCGGAGAAGGACCTTCCGAGGGTCGACGGCCACGGCAACATCGAGGCCCGTCAGGACGAGGACTTCAAGAAGCGGGCGAAGCGTGCGTCCGCCGGCGCGCCCAACGCCGGAGCGACCGGATGAGCACGCACTCCTACTCCCTCAGCGGTTACGGGCCGCAGAAGCGTTCGGCGTGGGGCAGGCTCACCGCGCGCGATTCGGCGGTGTGGCGGCTGGACTGGGTGATGGTGCTGGCCGGGATGGGCCTGTCCGTCGTCGGTTCGCTGCTCGTGTGGTCCGCCACCCGCAACCGCACCGACCTCAACCAGGGCGACCCGTACTACTTCCTGACCCGGCACGTGACGAGCCTCCTCGTGGGGCTGCTTCTGATGGGCGTCACGGTGTGGATCGGGCACCGCAGGCTGCGCGGGGCGGTGCCGTTCCTGTACGGCGCCTCGGTGCTGCTGGGTCTCCTGGTGCTCACACCGCTGGGCGCGACCATCAACGGTCAGCGTGCCTGGCTGCACCTGGGCGGCGGATTCTCGCTCCAGCCCGCCGAGTTCATCAAGATGACGGTGATCCTCGGCATGGCGATGCTGCTGGCCGCCAAGGTCGACGCGGGTGACAGGGAGCATCCCGACCACCGCACCGTGCTACAGGCACTGGGCATGGCGGCACTGCCGATCGTGGTCATCATGCTGATGCCGGACCTCGGCTCCGTGATGGTCATGGTGATAATCGTCCTCGGCGTTCTGCTGGCCTCCGGTGCCTCCAACCGGTGGGTCGTCGGGCTGTGCGTCGCGGGTGCGAGCGGTGCCGTGCTGGTCTGGGCGCTCGGACTGCTCGACCAGTACCAGATCAACCGCTTCGCCGCCTTCGCCAACCCCGCGCTGGACCCGGCCGGGGTCGGCTACAACACCAACCAGGCGCGGATCGCGATCGGTTCGGGCGGCCTGGCAGGCAAGGGGCTCTTCAAGGGCTCGCAGACCACTGGGCAGTTCGTCCCCGAGCAGCAGACCGACTTCGTCTTCACCGTCGCCGGCGAGGAACTGGGCTTCCTGGGCGGCGCGTTGATCATCCTGCTGCTGGGCGTGGTGATCTGGCGCGCCTGCCGCATCGCGCGTGAGTCCACCGAGCTGTACAGCACGATCGTGGCCGCAGGTGTGATCGCGTGGTTCGCCTTCCAGTCCTTCGAGAACATCGGGATGACGCTCGGCATCATGCCGGTGGCGGGCCTGCCACTGCCGTTCGTGTCCTACGGCGGCACGTCCATGTTCGCGGTGTGGATCGCGTTGGGGCTGTTGCAGTCGATCAGAGTGCAGCGTCCCGTCTCGGCCTAGCCGGGGCGGGGCGACGGCGGCCGGCTCACGGCGGGCGTTCGGAGCGCATCCGCGCCCGCGTTACGCTGAATGGTCACCTGCCGTACGACAGCACCCCGATCCGAGGACACCCCCATGCCAGTCGAGTCGGTCTTCCCGCGCCTGGAGGCCCTCCTCCCGCACGTCCAGAAGCCCATCCAGTACGTCGGCGGGGAGCTCAACTCCACCGTCAAGGACTGGGACTCCTGCGATGTCCGCTGGGCGCTGATGTACCCGGACGCGTACGAGGTGGGGCTGCCCAACCAGGGTGTCATGATCCTCTACGAGGTCCTCAACGAGCGTGAGGGCGTCCTCGCGGAGCGCACGTACAGCGTCTGGCCGGACCTGGAGAAGCTGATGCGGGAGAACGACGTCCCGCAGTTCACGGTCGACGCGCACCGCCCCGTCGGCGAATTCGACGTGCTCGGCGTCTCCTTCTCGACCGAACTCGGCTACACCAACCTGCTCACGGCGCTCGACCTCGCCGGCATCCCGCTGGAGTCCGCCGACCGCGGCGACGAGCACCCCATCGTCATGGCGGGCGGCCACGCGGCCTTCAACCCGGAGCCCGTCGCCGACTTCCTCGACTGCGCCGTCGTCGGCGACGGCGAACAGGCCGTGCTGGAGGCCAGCGAGATCATCCGGGCCTGGAAGGACGAAGGCCGTCCGGGCGGCCGGGACGAACTGCTGCTGCGGCTGGCGAAGACGGGCGAGGTCTACGTCCCCAAGTTCTACGACGTGGAGTACCTGCCGGACGGACGGATCTCCCGCGTCGTGCCGAACCGCGCCGGAGTCCCGTGGCGCGTCTCGAAGCGCACCGTGATGGACCTCGACGAATGGCCGTACCCCAAGCAGCCGTTGGTGCCGCTGGCCGAGACCGTCCACGAGCGCATGTCGGTGGAGATCTTCCGCGGCTGCACGCGTGGCTGCCGCTTCTGCCAGGCCGGCATGATCACGCGGCCCGTGCGTGAGCGGTCCATCACCGGCATCGGCGACATGGTCGAGAAGGGTCTGAAGAGCACCGGCTTCGAGGAGGTCGGTCTGCTCTCGCTGTCCTCGGCGGACCACAGCGAGATCGGGGACGTGGCCAAGGGGCTGGCCGACCGCTACGAGGAAGACAAGATCGGCCTGTCCCTGCCGTCGACCCGTGTGGACGCCTTCAACATCGACCTCGCCAACGAGCTGACCCGCAACGGGCGTCGCTCCGGCCTGACCTTCGCGCCTGAGGGCGGGAGCGAGCGCATCCGCAAGGTCATCAACAAGATGGTCTCGGAGGAGGACCTGATCCGCACCGTCGCCACCGCCTACGGCAACGGCTGGCGGCAGGTGAAGCTCTACTTCATGTGCGGACTGCCCACCGAGACCGACGAGGACGTGCTGCAGATCGGCGACATGGCGGTCAACGTCATCGCGAAGGGCCGCGAGGTCGCCAAGTCCAACGACATCCGCTGCACCGTCTCCATCGGCGGGTTCGTACCCAAGCCGCACACCCCCTTCCAGTGGGCGCCGCAGCTGTCCGCCGAGGAGACGGACGCGCGGCTGACGAAGCTGCGCGAGAAGATCCGCGGCGACAAGAAGTACGGCCGCTCCATCGGCTTCCGGTACCACGACGGCAAGCCCGGCATCGTCGAGGGCCTGCTCTCCCGGGGGGACCGCCGCGTGGGTGCGGTGATCCGCGAGGTCTACGAGCGCGGCGGCCGGTTCGACGGCTGGCGTGAGTACTTCAGCTACCGGCTGTGGATGGACTCCGCCGAGAAGGCCCTTCCCGAATTCGGCGTCGACGTGGACTGGTACACCACGCGGGAGCGCACCTACGAGGAGGTCCTGCCCTGGGACCACCTGGACTCCGGTCTCGACAAGGACTGGCTGTGGGAGGACTGGCAGGACTCTCTCGACGAGAGGGAGGTCGAGGACTGCCGCTGGGACCCCTGCTTCGACTGTGGCGTCTGTCCTCAGATGGATACGGAGATCCAGATCGGGCCGACGGGGCAGAAGCTGCTGCCGCTCTCGGTCGTCAAGTAGCCGACGAGGTACGGCAGTTGGCTTTACCTCTGTGCGGGGTGAACCGGAAGCCCTGATGGGGCGTCCTTGGTGATGTGAGCCCTGACCGAGCAGCGGTATCGCTGGAGAAGCACGCCGAGGACGACTTTGCGCACGGCGCCGGACTCAGCCCTGCGGGCGGCGCCGAAGCGCCCGTCGAGGGCCGTCTCGCGATCGCGGTGCGAGTGCCCGTACGGATCGTGACGTTGCTGCTGATCTTGCCCGTACGGATGGTCTGGGACGCCCTGACCGTCTGCGGAAGACTGCTGAAGCGCGTCGTCTGGGTGCCGTTCGCACGTGCCATGAGCTGGCTGTGGCGAACGGTCCTCGCACCGGTGCTCTTCGCGCTTCTCGTCTGGCCGTGGCTCGCGCTGTGGCGGTATCTCCTCGCGCCCGTCGGCCGCGCGCTCTCCGCAGCGGCGAAGGGCGTCGGCGCGGCACTGGTCTGGCTCGGACGCACCCTCGTCCTCGCCCCGGCCACCTGGACCTACAGCCGGCTGCTCGCGCCGCTCGGGCACGGCCTGCTGGCCGTGCTGCGGGGCTTGGGCACAGGGCTCAAGTGGCTGGGACGGTACGCGCTGGTCGTGCCGGGCAGAGCAGTCCGGGCGGCGATTCTCCGGCTGGTGGACGTGCTGATCGTCCTGCCCGCCGCCGCTCTCCACCGCTACGTGCTCACGCCGTTGGGGCACGGCGTGGTGGCGTGTGTGCGGGGTGTCGGTGTGGGACTGGCGTGGTTGTGGCGGTACCTGGTGGTGGTGCCATGCGGCTTCGGGTACCGCTACGTGCTCACGCCGTTGGGGCACGGCGTGGTGGCGTGTGTGCGGGGTGTCGGTGCGGGGCTGGCGTGGTTGTGGCGCTACCTCGTGGTTGCGCCTTGCGGCTTCGTGTACCGATGGGTCCTCACCCCTGTCGGGCGGGGCATCGCCGTCGTCGCGAGGGAGATCGCGGACGCTCTCGGCCACGCGTGGCGCGTCGCCGGATACATCTCAAGGGCCGTCTTCCGCTTCCTCGGTGCGGTCTTGCGCTTCCTCTTCGCCGACCCGGCCGTGTGGGTCTGGCAGCACGTCGCCCGCCCCCTCGGGCGCGGACTACGCGACGCGCTGTGGCGCCCGGCTGCGCAGGCCATCAGGTCGAAGTTCACCGCCGCACCCAGGTGGGTCTCGGGGTCGAACGG